>NZ_MUND01000459.1 GCF_002154375.1 Streptomyces glaucescens | reverse complement strand
GGCCGGGACGGTCCCCGCTGGGGGTGTCGTCGAAGGGGGTGGGGCAGTCCGGGCGGAAGGCGAACGTCGCGCTGTGGTAGCGCTGGTCGAATCCGCGGTAGGGCCGGGTGCCGGGCCGCCCGTACGGGTCGGCCTCCACGAGGGACAGCCGGTAGCGGGAGGTGTCGCCGGCCCCGTCGAGGGTGACGTAGAGCCGGTCGTCGAGTTCCGGGTCCTCCTCGCGTTCGACGCTGACGTCGACGGCCGTGATGCCGGTGATCCGCCGGCCGCCGTCGATCCGCACGTTCTCCGGGCCGAGGCCGTGCGGGGCCTTGCCGAGGAAGGTGACGGTGAGCAGCAGCCCGTCGTCGCTGACCTCGACGGCGTCGATCCCGTTGAGCTGCGCGGCCCGCACCTTGGCGCGGCGGGACACGGTGGCGCCTGTCATGCGGCGGCCCTCCCTTCGAAGACGTCCTCACGCCGCACGCCGTCGGCCCGTACGACGTACGACAACCGGACGCGTACGACGGTGTCCTCACCGGTGATGTCGAGGTCGTCCACCTCGATGAGATCGCCGAGCCAGCGCTGGAGGGCGGCGTGCACGGACAGCTCCAGGGTGCTGAGGATCTCCGGGCTGTTCTGCGCGAAGACCAGGTCGAGGAGGCCGCAGCCGAAGTCGGGGCGCATCACCCGCTCCCCGGGGCTGGTGAACAGCAGCTGCTCGATCAGGTCGTAGACGTGCTCGCCGGGCCGGGCGTGCGCGGTACGGCCGCGGCGGTCGGCGCGGAAGGGGAAGGCGATGTCGCTGCGGGGGCTCGCGCCGCTGCGCGGACTCATGCCGCTGTAGGGACTCATCGGACGGTGACCTTTCGCTGCGCGGCCTGGACGACGGGCACTCCTTGCGGGACGAGGGCCGCCGTGAGGCACTGGGCGGCGGAGGTGTCGAGCAGCACGGGCACGCCCGCGACGGTGACGCCGGTGTCGTGGGCGCTCCAGCGGACCGCGACACAGGGCGTGGGCACGTTGTCGACGGTGTGCGGGCAGCCGGTGACGGCGTAGGTGTGCGCGGCCGTGACGACGGCGGCGCCCGCGAGCCGCACTGCGTCCGCGGGTGAGGTGGTGGTGGCGACGCGGCCGCCGTGCGGGCAGCCGATCACGGCTTCGGCGTCGAGCAGAGTCCCGGACACTTGATTCGTCCCCCGTCTTCGTCTCTCGCTGTTCTCGTTGGGCGCGTCAGGTGTTCTACCGCTTGGCGAGCACGGTCAACTGGCCCTCGTTGATGGTCACTTCACGTCCGCGCAGCACGACCTCGGCGCCCGCGCCGGTGGCGATGACCACGGCGTCGCGGGTGATGCGGATGTACGCCCCGCCCTGGGCCTGGAGCAGGATCCCCTGCTCGTCGCCGGGGGCGTCGTTCAGCACGATCTTGTGTGCGCGCGGTGTCTGTACGACGACCGGCTTGTCCGGCCCGCCGGCCCGGAGCGCGTCGCGGGCGTCGGGCGGCAGCTCGTCCTCGGCGCCGTACCAGCACCCCGTCCACACCGGGAAGCTGGGATCGCCCTGCTCGAACTCCACCCACACGCCGGTGCCGGGCGGCGGCACCACGAACTGTCCCGACCGCGGCCCGGTGAACGGCAGGCAGGGCAGCGCCCAGGTGGACGGCTCCTCGCCGAGCACGTCCGGGACCTCGACGGTGATGCGTCCGATGCGCAGGGGGTCGTCGTTGCTGAGGACCTTGCCGCGGAACTTGCCGAGGTAGCGATTGCTGGGTGCCGCCATGGTGGGGTGCTCCTGATACGGGTGGTCTGTCGGGTGGTGTCAGGGCCGGACGTGGTCGCTCCGGGCTTCCAGGCCCTCCCGGGAGAGGGTGAAGTTCTGCTGGTACGAGCCGGGGCGCAGGTTGTGCGTCACGGACTTCACGTAGTAGTCGCCGTCGTACGCCCGTCCCGCGCCGCGCACCCCGACGAGCTGCCGGGGCTGGAGGATGTAGCCGTGCCGGTTGACGTCGAGCGAACCGGACCCGGAGACGACATCGGCGGAGACGGCGGCACGTGCGAGCAGCTCCGCCTCGGCCTGAGCGCGCTGCTGTTTCGCGGTGCCGGTGAGGGTGCGGCGCTTGAGGGCCGGGGTGGGGCGCTTGCCGAGCGGCGGACGCAGCGGACTGATGGACGGCTGCGGCAGCAGCGACGCGTGCCGGTTCTCCGGGTTCTGCCAGCGCGCCTGCGGCTCCTCGCGGGCCGTCCCGTCGTAGGCGAAGGTGAGCTGGTCGACGGTGGACTGGGCGTCCATGTTGACGTTGAGGGCGTGCTGCCGGACACCGAGCCGGACCTCCGGGCCCCAGCGGGCGGAGGACTGCCCCGGGGCGGGACCGGGCTCCAGGTAGAAGGTGTAGCCGTTGGCGCGGGCCAGCTCGGTGACGTACTGGAGATCGGTGCCCGTCTGGTAGTGCACCCGCAGGTCCTGGTGCGGGGGCTGGGCGATCTTCTCCTTGTACACGTCCGGCCGGATGCCGTAGTCGGAGTACCGGCGCAGAATGGCCAGCACGCGCTCCCAGGGCGGCAGATTGGGATAGCCGGCGGTGCGCTCCTCCAGATCCATCAGCAGGGTCAGGTCCTCCCCCGTGACGGTGAGGGTCGAGTGACCGGGCTGATTGCTGGCACCGACCTCCTGCCGCACGACGAGCCCGTCGAAGAGCACGTCGGGCGTGCCCTTCACACTCACGGTGACGACGACCCGCGTCTTCGGATCGAAGAACCCCTCGGGCAGCAGCCGCCGGTTGATGAGCCCGTTCTTGGTGAGGTCGAAGGCGAGCTGGAACCCGCTCCGCTCCCCCGCGGTCGCCGTGATCTGCGCGGAGAGCAGAGCCTCGGTGACCTCGGCGGGCACGGGCCGCACCAGCTGGGGCCCCATGAGGAGCGTGACATGAACGGGGCCCTGCCCCACGGGCACGTCAAACACGCCGGTCCCCCCGGGGGAACCCGCCGGCGAGGGGAACGCGTACGGTCTGCCCGGCCTCCCCCGTCAACTCAGCGGGATCGAGTACGGGATTGGCGTCGGCGATCCGCCACCACTGCCCCGGGTCCCCGAAGTACCGCTGCGCGAGCAGATCGGGCCGCTCCCCGGCGGCGACGGTGTGCGCGTGGGTATCCTCCGGGTCGTCGGGGAGGGGAGGCAGTAAGCGCCGCTTGGCGTACCGGACTTCGGTGCCGTCGTCCATCCGGTGGATGCCGATCTCGGCGTCGTGGTAGCGGCTGGTGCGGGGATAGGGGTGGGCCCCGGGGATGGCGTCCAGGGCACTCTCGTACGACTCGATGTCGGCCATGACTGTCGGTCTCATCCCCTTCCGGTCCGGGTTGCGGTGACGAAGCCGGCGGCCCCGGCGAGCCCGAGCGACCCGATCCCGCCCCCGCGCGCACCGGCGGCGAGCCGCTCCTTCTGGGCGAGGTGGGCCATGTAGAGATCGGCACCGCGATGCCCGGCGGGCAGGTCGCTGACGGTGAGGATCTTCATGCCGATGCTGAGCGAGGCCCGGATCGGGTTGAGGTTCACGTCGAACGCGGACTCGTTGATGGACAGTTCGGTGAGCCGCACCGGCATGACGCGCTTGCTGCCCCAGGTGAAGAGGGTGAGGGGCATCTCGATCGGGCTGATCTCGATGACGCCCTTCTGGGACAGGCGCATCACCTCGCGGAGCTTCGCGGTGGTCGGCTGCACCAGCATTTCCAGGGTGGCGAGCTGTGGATGAATCCCGTCGGGCGCCGCGACCTCGAACTGATCGGTCGCATCGATCTCGGCGGTGAACTTCCACGTCTCCTGCGCGGGCCCCTTGAGCCGCAGCGCCTCGTTCCGGTCCCCGCTACCGGTACCGCCGGCTCCGGTGTCCCCACTGTCCCCGGCGGACTGCGGGGCCACGCTGCGCTCCAGGGTGTCCGGGTTGAACTGGAGCACGATGACGCGTTGGGGGGTGCCGGTCTCGGGGTTGACCACGACGATGCCGGAGCGGATGGGTTTGGGGATGTCGGCGTAGCGGGTCACAGGCGGGCCTCCAGGCGGTTCCTCAGCGGCGTGTAGTCGTACTGGGGAAATACGGACGGAAAAACCTCGAGCATGCTCCGGAGGTTGTCCGCATGAGCACGAAACCCGGTGTCACGCAGAGAGGCATCGACAAACAACATCTGCCAGCCGAAAGCGCCCTTGGTCATACGCAGGGCGTCCAGGTAGCCGCAATAGTCGAGCTCCATCTTGAGGAAGCCCTGGGTGTTGTCGTTCTCATCGAACAGATATCTGTCCTGGTACCAGAGCTCGAGGTTCTCTTTGTGCGGCTCGATCCGGATGAACGTTGCCTCGCCGGTCGCCCTTTGCGGGGCCGAGTCGATCATTCGCAGGCTGGCCAGTAGCTCACGCTCGCTTTCGGAGGCCAGGTCGTTGCAGAGCGGCGGGTCTTCGATCAGAGCCAGGTACACGTGCCGTAGGAAGAACTCTCCGTAGAGGTCGCGCTCGGGACCTCGGAATGACCATGCGCAGGAGAGGGACGCGAACCGCAAGGCGCACTTCTTGAGCTCGGCGCTGAGCACCACGCCCGTCCAGTTCGGATCGGTCTCCGACAGGGGATCGAATCTGGCCAGCGGAAAGGTGATGTCCTCCTGCTCGTGTTCCACGTCGAAGAGCTCGCTTCGAGTGAGGTCGGCGATCGATTCGACCTGCGCTTCTTCGCTTTCCGTAAGTGATTGCATCGCGGCTCGCCTTCATGTCCGGTCGAGGGGGTGGCTGCGGAACTTACCTCTTGAAGCGCAGCCGTCGCTGACCCCTCAGTCTCGCAAGGTGACGCTCTATCTTCTCCAGCTTGAAGCGCGGTTGGTACGCCTTGATGCGATTAATCATCTCGACTTCGTTCTCGAAGCGCTTCTGGGAACGCAGCAGCAAAATGGCCCGCATGTGCCTGTCGTTCGCCCCTAGGGCGAGTTTGAGGCGGTAGGTGTCCTGTTCGTCGTTCACCCGGCACACGGGTCCTGCCGAACTGGTCGGCGGTGTCTCCATGCCGGAGATCGAGACTTGGGTCACCGCGGGCTGAGCGTCCCAGTGGGTCTCACTCGCGCCACTGACGTCGGGCTTCTTCTTGTACTTGCCCCACGCTGTGTTCAGGCGGCTCGGGAAGCCCTCGATGACATCTCCGTTGGCGAGCACCTGCCGCGGATGGTAAGCAATGTCGACCTGGTACCAGACGATCTTTTGCCCGCCCTTGTCGACCCAGCGCCCCGCAGGCCCCTCGGTCACCCTGAGCTTCATGTTCTGATAGTGCCGTGCCGGAACGAGGTTCTGGTTCTTCACATTGCCCCCCAGTTCGTAGGGCAGCAGGTGAGTCCGGTCCCATCGCTCGCTGTCCGTGAGGTTGGTCAGGCTGTTCAGATAGCGGAAACCCAGTGGTTCCGGTGAGCGTCTGGTCTTACGGTCCTGCTCAGCCAGGGCAAATTTCTTGTTGATGTATTCGGATTTGAAACTCGAGGCCAGCTTGTTGTCCTCGAACTTTGGTGACTTCACTGGAGGCAGCTTCGGGTCTCGATGGGTTCTCGTCAGCCAGTCCACCGGTGTCGTCTTGTCGCCCTTGTCGGAGCCGTCGACGTCATAGCCTTCCTCCGGTCCCTGCCATCCGTTGATCACGTTGCGGGTCGGATTCAGCGTGGCCAGGATCTCGAAGTTGGGGGGGTGACTGCGCGCGAGATCGGTCAGGCGATACCACCGCCGCATCGCTTCCAGCGCCGCCAGGTGGTGGTCCCGTTGCACACCGTTCCGCAGCATCCGCTCTTCGACAGGCCGGATCCGGTCGACGATCCTGCGAAGGCGATCGTTCTTCTGGTCCGGCGAGTTCTCGTCCCTCTTCCTGTCCTCGCGCGGAGGGCGTTTACTCCTCCGCGGGTCCTTCCTTTCGTCTTTCCGCGGCCTCTTCAGGTCTTTGCCGTCGTCGCCCCTCTTCGGCCCCCGGTCATCTTCCTCGGGCTTCCTGCCGTCCCTGTCGTCCCGCCCGTCCCGGTCGGGCCTGAGGGTGCCCTCACGCTGCGGCCGGTCGGGGCCCTGGGTCCTGTCCTTGCCCGAGGTCATGTCAGCGCCCTTCGAGAGCTGGGGGGCCTGGTCGGCAGGGCGGGCTGGAGCGGGACGATCCTCGTCGCGCGGCCGGGACGGCGTGGTGCGACCGGGTCGAGTGCGCTCGGTCGCGGGCCCAGCCGGACGGGCGTCGGGGCGGTCACGGCTGTCGGGGCGGCCGGGGCCCGCTGAGGGACGGCCGGCAGCCGGGCCGCTCGGGCGTGGGCGGCCCGTGCCCGGCGCGGCGGTCCTGGGCTTGCCCGGGGCGGGGACGGGAGTCTTCGGGGCGACAGCCGTTCCCGTCGGACGGCGCGGCGGGGATCCGTCGGCGCCTGGCCGCTGCGGCCGGGGCTGCCGTCGCGGGCCGGTCTTCCGATCGACCGTGTCGTCGGAGGCGCCCGCGGTCGGCTGCCTCCCATCACCCCTTCCATCCTTGCCCAGCCGCGCAGCGATGTCCTTGAAGCGCCGGCCCACCTTCGCCACGTACTTGCCGATGCCGCTCAGCAGGGCCTCGTAGGCGAGTTCCAGCAAGGCCACGATGCCTGCCGCCACCGCCTTGGCGAAGAGGATGCCCGCGCCGCCGGTGCGGACTGCCTTCAGCCAGTCGAGGACCGCGCCCATCGCGCGCAGGATCTCGCCGAGCGCGCCGATGGCCGTGCGGATGGCGTCGATCACCGCCATCACCCAGCCGGCGCCGGGGATGAGTTTGGCGATGACCTTCGTGATGACGATCTCGCCGATGATCAGCGGGAGTTGGGGGACGATGGCGTCCCACGTCTCCTTGACGATCTGTTCGAGGGTGATGCCGCCCTTGAGGAGCTTGTCGAAGACGGCCTTCGGGATGCCGAGGATTTCCTCGATCTTGGACTGGAACCAGGCCTTGACCGCCGACTTGACCTCGCGGAACAGGTGGTTCTTGGCGCCGTCCACGGCGGAGTTCTTCGCGCCGCTCAGCCAGCCGCCGGGGTCGGAGAGGAAGTCCACGGCGATGAGCATGAAGTCGCCGAGGGCGCTCAGCATGCCGGCGGCGAACTGGAGAATGCCCTTCACCGTGTCGACGACGGCCTTGAGGACGTCCAGCAGCGCCTTCTTCAGGATGTCCAGGATGCTGCTCAGGAGCTTGCCGAGGGCGTTCAGCAGATCCGTGATCATCTGCTTCAGCATCTGGGAGAGGCGGTTGACGAGGGCGATCGCCGCCTGGATCAGGCTCGTGACGAGGTTGCGGATGCGCTTCGCCAGGTCGATGACCGCCCGGACCATCGTCTTGGCGAACTCGATCAGGTCCTTGATGAAGTTCTTGATCGCGTCGACGATGTTCTTGCGGGCCTCGTCGATCCAGCGGGTGACCGTGTCCTTGAAGGTGCGGATGAAGCCGATCACCGCGTTCCGCGCCGCGCGGATGACCCGCACGATCGCGTTCTTGATCTCGATGACCTTCTGCTTGATCCAGTCGAAGGCCTTCGTGACCCAGTTGCCCGAGTCCTCGGCGGCGGTGTTCTTCTTCTGGTCGGCCTCCCGCTCGGCCCGGTCCGCCTCGTCCTGGATCTTCTTGTCGCTGCCCTCCTTCTCCTTGTCGACGTTGTCGTCTGTCTTCTTCTCCTCGTCCTCGACGTCCTGGCGGACCTTCTCGCGCCGGTCGGTCTTCTTGTCGCCGAGGCTCTTCAGTTCCTGGTCCTGCTCGGCCCGCCAGTCCTCGCGCTGGGCGGTGACCTCGGCCATCGCCTTCTCGCGTTCGCCCGTCTGCGCCTCGGTGTTGGTGGCGATCTCGGCGTCGACCTGCTGCTTGTGCTTCGCCTGCGAGTCGCGGAAGTCGCGGTCCTTGGCCTGACGGCTCTCGGACATGCCCTTCTGGCCCTCGCTGAACGCGGCCCGGAACTGCGGACCGCGTTCGTGTTCGGCGACTTCGGAGGCGGCCTCCGGCGGTACTGCGCCGGTAGCACCGCCCCCGGCCCCGACTCCCTGCCCGCCGCCGCCCTGCCGGCCCGGCACCTTCGCGGTCAGCTGCTCCTTGGGCGCGTCCGGGTAGACCTGGTCCTCGCCCATCCCGCGCCCGGCGTCGTCCCGCGCGGTCCCCAGGGTCTCCTGGCCCTTCGCGTCGACGTGGCCGTCCTGCTCGCTCGCCGCCTGACCTGCGGCGCCCTGCATCTGCACGCCCGGCGCGTTGCCCGCCTGCGCCTGCTTGAGAGCCTCGTCCTTCGTCGGCAGTCCGGCGAACTTGGCCGCCAGTTTCTGCGGGTCCACGACGGGCTTGTCGGCGCCGAAGAGGCTCGCCACGCCGTTCACGAGCTTGCCGCCGATGAAGCCCAGCGCCATCGCGAACGAGTCCCAGGCGCCCGGCTCCTCGGCCTTCTCCGCCTCGATCTGGCCCTCGGGCTCCTTGGCGCCCTCGACCTGGGCGTCCTCCCGCTCCGGCTCCGCCGCCTGCTGCGCCGGCTCCTGCGAGTACTGCGCGGGGGCGTCCGTCCTCGGCTTGCCCCGCAGGGTCTGCGGGG
>NZ_MUND01000458.1 GCF_002154375.1 Streptomyces glaucescens | reverse complement strand
GCCGGAGTCCACCTCGCCTCACTCATCCTCTGGCTCCGCGAACCCAACCAAGATCCTTTGTCAGACAGGACCTAGAGCGGGGCGCTGATCGCGGCCAGGGCGAGGAACCCGAGTGCCCCGAGGACGCAGTCGACAGCGCGGCGCAGCTGGCGGAACTTGGCGACGGCGATACCGGACAGGACTCGGATGCGGGCGGCTCGGGTGTCGCTGGTCATGCCAGCGCGAATTTCGGTCTCGTCCAGGCGTGCCCAGTAGGGGAAGGACGCGTGGTCGTGGCCGCCGAGGCGGGGACGGACGACCAGGAGCAGCAGCACTGCGGCGGTGCCGAGGGCGGCGACGGCCAGGGCGCCGGCCGCCTTTGTGTGGGTGGGCAGTTCGTGGTTGGCGAGGGTGCTCAGGCCAGCGAGGACGGCGCCGTTGAAGGCCAGCAGTAAGGAGGCCTTGCTGTCGGTGCGGGCGATCTCGGTCTGGACGGTCACCAGGGCGGCTTCCAGGTTCTTGTCCGTGAGGCTTGGAGTGGTCGTCGGTGTGGACATCGCGTCGTCTCCTAGGCGGCGAGGGTGTGGCCGGGCGGGAGGGTGTAGGTGGTGGGGTCGGCGGGCGTGCCGTCGTAGCACTCAAGGCAGGAGCCGAGCGGGCGCAGCGGCAGGACGTGCTGGTAGCGGCGGCGGCAGGCCGGGCAGGTCTGCCTCGCGGCCATGGCGCGGTCCAGCGCCCTCTTCTGCGCGAGGGTCGGGATCCGCTTTGGCCTCGCGAGGTCGACGCGGTACAGCCAGGCCATGCGCGCCGCGCCGCCAGACCAGCTGCGCGACGGGTTCCTGACCTCCAGGACTGAGTCCCATCGCCCGTAACTGGCGGCGGGTCGCGAGCCCTTTGGGCGCCTGCCTGAACCGGAACTGGGGGAAGCTGCCGTCGTCGTACGGGTCGACGTCGACCAGGTCCTCCGACTTGTCGGCCGGGGTGCTCATCGTGGATTCCAGGGGCCGGGGAGCCGGACGGGGCGGTGCGGGTAGCGGGTGCCTGGGCGCTGCGGGCGAGGCCGGCCGATCCGGCGGCGCGGGCGGGGGATAAGCACGGGCGGTACCTCCAGGTGTCGGTGGACAGCACGGCGCCCCGCCGACGTCGTGCTGGTGTCGGAGGGGCGCGGCGCTGTGCGGGTGCGGTCAGGTGGTCAGCCGAGGGCCGTTTCGGTGCGGTGCTGGCCGGGCGTGGACGGCGCGGGAGTGCTGTGGCCCGGGCGGGGGTGCTGTGGCTGCTGGTCGGTGGCGCCGGGGAAGTGGCTGCCGATCATGTAGCCGATCAGCAGTCCGGCAGTGCCGTAGACCTTGTGCCGGTTCGCCTGCCACCAGGTGGGCGGGCTCGGCTCCCGCAGCACGCCTATGACGGCCACGTGTTCTCCAATCGCTGGGGGAAGGGGATGGTCGTGCGTGAGGCCGGACGGCCTGACCGGTCCTCGCGCACCGCGCCGGGGCGGGCGGGCGAGGACCAGGCGGAGCGTCCGGAGGATGACGTGGTGAGACGCTGATGCCCCGCACCATCAGGTACGGGGCATCAGCTACGCGCACAGGGTCGGGTCACAGCAGCCGCACCTGGCGCTGCCTGAGCGGCTTGCCGGTCTCGGTGTCGATGGCTGTCCGGTCCGGGCGGAACTCGATCGTGCGGCGCGGGGCCCGAGAGCCCTCTTCCCACTGGGGGCCTCCCACGGCGACAGTCATCTGGACGGCTTGATGGCGGTCCTTGACCGGCACCTTCACTTCCAGACGGATCGGCATGGGGATCTGTCCCGGCTCTAGTGGAACTGTCTTCTCCTGGGCCGTCTGATCACCGGAGTCGATCCGAACGAGCTTCGGGTGCTCCTCCCAGTCGACCCAGACTGACAGGACAACCGATTGGCCGTCCCTACTCCACTTTGCCCTGGCTTCAGTCTCAACCCCATCGATGTTCAGCTCCGTCGCCGATACTCCCTTGTAGGCGGCGGCTTTCTCCTGGCGCTCCTGGGCCTGCTTGTCGTCTTGCGCGTTCTGCCACACGCCTCCGGCTGCGAGGGCCAGGGCGGCGATCGCGGCGAGGTAGGGCCAGGTGCGTCGGCGCGGCTTCACCGACGGTGCATCATCTGTCAGCGGTTCGGGCGTGGTCAGCTGGGGTCCGCGGTGCCACTGCGGTGATGTGCTGTCGCTCGCTGTCTGCTCGAACCATTCGACGTTCCCCATGCGGGCGACGGTAGCGCGGAGCCGGACCGCCTGGTCCAGGTTCCCGCACAGTTCGGCCACCTTGGCGCGGGTCGACAGCCAGGAGATGGCCTCAATGGAGTTGATGCCGTGGGCGGTGATGTCCTCGCGCTCTCCGAGAGCGGCCAGGTTGGCGGCCTCGTTGCACCGCCCTTCCCGTGCGGCCTCGATGGCGGCGAGGTGGCGGGAGTCTATGACGTTGGGCGGCATCTCCCAGCCCCACTCGCCGTCATCGTCACCGGCAGGATCAGTCTTGGCGAACAGGTCGTCGTCCTGGTCGTCGTCGCTGTCGACGGCGGGAGCCGCGGACTCTGCGGTGTCCTGGTCGACGGCCAGTGCCTGCTGTGCCATGCGGCGCCGGGACGAGGTGTCCGTCAGCTGGGCCTCGTCTGCGCTGATCACCGTCTGAACGATGTCGACGTAGTCGGGCCCGACCTTCCATACCGCCTGTCCCGGGGCCAGGGTCGGGATCTTGGCAATGGCCCAGTCAGGGAAGTTGAGCAGGGCGCCGACGATGGCGGCCTCCTCGGGCCCGAGGCGCCCGACGTGCGCGACCTCGCAATGGCGCGCCAGGTCCTGCGCGGGCCCGTTGCCGAGGTCGGACAGCGTGTGCATCACCACGTCCAGCGACAGCCCGGATTTGCGGGAGTTCTTCAGCAGTCGCTGGATCAGCTCGCTGGTGGCCGGCGACAGCAGGATCTGCCACGCCTCTTCCAGGACCAGGTGGCGGTGAATGGCGGTCGACTGCCGCAGCCACACGTGCTCTGCCCAACACGCCACCGCGGCCATCAGCGACGGAATCGCCGGGCTGTTGCGGTCCAGGCGGGAGAAGTCGAAGGAGATGAGTGGCAGGTCGGTGTCGGGGAGGCTGGCGGTGTCGCCGTCGAACAGGCCGCGCAGGCTGCCTTCGGTGTAGCGGGACAGGGCGATGGCGGCGCCCTCACCCCACTCGGTCAGCTTCGCGGCCGGCCAGCGTCCGTCTTCCGGCTGGACCAAGGCGTCCACCAGGCCGTTGAGCGACGTGGCCTTGGGGTGGCTCAGAGCGTGCTGGAGGGCGTGGGTTGCCTGGTGGGTGAGGGCGCGGGGCTCCGCGGCGGCGATGAGCGAGCGGACAAGCTGCTCGCGGACCTCGCGCGGGAGCATCTCGCTGACGGGGTTCAGGGTGAACGAGCCGGCCTCGATGACCTGGCCCCCGAGGGCGCGGACGAGGGGCGCCCACTCGCCGGCGTTGTCCTCCCCGAAGCTGTCGATCACGACGTACTGGTGGCCGTGCTCGAGGATTTCGCGGCGGGCACGGGCCTTCGCTGTCGTGCTCTTGCCGGAGCCGAGACCGCCCAGGGCGAGCGAGTTCGTGGACGGCAGGACACGGTCGTCGGTCAGGACGGGGGAGAGGTGGAACGGTCGTCCGTCCAGCAGCGACCGGCCGATCGGGATGCCGGGGAAGCGGGTGCTGGAGGCGACGAGCGGCGCGGTGATCGCGGCGTGGCTGGAGGGCAGGCGGATCACAGGATCGCCCCTTTCCGGGTGGAGGCTCCGTGCGGGGTGGTCATCACGTACGCGCGGTGCTGCTGGCCGGGGAGCCAGTCGAGACGGATACGGTGCCGGTCGGCCATGAGGGACGCCTGCCAGCGGGCGTCAGTGACGGCCTCCGGGCTGTCCCCCCACACCGTCAGGTAGGCGTCGATGTCCACGAGCGTGGCGCCCTGGACGAGCGCGCCGTGCGTCGCACTGCTGGCGAGGTCGTGCGCGTCGGCCTTGATCTTGTCGGTGACGAAGGCTTCGCTGGCAGCGCGCTGCCACTTCGCGGACCGGCGGGACTGCCCCGTCGGCAGCGGCCGGTACAGGACGGACAGGGAGCGCTCGTCGGCGCCCTGGCCCAGCAGCAGCTTCGGCATGAGGTCGCCGTCGGTCTCGTCGGGCCAAGCGGTGATCCGCGCGGTCGCCGCGTAGCGGTCGTCGTCCAGGCCGACCCATCCCGGGCCGCGTTCGACCACGGCCGGGGCAGGCTCGGGCTCCACGGGGGTGAGGACACCGAGGCCGGCGAACTCGTGCGCCAGGGTCTCCACGACACGAGCGGGGTGCCCGACCAGTCCCTTCGGCACGTGGACGGAGAGGGTCTGTGTGTGCTCGGTGTACTCGCCGACGGTGGTGTGGTGCGTGACGTGCACCTGAATGCCCGCGGTGCGTGCCTGGTCGCCCGCGAACGCGAGGGCGCGGGAGAACGCTTCGTGCCAGGCGGCACGCAGTTGGGGGTCCTGCATGGTGCCGTGCTCCGGGTACAGCGTCCATGTGGTGGTCGCTCCCGGGCTGGCGGTCATGGCGGCCGGGGCGGTGCGCTCCCGCAGCCGCCGGTAACCGACGGCCGCCCACCGGGCCACGGAGCGCGGGCCCGGCGCAATGTTGAGCAGCGCGGCGGTGGCACCGACCGCGCCCCACGTCCAGATGGGGGGCGGGGTGAGCATCGCCGACATCAGGACGGCGCCCCCAACGCCCATGTTGGCTTTCGTCATCAGGGTCTCGACAGGGCTCAGACCGCGCTGCAGAGCGGGCACGCGGTACCCGGGCGTCAGGGAGTACACGGCATTTCCTCCTCAAGGATGGGACCGGCCCCGGCGCTCACCTCGCCGCCGCAGTGGGGCGGAGCAGGTGAGCGCCGGGGCCGGGTGGGACTTACGGATTGCCCGGCTGACCGGGCGCAGGCTGCGGGGCGGTAGCAGGCGTCCGCGGCTGCGGCGCCGCAGGCCTGCCCGCCGGGGGCTGAGCAGCTGCGCGCGCCTGCTGGCGTGCCTGCCGGATCTGCGCGGTACGGGCCGCATCCCGCGCGGCTTTCTGCGAGGCCGACGCGGTCGTCAGCCGCCCCGGCCGCTCACGCTGCTTGATGCCGTAGGCGGCGAACAGCACGCCCTTGTCCTGCGACATGGCCCGGCGCGGGGTGTCCACCGTGCGCGGCCCGCGCGGTGTCGTCTCCTGCTCGTAGACGTCCGGTGCGCCGGCCCGCACGACCGCCCGCGCGAGCGGGATTTCGGTCCTGCGCTCCACGAGCGCCCGGGCGCCACGGGCCACCCTCGGGCCGAAGTACGGCACACCGTGGAAGATCATCCGCAGCATCAAGGCATCCGCGACCACCAGCACGAGGGCGTCCATCACGAGCGCCCCCTCCGTCATCTTCATGAACGGGCTGAGCAGCAGCAGTGCCATCGGGGCGAACATCAGCCCCAGCAGCCGCTGCGCCCACGCCCAGACCGCCGACGTGTCACCGCCGCGGGCCAGCGACGCCAGTACCAGCGGGGCCATGCACACGAACATCAGGATGCCGAGGTTGCGGGCCATGAACACCAACGCCGCGAAGGCGAGAGCAACTACCAACGCGGCCAGAATCAGCAGGACCGACAACGGATTGTTCGCATCCGCTGCGTCATCCATGTCTTTGGCGATCGTGCCCAAGAGGGTTGATTCGCTACTGCTGAACATGGTGTGGAACGCGGCGCTTACGGCTTCGTTCAGCAGCATGACGGCGCCGGGGATCGACGCCATGCCGACGACGGCGGCGAGCGTCCATCCGGTGCTCGCTCCCATCTGCTTGAGGCGGGGTGCGCCCTGCCATGCGGTCAGGGCGCACACAACGACGACGCAGATGAAGATGACGACGGCCAGGTGCTGGCCCAGCCACAGGAACTGGCTGTAGAGCCAGTTGTCCGCCTTCTCCGGCGCCCAGGTCTCCTTCGGGGCTAGCAGCCCCTCCAGAGTCCTGATGAGGCTTTCGGCGAGGTCTCGCACGCTGGTGACGGCTCCGTCGGTGACGCCCTGGCCCCCGCCAGGGGCGGGCGAGCCGCCCCCGTCGGGCGGCCCGCCACCGGAGTTGTCCCTCGCGCAGTACTCGTATCCCGGCGTCCCTTTGAGGGCGTCACACGGGTCTTCGTCTGCTCGGAACGGCATGTGATCAGCCCTTGGCGTCGGTCACGGTCGAGAACAGGGTGTCGCCGTACAGGGCGAGGACGACGGCGACGAACAGCGTGCCGACGGCCATCGATCCCTTGCGCAGGGCGCTCTGGGGGTCGCTGTTGAGCTGGAACAGCATCCGCAGCGCGATGATGGTGATCACGGCAGCGATGCCCTTGGTGACCAAGCCGCTGCCGGTGAGGCCAATGGTGTCGAAGAAGTCCTTGAATCCCACGGACATGTCGATCGGCTTGGCGAGGGTGAACTTGCGCATGGGTCAGATCTCCTTGTTGGCGTGTGAGGTGGGGCGGCCGACGGCGAAAAGGTCGCGCATCGTGTCCAGCGGGGAATAGCGGACCTGTTCGCCCGGGCGGGGCGCGTCGATCATCCAGCCGCCGCCGACATAAATGCCGACGTGATGAATGCTCGTAGCGCTCGCGCCGTAGAAGACAAGGTCTCCGGGGCGCACATTTCCGGGATTGACGGGCTCCGATGCCGCGTACTGTGCGGCTGCTGTGCGAGGCAGGGTGATACCTGCTTTCGCGTAGGCGTAGAGCGTGAGGCCGGAGCAGTCGAACCCGGTGACAGTGTTTCCGTTCTGGCCGCCGGGGGAGCAGCAAATTCCTGTACTGGGGCCGCTTGCATTGCCGCCGCCCCATGAGTACGGGGAGCCGATCATTCCCTTTGCCGCGCTGATTGCGGTGGCGGCCTGCCCGGTGTCTGCCATTTTGCCGCCCGGATGCTGATTGGCGAGGGCGGTGATGGATCGGACGTAGTTCTGTGTTTCCTTGTACGGGGGAACGCCACCGTACTCGCGGACGGTGCCGCTTCCCGCGTTGTAAGCAGCCAGCATGTTGTTCTGCTTGTTACCGGGGACGCCTTTGACGTCGTCAGCGATGGTGCAGAGGTACTTGGCGGATGACGGGATCGCGTCTTCGGGATCCCAGATGTCACGCTTTCCGTCGCCGTTGCCGTCGATTCCGTGGTTCTCCCACGTGGACGGCATGAACTGTGCGATGCCCTGCGCGCCAGCCGGGCTCTTCGCTTTTGGATTGAAACCCGATTCCTGCGTGAGCAGTGCGGCGAGCAGATTGGGGCTGACCTCGGGGCAGGTGTTTCCTGCCTCCTCGATCAGATTCCTGTATTCGGCGGGTACGGCCATGCTGAGCGCCGCGCTCGCCACCGGGTCGTCGCCGGCGGCCTGGACGAGCGCGGCCACGATGACGGCCGCGGTCGCTCCTACGCCGATGACGGCCGCTGTAGAGCCTTTCAAGGGCTTCCCCTCCCCTCTGATGTTTTCGCTGGTCAGGTCCGTCATGGCGGTCCGTTTGGGGTCCGTCATGGGTCCGTCATGCGGTCCTGGCCATGACGGACCCATGACGGACCCATGACGGACTGCCATGACGGGTCAAGATCCGGACAGCGCGGCTTGCTTGAGGTCGGCGAGCTTGTAGCCACGCCCCTGGTTCGTTGCTTTTGGAGCGACCCCTAGCCGCTCTTTGAGCTCCTTTCCAAGCTCGCCGGGCCTGGTCTCCTCGATTCCAAGCACCGGGCCCAGTTCCGCGCTCCTGATGAACTCAACGCCCCGTTCCTGCATGAGCTCGATTGCCTGTTTGAGTGGCGTTTCTGGTGCCGCCTCGACGCGCTCTTCCCTGCGGGCCGCGACGTCATCAACGACTTGCCAGATGAACTCGTCATCGAAGCGGATGCCTCGGATGAGTTTCGAGGTGACGCCGTCGAAGTAGACGCCCTGACCTTGGATGCTGGCGTCCATCAGTGCGGGGTGGATCGGAGACTCGGTCTTGAAATAGTCCGATCCGAGCGCGACCTCTGCGCTTCCCTTTCCGGAGACATAGAGGCAGATGCGCCTCTTGAACTGGTCACGTACCTCGACCGGAACAGCCCTGTCAGAAGGCCGCTGCGTCATCATGACGACGGTGATTCCGCATTCCAGGCCTTTTCGCACCAGCTCGGACGAGTTCTTCACGAGCCGCGCCCTTTCTTTTCGCGACTCGTTGCTTCCGTCGCTCACGTAGTAGTCGGCTACCTCGTCTGCGATGAAAAGGATTTGCCGGTGGCGCGGCTTGGGTTTGCGTTCCCGCATTGCCGCGTTATCCAGTTCGTACCGCTCCTGCTGCTTCTGGAGCAGTTCACACACCATCGAGTCGAATACGGACGTCTTGCTGGATGCTTCGTAGCGGACCGCCAGCTTTTCGAAGCGGACCAGGGCTCCGGGCTTTCCTTCGATGAGGTAGACATCGAGGTCGGGCCCGTACGCGATGTAGGCGCAGGTGAGCAGGGCGATCGTCAGCGTCGATTTACCGGTCTGGGTCATACCGGCGACGAAGAGCGCGCCCTTTGAGAAATCGTCGATTCCGACGAGTTCACCGGTCATGCTGTGCGCGAAGGGAATGCCCTCGTGCGCGAGGATCATTTCCTTGGTCGGCGGGGCGAACGGTTCGGTGAACGGCGGCTTCGCGAGCACCGTCATGTCGACGTCGCGTTCACTCAGCTCGCCGCGCTCGACCTGCGTCCGCAGCCGGGTCGCACCGAGGGCGCCGGCCACTTCACCGGCCTTGGCGGCCACGTGCTTGTAGGTGCGCCCGACAGGAACCTGGAACTCGTACCGGTTGCCGAGCCCGTGAGGCAGCGGCGTCACCACGGACTCGTCCGCACGAATGAACTGGTCCTTTCCGATGACGCCGCTCGCGACGAGCGCCTGGGTCAGAACCTCGTCCCGGGCAGGCCCCTCAGGAATCAGCGCGTCCTGCGCCAGAGCCGTAGAGGCGTCCCCAGCGGCCTTCATGGCGGGCCGCTCGCCCGCGACCAGGCGCACGATGGCGGCCCTGATCCGCCAGGCGCCGTAGCCAAGGGCGACCAGCGCCCCGGCGGTGAGCAGGACGGTGGCCGGCCATGACAGGCCGAGCTTGTCCTTGATGGCGGCGAGGACACCGAACACGATGGCGAGGACACCGATGCCGCCTGCCGCCTGCCCGGCCATGTCCTCACTGACCTGCGAGTTCTTCTTCTTTCCCACACCCCTCTCCTTCGGTGATCATGGACGGGCGGGCGACCATAGCCGCACACACATTCGATTTCCAGGGAATTCCTTCACCGTGCTCGCCGGGTCTGCTCCCCCGGGTCTGCGAACGCTCGATCCGCTCGCCGGGTCACTCGCCGGGTCTGCACTGGTCGACTGCGCATTTGGCTTCCGGCAGTCGCAGCAAGGGCCAGCCCGCACAGGCGGGCTGGCCCTCACTGGTGGTGCCGGACAAAACGGGGCGGGCACCCTTTGTCAGGCGTCCGCGTCGGCGTCCTCGTCCTCGCTGTCGTCGGCGTCCTCGGACGCCTCCTCGCCGTCCTCGGCCGCGAGGACGGTGCCCCAGACGTGACGCACGCGCTCCTCGCTGCCGACGAACCCGGCGCCGCGGTAGTCGGCGCGGGCCTTGCGGTAGGACAGGGGCGGGTCGTCGGAGTAGCGCAGGTGCCGCAGCACCACGGCCATCTGGTCGTCACTCAGCGGCACGCCCGGTTCGGGGACCGGCACACCCGCGACGGCCGCCAGCTCATCGAGCGTGACGGTGTGCTCGGCCGGGCGTGCCGCCTCGGCGTCCGCACCCGCGCTGACCTGCGTGCCGCTGGTGTCACGGCCGATGGCGGGCGTGCCGGTGGCGTCACGGTCCGGCGCGATGGGCAGGGCGGGCGCGCTCGGCGTCCACTGCCCCAGCTCTGGCAGGACGATCGCCGCGACGGAGGCCGGCAGGGCCTTCTCCTGGACGGTCTGGGCGGTGGCCTCGGCCGTCTCGTGCAGTTCCTCCGTCATCTTCTTCTGTGCCTCCAGCACTGCCTTGCGGTAGGCGGTCTCGGCCTCGGTGACGCGCATCTGGAGGTCCTTGGCCACGTCCAGCAGTTCGATGCGGTGGGCGGCCTCGGCCTCCATCACCTCCAGCTGGTCCGCGACCTGCTGGCGCTTGCTGGCGATCGTCTGACGGGTCTCGGGCGACGTCTTGCGCCCGAGCGACGGGAGGGCGAGCCACCATGCGACCTTGGTCGCGACGATGGCGATCGGGGTGAGGACGACGGCCAGGTCGAAGCCGTCGGTCCGGGACATGATCAGCTCGGCCGTGGGGATGGCCGCGTTGACGAGCGTCAGGGCCAGCCCGGCGCCCCGGACGCGGCGGGCGCGGGCGCGGTTGTTGCCTGCCAGCACCTCCGTGGCCTGGAAGACGACCCACAGAGCGTCCAGAGCACCGACGGTTGGCACCGCCCATGCGCCGAAGCGGGGTTCGAGGATGTCGTAGGAGACGGCCACCGACAGGATGGCCACGCCCAGGGTGATCACTCCCAGGATGGTGAGCACCGTCCCGCGCGGGGACGGCCGCATGCTCATGATCTTGTTCATGTCGCTCCTCTCTCGTGCCGTGATCAGGTGGTGGTGCCGGACAGGCGGCAGACCTTGGCGAGGTGGGCTTCCTGCTCCTGGATGAGGCGGTCGACCTTGCCGGTGAGGCCGTTGTGGAAGTGGCCGCCGAAGCCGTCGCCGACGTGCCAGTCCTTGGCCTCGGGGTAACCGGCCCGCGCAAGGGCCTCGTCGCGGCTCAGGTCGGCGTACAGGTGGTGGTCGTGGACGTGGGCGATGTCCCTCGCCCGCTCGTCGAACGCGACGGCCGCGGCCCGGGTGCGGTCCTGCGCGTCGACCAGGCGGGAGATCGCGACCGGCCACTCCGTCGCGGCCTGCGGGGTGCGCAGGTAGGCGTAGGCCGCCTCCATCGCCTTCGCCTCCCGCTCGTAGGCGCGCCAGCGGTCGGGTGCGTCCCTGACGTTCTTGCGGAGGTCGGCGACGTAGGCGACGTCCTTCCACTGCTGGCGCGCCTGCTCGTACAGGTCGTCCAGGACGCTCCGCGCGACCGTCCGGATGCGGTGCTCGGCCGCGTCCTGCGACTCGGGCACGTAGGCCAGACGCGGGTCGTCGTAGTACGAGTCCGGCTTGGCCGGCTCCTTCTCGCAGCCGGTGAACGGCGCGAACTCGAAGCGCACGCGGCCGTAGGGGGTCGGCTCGATCTTCCGCAGGTACGGCGGCAGGTGCGGGGTGATGCGTTCGAGGACCTGCTGATACGGGACCGTGAAGGTGTCGAGCATGCCATCTCCTTGACGAGGTGCGGGGGTGTGCGGACGCGGTGCTGCGGGACCGCCCGTCGGGGCGGTGCGTTCCTTGCGCGGCAGCCCGGACTCGTCCAGGGGCGCGCGTAACGGGATGGTGTGGGACACAGGGACCTCCTGGAGCGCGGCTAGGCTGCCCGCCCGGTGGTGGTGCGGGGGCCGTAGGTGCGGGCGAAGCGGGCGCCGGCCATCAGCAGGGCGGTGATGTCCGCGTGGGTGCGGTGCTGCCGCTCCGACCAGGGGGTGGCGCGGGCGGAGTCGGAGCCGGTGTGGGCCTGGATCACCCGGTCCAGGACGTAGCCAGCGACGCTGGCGGTGTCCGTGTCTCCGGCCTCGCCCGCCTCGCCGACGTGGCGCAGGGCGGTGGACAGGGTCCGGTGCGGTTCGGTGCCGCTCTCGTCGCGGACGAAGCGCAGCAGCGCCCGGAGCATGTCCTTGACGGTCATGGAGTCGTCGGCGGCGAGGTGCGCGCCGGTCGACCAGTCCTTGCCGTAGTCGTAGACGCGGATCCAGCCGTCCTTGTCGAGCAGGGCGCTGGTGGCCTCCAGGTGGCGGGCCACGGCCTCGCCGGAGGACTGCTCGCCGGACGGGCCGGTCCACAGCGGCTGGTAGGAGTCGGCGGTGATCCTGGCCGCCTCGCGCAGTGTCGCTTCGCTGAACAGCGCGGCGGGGGCGGGGGCGTTCGTCGTCGTGGGCATGCGGGCCTCGATTCAGGGTGGTGGTCCGGGCTGTCCGGCTCCCCTCGCCTCGCCCGTACCGGCCGCCGAGGGGGGCGTGCCGGGACGGGCGTGGGAGGCAGCCGACAGAGGTGGCGATGTCGGCTGAGCGGGATGGCTCAGCGGGTGCGCTTGCTGCGCTGGCGTGCGAGGTAGGCGTCTTGCAGCCGCTCGAACGCCGACCACAGCCGCTCGCCAGCGGGGCAGCGGGCGCGGTCGGTGCAGGCGGGGCAGCCGCTGGTGTGCTCCCGGTGGGCACGGGCGGCTGCCTGGTAGCGCTGGTGCAGGTCGTCAGGCACGAGGTGCCCTTTCGTGGCGTGGGCGAGGCGGGTGTAGGTCATGGACGCGGTGGCCCGCCTCCCAGGCCGCCGCGGCCGCCATCGCGGCAGCCACGAGCAGCACACGGGCCAGCGGGTGGTGGGAGCCGACCGTGGCGGCGGCCCGGGCAGCGCGCTGCTGCGCTGCCCGGGCCGCCTGTTTGAGGTGTGCCGTCACAGCCCGAGAGCACTGCAGGCGCTGCACGTCCAGACGGTCGCCGGGGCGGGCAGTTCGGCGGTGACACTGAACCACTGGCCGCACTGGTCGCACTGCCAGCCGCCGCTGCCCGTCACCACCGGAACGGACACCGACGCAGCGGGGGCGGGTGCTGCGCCGGGCGGGCAGTCGCTGCCGCCTTTGCAGGACCACCGCCCGCACACCGGGCACGCGTCGTCCGCCATCACCGGCCGGTACAGGGTCAGTACCGGCTGCCGCTCGTAGCCGGGCGCCATCTCCTGGAGCGTGCGCCGCGCCCGCCGCTCATCGGGGACACGGGCGTCGCACTCGCGCACCATGCGGTTTACGAGTACGCCGAGCTGGCGCAGCGCGAGGGCCGAGCAGGTACCGGAGTGCCAGGTGCCGCACCGCTCGCACGCGTACTCCGGATCGACTGCGGTCCCTGTCGCACCGGCCGCGGATCGTGTCATGATCGTCGTGGTCAAGGGGGCCTCCATCTGTTCCTTTGACCGGACAGCCCCGGAGCTCTGACCTTCCGGGGCTGTCACCTTGTGACTGGCCGGACGGCCAGCCACGGCCCGTCTCCCACCCCTGACGCTCTGGTGGGGTGGGAGAGGGACCGTGGCAGGCCGTCAGTCCTGGTCGTCGGCGCCGGAGGCGCGGACGTGGCCGTCCATCAGCGCGGATTCCACGGCGGCCGGTCCGGCCATCTCGCCCCGTTCGATGGCGGCATAGACGGCCTGGCCCTCCATGAACATGCGGTCCTCGAAGCTCTCGCCCATGGTCATTTCTCCTTGCGGACTGGCTTGTTGCGGCTGGGAGGTAGGTCAGGCGGCCGGCGCGAGCTGGGCCTGCTTGGCGGGGCGGATGAGGTAGTCGGACACCGTCCAGACGGAGCCGACCGCGAAGGGCTGGCCGTCGGAGCGGAGGGTGTCGCGGACGATGACCGCCCATCGAGCAGCGGTCCGGCGCAGCATCTGTGCGGCGTCCGTCGGATTGGTGATGAGGGCCAGGACCTCGAAGCAGCCGTCCGTGTTGGCGTAGATGGCACCCGGGAGGCGGGGGCCGATCTCGTCCTGGACGCTCGGGCAGGGTGGGATGCTGTGCATGCGGGTCGTCCTCTCCGAAGAAATGACCTGCGACAAGAACCCCCAGGGCTGCATCCCTGGGGGTTCGTCTGAGTGCGTCCTGCGCACTCCGCTTGCAGGTGGCTGTCGTACGAGCAGCCACGGCCGCCCCCACCGGGAGACGAGGTGGGGACGGCCGTGGTCGATCGTCGTGGTGCGGTCAGGCTGCTGACGTGCCCGGGTGCTTCCGCGTGTACTGCTTGCCCAGTTCGGCCTGGCGCCGGTCGTGCGCCTCGGCGTTCTTCGGTGCCAGCGGGACCGGTCGGCTCTCCAGCGGAACGTCGTAGGCGGGCTGCTTCCTGCGCCGCTCGTCGGCCCGGTTCACACCGGAGGCCACCCGGCGCCACTGCTGGGCGCGCGGGATGGTCAGCGCGGCCGCGGCCCGGAGCGCACTCTCATGCTGTTCATGTGCCAGTCGCACCGTGGCGTCGGTGTGCCCCATGCGGATCTCCAGCTCGCGGCCGACGGGGCAGCGGGCCCGCCCGGTCCGGCACACCTTGCATTCACTGCGATGCGTGTTGACTGCGTCACGGGCCCGGGTCCGTGCGGCCAGCAGGCGTGCGCTCGGGCCGGGCATGGAGGCCATGCGGTGCACCTGCGTCGCCGGGGCGGGCAGCGGCTTGTGGTGCTGACGGGCGGACCGGCGGACGGTCGCTGTGCTGTCGGCGGCGAGCAGCTTCTCGCCCCACTCCTCGGGAGTGAGGTCGATGTCGATGCGCTGTGCGCTGCCGTCGCAGCGGCGGCCACCGGCTGGCTTGTCGCCGAAGTAGCGGGGCTTGGTCCTCTCGACAGGGCGGCCGTCGCGGTGCGGCAGGATCATCCCCCGCTTGAGGCGGCGCCAGGTCTCGCAGTCCGGGCAGACCACCAGGCGTGGCTCGCCCTCACGAAGGCTGAGGTGTTCAGGCCGCATCTGGCTGGCCTTCAAAGGTGCACGTCCGTTGTGACGCACGTTCATCTCCCTTGCTGTTGCGTTCTCCGACCGCCACAGCCCCGCCCTGTGGAAGCGGGCGAGCTGCGGTGGGCGGGCAGCGCAACGGCTGCGGGTGGCACACCTGGCTGTGCTCCGAGGGACCGCGTCGTACTCGTCACCCCGGCCGCGCCTGTAAGCGACGGTCAGCCAGACGTATGGAGTTGATGAGCAGCGACCGGCAGCCGTGCTCCCGCTGGAGCCGCCACCGCGTCCTACTGGCAACAAAACCAAGTCGCTTCAACCATCTTGCGTTGGTTGCGTTGCCGGGACGACAGTGCCACAGTTCACGAGGGATGGTCAACAACCAACGCAAGATGGAATGCAATTCCATCTTGCGTTGGTTGTTGCGTGGGAATCAGCCGGGGTGAGAGAGTGCATTCATGCCGAACACGTCGAAGTACGAGCAGCTGGCTGATGAGCTGGCCAGGCGCATCAAGGAGGAGTACGAACCCGGCGACCGATTCCCCACCGTGGTTGAACTGGCCAAGGCGCACCAGGTGGCCCCAAACACGGCATCGCGCGCGGTGCAGGTACTCAAGGAACGCGGCCTGCTCACAGGCAAGTCTGGCGGGACCACCCGCGTCCGGGTGCAACCCATCCAGCAAGTCCGCCGAAATACGCGCTATCAGGCGGAAAAGGACATGGTGCTACAGCCGGAGGACGCCCGCCGCTCGACCGGCGTAGCGGAGCTAGACCAGGGCGTATCCGTGTCGGCCATGCACGAGAACCACGTACAGCTGGACGTGGTGCCAGCCTCCGCCGATGTCGCGGAAGCGCTCGGGCTGGAGCCCGGGACACTGGTCCTGCGCCGCATCGGCACTCGCCGGCACAGGCGGGGTGCCGGGGTAGGCCGGTCCGTCTCGTACATGGCGCACGATCTGGCGAGCCGCAATCCCGACCTTTTCGACACCAGTCGAGAGCCGTGGCCGGGTGGATCCCTCCATCAGCTCCACACTGTGGGAGTGGAAGTAGGACGCATCGAGGACAGGGTCACGGCCTCCATGCCGACCCCTGAGGAGATAGACGAGCAGGACATCCCGCCGGGTGTGCCAGTGATCCGTGTGCGGAAAATCAGCTATTCCGTCACCGGCCCGCCTGTCGAAGTAACCGACATTCCCCTTCCCGCGGATCGCGTGGAGCTGCGCTACGAAACCCCCCTGGAGCCGTGGTCATGACCCGAATTATCAGCGTGGTAACCCCCGTATACGACGGGGGAGCCAAGTACCTAGAGGAGGCGTACGTCTCTGTCCGGGAGGAGCGTGAGCGTCTGCCGGAAGGCTGGGATGTGCAGTGGCTCGTTCAGGAGGACGGCACGACTGGCAGGCCGCTGCGGATCCTCCCGGAGGCGCCTTGGATTTCGACGGGGATGGCGAGCAGGGGCGGGGCCGGGGTCGCGCGCACGATGGCGCTGCCTCGCGCGACGGGTGAGTTGGTCCGCACGCTGGACGCCGATGACGCGCTGACCCCCGGCGCCCTCGCACGGGACATCGCAGCGCTGGAGGAGCACCCTCAGATGGGATGGTGCATCTCCGCTGGCCTGGATCTGCTGCCGGACGGGTCCACAGTCGCCGGACCGTGCGACCCTCCGGAGGGGCCGCTGACCTATGAGGCGCTGCTCGCGGCGTACGACGTGAACGCGTTTCCGGTGCTCGGTACGCACCTCACCGCGCGTACACCGTTGCTGCTGGCAGTTGGGGCCTGGCCGGCGCTCCCCGCGTGGGAGACGATCGCGACCGTTCTGTGCTGCGCCGCCGTCTCGGACGGTTGGATGCTGTCGGCTCCAGGGGGGATCTACCGGAAACATGCCGGTCAGACCACTTCACAGCCTGATTACGCGGAGGTCGCCGATCCCAGCCAGCTGCGGTTCATCGTCCGCGCGCAAGCAGAAGCACTGCGCGCCAGTGGCTGGCGCTGGCCATAGGGAAGGATGGCAGCAGCCAAAACGAAAGAGGTCCCGTCGCCACAACGGGACCTCTTTCACTGAAGTACCGACTCACAGCCGTCCAAAGCATTTGAGTCGTGTCCGGTGAGGTGACCTCGCCGGGGGTGATACCTGTGGGCCTTGCAGCCCTCGCGGTCACCTCTACCCAGAGTATGCGCCAGAGATTGCGCAACGCCACTACTCCGGGTGTTCTGCTTGGTCACATCCGCGGCTCACGGCTCCCCGACCTGGGGAGATGTACCACCCTTGCGTTACCAGCAAGACACTTCGCGTCCGGAGAAGCCGGAGAATGACGGTTCGGCGGATCTTGAGGTCCGTGCAACTTACACCAAAAAGTCGGAGTTCGCTCCGCATGTCACGATCACCGAAGAGACGTTCTTCGGGCACGGCTGGCAGCCGCTCACGATCGCTTTCGCTCAGGCGCTGTGGTTCCTGCCGCCCAACCAGACTTTTGATGTCCCGTTCCTGATGTCCTGGCTGGAGCAGCTCGGCTGGAAGGGCGCGAACGGCAAGCCGATCGGCGCGAACGTCGTGCGCCGGGAGCTGGGACTGCTGCGCGAGGCCGGCTACGTACAGACCCACCGGCTCCGGGGCGAAGGCGGCAAGGTCGTCGGCATCCAGTACGTCGTCTCACAGCGCCGGACCGACCAGCCCGAGTCCGGATCCTGGATTCCCGCCCCTGACGATTACCGCAGGTCAGACCACATGTCACCAATGGCCACACGTGGTCAATCACCACATGTGGCCGATGGGGAAAAGCCCAGGTCAGACCACATGTCACCAATGACCACATGTGGTCAATCACCACATGTGGCCGATGGTGCAAAACCGCAGGTCAAACCACGTGGTACCAATGGGGTTCACCCCCCACACCCCCCGGAGGAGGTAACTACCTCCTCCCCCTACCCCCTCACTGACTCCGCGGGGTCGCTTCCGTCACAGCGGGAGGAGGCGGAGGGTGGCTTCGCCCCGAAGGAGCTTCACGCCGCGGAGTCGTTCTTGCAGCAGCTGCGCCCGCCGCATCACATGGGCGCGGCGTCGGCCCGCAGGTACGCGCCGCTGCTGCTGCGGTCGATGGCTGAGCAGGGCTGGCCGTCGATCTTCGAGGTCGACCGCACGTTGCTCGCGCGGGAGGTCACCCGGGATCCGCAGGGGTTCAAACGGGCGTCGTCGCTGGTGCCGACGAGGATCAGGGATCTTCCGCGCTACGCCATCGTCACCGGCGCCGACCGGGGCCAGGGCTCCACCGCTGAGCGCTGCCCGGTTCACCCGGAGCGCTACCGCAAGGGTTGCGTGCCCTGCGCGATGACCGTGCCTATCTGACCAGACAGCAGTGCGGGCCGCTCCCGTGCAGGGGAGCGGCCCGCGGATCCCCTGAGCACTCACACCGACCAGGAGACCTCCAGTGTCTACCAGCATCCCCGCTCAAAGCCACGACGTCCCCGGTGACGACCTCGACGCACGCGAGGACAAGCAGCCGGCCGGGTTCACCCGCGTGCCGCCGCAGAACCTTGATGCAGAACGTGCGGTCATCGGGTCGCTGCTGCTGTCCGGCACCCGGCAGAGCGCTTCGTACCGGTTCTTCGGCGAGATCCTGGACACGGGCCTTGTCGCCGAGGAGTACTACCGGCCCGCCCACCAGGTGATCCACCGCGCCATCCTGGACGTTCACCAGGCAGGCGAAGCCGTCGACCCGGTCACCGTCGCCAATGCCCTGACCGAACGCGGCGAACTGGCCCGTGTCGGCGGCGCCTCCTACCTGCACGTGTGCATCGAGGCCGCGCCCACCGCAGCCAGCGGGCCGCGCTACGCCGAGATCGTCCGCGCCAAGGCCTATCGGCGTGCGGTCATCGAGTCGGCCAACCGCATCCTTGAGTACGCCTTCAGCGAGGTCGGCGACGAGGGCGAGGTGCGCGCCCTGGTCGAGCAGCAGCTCACCGACATCGTCGCCGGCACTCCGGGCCTGCACGAAGCACCGCCTGCGGTCGGTGACCTCTACCTCGACTTCGTCGCGGAGACCGAAGACATTCAGAACGGGCGGCGGGTCGGCCTGACCTACGGGTTCGCCGACCTCGACACCCTCACCTCCGGCATGCACCCGGGCAACGTGACCGTGGTGGCCGCGCAGTCCGGCGTGGGCAAGTCCACGCTCGCGCTGAACATGGCCGTTGCCGCCGCCAAGACGGGCGCAACGGTGCTGTTCTCCTCGCTGGAGATGAGCAGCACCGAGCTGATGCAGAAGATCGCCGCCGCTGAGGGGAAGATCGCCCTGCACCACCTCACCCACCAGGGCGGCCTCACCCCGGAAGGCTGGGAAATCATCCACGCCCTGGGGCCGAAGCTGTTCCAGAAGCTGCCGCTGCGGGTCTACCGGCCCGACGGCGCATCCCTGGGCGACATCGCCTCCGCCGCCCGGGCCAGTGCCCGCGCCGAAGGCCTCGGCCTCCTGGTCGTGGACTACCTGCAGCTGGTCGAGACCGAGCAGGCCCGCAACATCACCCGCGAGCAGGCCGTCGCCACCGTCTCCCGCGGCCTGAAAAACCTATCCGTCCAGCTCGGCTGCCACGTCATCGCCCTCTCCCAGCTCAACGACGACGGCCTCATGCGCGAATCACGGGCCATCAAGAACGACGCATCGGTGGTGATCAAGGTCGAGCGGCCCGACGCGGACGACAAGGAGGCCCTGCGCGCCGGTGAGGTTGACCTGATCATCGAGAAGAACCGCTTCGGGCCCACCGCCTGCGTAACCGTCGCCAGCCAGTTGCACTACTCCCGGTTCGTCGACATGGCCCGCACCTGACCCACCCCCCTGTAGGGCCTGGTTTTCCGTGTCGGAATCTCACAGCCGATGTCGGACGGATGTCGGATACGACACCACCGTGAGACTGGCTAGAGCGCGGACCGTGTTTCGCTCAAACGTGTGAGTGCCTCCGGCTTCCTGGAGCAAGCGCGGCTGTCTGTTCCAGGCTGTCATCCACTGCTTGATCGCATCAAGGCCTGCTGCAGGGGCGGGGGTGGCTGGTGTCAGTTGAGTCGGCCGTGGTGAGTTTCCGTACGCCGGACCAGGTGGTCGAAGACGAACCGTGGGAGAGCACCGGTAGTGCCACGTTGGCGGCGGTGACTCCGTGGAGAACCTTCCGTTGGTACAAGGGCCAGAAGCACTACTCGGGTACGTACTGGTCCTCCACCATGCGCGACCATGTGATCTACGAGTCGCGTCTTGAACTGGCCCGGCTGCTGTTCGATGACTTCGCCCCGTCTGTTCGCCGCATCCAGGCGCAGCCGTTCCTGCTCAAAGCCGACGTCGAGGGGAAGATTCGCCGGCACATCCCTGACTACTTGCTGATCACCGGAGACGGTCCGGTCGTTGTGGACGTCAAGCCGATGCATCGGGTGACCAAGCGGGAGGTGGCGTTCACCTTCGCCTGGACCCGTCGGGTGGTGGAAGCGCGCGGATGGCAGTACGTCGTCTGGAGTGAGCCGCCTCCAGCGGAACTGGAGAACGTACGGTTCCTTGCTGGGTATCGCCGCGACTGGCTTTTCGAGGGTGAACGGCATCCGGAGCGAGAACGGGAGGAGCTCCGTTCCGCGGCCCTGCATCTTCTTTGGGCCGGAGAGGTGGTCACCGACCTGAGCACACCGATCAGCAGCCGCCATGTCCTGAAGGTCCCGCAGTGAGCCGGGCCGGAGCCCGCGTGGGGGTCGGCACCCGGTTCCGCTATGACGGTGAGACCGTCGAGGTGATCGAGCTGGCGATCACCTCGAACGGCAATGAGGCAGTGCTCAAGGACGGCCGAGGCAAGTTGATTCGGCTGGGCGTGAAGGAGCTGCTGCTGTCTGACCGGGCTCGCGTGATCCCGGAGGGACCCGGGCCGTCCGGTGACGATGACGAAGACATCGCTGGTGTGGTGCTGAGCCAGCTGCCGGAGACCGACCAAGACGGAGTACGAGAGCGGGCAGCCCACATCCGTGAGGTCCTCACGGGCTACCGGTCCGGAACGCCCGAGCTGGCGGCGGACGGGGAGCCGAGGCCGGATTACCTGGCTGACGTCTCGCTTGGTGACCGTTACGCGAGCAAGGCGGCTGAAATCGGCGTCACCGTTCGCACCATCGAGCGGTGGGTGCGGGACTACCGCCGCGGCGGCGAGGCGGGTCTGGCGGCCGCCGGACGGCCGGCACGGGGGCGGGCCACCAAGGTGGACGACCGGTGGGTGGAGACGGCCAGGGAGGTAATGGTCGAACACACAGGAGAGTCGAAGCCGTCCCGCACCATGGTGATCGAACGGACCCGGGCCCGTGTGATCGCGCGGTTCGGTCCGGACGCCGTGCCGCAGCCCAGTCGGGCCACGGCCTTCCGGCTCCTCGAGGAACTGGAGGACCAACACCCGCTGTTCCGGCTGAGTACGAAGCGGAACCGGGACATCGCCGACCGGCCGGACGGGCCCTACGGCAGGCTGCGGCCGACCAGGCCGGGCGAGTACTTACTGATGGACTCCACCAGGCTGGACGTGTTTGCCTTCGACCCGTTCACGCTGCGGTGGGTGCAGGCCGAGCTGAGCGTCGGCATGGATCGGTACACCCGCTGCATCACTGGGATCCGCCTCACCCCGGTGTCGACGAAGGCGGTGGACGTTGCTGCGGTGCTCTACCAGTCGTTCCGCCCACCGCCAGCGGTGCGAGACTGGCCGCGCTACGCGGTCTGGCCTGAGCACGCTCGGGAGAGAGGCATGAGCCGCGCAAACATGGAGCGATGGGCACACAGGCACCACATCCCGATCAGGACCCGCGGTGGAGCGAGCCACAACTCCGCCCTTCGCTTGGCTGAACAAGCAGCTCGAACGCCGGCGATCCTGCGCAAGGCTCTCACCAGCCCCTACGCATGGCAGCGACTGGAACGCTTCGCAGCAGCAGTTCGCTACCCCACGCTCCACGAAGCCGCACGAGCCCGCGGCGTCACTCCTGCGGCACTCATCAAGCAGATCCAGCGGCTTGAGAAAGACCTCGGACAGCAACTACTTGAGCGTGCTGAGCGCGGACACCCCATGAAACTGACGCCGTTCGGCCATAAGGTCGCCACAGCCACCCGGGAAACCCTTGCGGAGAACATGGCACGACCAGGGGTGACCTCCTGAAACCCGAAGCCCTCATCATGGATCAGTGACCACATGGATGCGCTGCCACTGGGACGAGGAAGACATCTGGTTCTACTTCGAGGTCGACGGCGAAGGCTGGGTGACCCGCCAGGTCGAACTCCAAGGGCCAGAGCTGATACCGATCGCAGCCGCCTCCCTCGACGAATGGCAGCAGGCCCATGACGCTGGCCGCCTCGATGAGTACGACAGCAGGTTCGGGATCACAGCCGAGCTGCCCATCTCGGAATGGGAAGGCCACAACCCCGAACAACTCACCGCCGAGGAGTTCGAGGAAGTCTGGGGTCCGGCCCGTCGGCAGATCGCATCCCAACCCAGCTGACCTCTCAGCCCCGCAGCAGCTTCTTGGCATCATCTCGGCATGACCCCGACGCTTCCCCACACTGTCCGAGCCGTCGACACCGCTCAGCTCCTGGACCTGGCCCAAGAGGCCGCCATGCACGGCTTCAGCCAGCGCCTACCGGTCGACTGGCTCCAAGAGCACCTCGCTCCAGAGGCGACGCACTACCTGTTTCCCACGCTCGTGCAGCGGCTCACGCACCGTCCCGAGATGCCGCTGCAGTGGAGGTGCCAGCAACTGCTGACCGTCAGCACCGGCGAACAGATCTGGGGTCTCCTCGACGTCCTTCCCGATACCTTCGACAAGATCCCGGAGACCTTGGACACGGCGTCCAAGAAGGAAATCGTCAGCCGCATCGAACGAGCAGTGAAGGTGCGTGAGTGGGTGGAACGAATGGCTGCCGATGCAGGTTCGTGACGCCCTGGCCAGCGCTATCGGCGTGCTCCTGAAAGTGCACCATGTAATACAGAGCGCCGGGTGAGATGGGGCCGGGCTGTCAGGCTGCGCTCGTGGCCCTCGACGATGCCTGGACGCTGGTTGGGCCGAAACCACCCCCGAGCAGACCAGGGAGGCTGCCGTTTTCCGGTGCTGGCGGCCTCGGGACCGGCCCCATCCTGCTGCACTCTAAGACGTCATTTCACTTGGCCA
>NZ_MUND01000457.1:28621-28760 GCF_002154375.1 Streptomyces glaucescens | reverse complement strand
CTCGCGCACCGTCTCCAGCAGCAGTTCCTGCTCCGCCGCCGACAGCTCCGGCCCGGGCGCGTTGATCTTGGTGAGCGTTCCGTCCGCCTCCACGAGCGCGATGTTGGAACGAGTGGCCCCGGCGACCGGGACGGGCGCG
>NZ_MUND01000457.1:0-28601 GCF_002154375.1 Streptomyces glaucescens | reverse complement strand
ATGCCCTGCGTGTCGAGCAGGTCCGCGATGAGCGCGCCCGGCGCACCACCCAAGGGCAGCACCGCCACCGTGCGCCGTCCGGCGGCGGTGACGGCGCGCGAGACGTTCACGCCCTTGCCGCCCGGGTCCATGCGCTCGGTCTCCGCGCGGATGACCTTACCGCGCTTGAGGGCCTGGACCTCGTAGGTGCGGTCGAGGGACGGATTGGGGGTGACGGTGAGGATCATGCGCGCACCACTTCCGTGCCGCCGCGCTCGATCGCGGCGGCGTCTTCGTTGCTCAGCCCGCTGTCGGTGATCAGCAGGTCCACGTCGCTCAGGTCACCGAAGCGGGCGAAGTGCTCCTGGCCGTGCTTGGACGAGTCGGCGAGCAGCACGACCCGGCGGGCCGCCGCCATCGCCGCGCGCTTCACCGCGGCCTCGGCGAGGTCGGGGGTGGTCAGGCCGTGGTCGGCGGAGAAGCCGTTGGCGGCGACGAGGAGGACGTCGGCGCGGATCTCGCCGTACGCCCGCAGCGCCCAGGCGTCGACGGCGGCGCGCGTGCGGTGCCGTACGCGCCCCCCGACGAGGTGCAGCTGGATGCCGGGGTGGTCGGCGAGGCGGGCCGCGATGGGCAGGCTGTGCGTGACGACGGTGAGGGCGGTCTCCAGCGGGACGGCGGCGGCCAGGCGGGCGACCGTCGTACCGGCGTCGAGGATCATCGTGCCGTCGGCGGGCAGTTCCGCGAGGGCGGCCTTGGCGATCCGGTCCTTCTCGTCGGCGGCCGTGGTCTCGCGCTCGGCGAGGTCCGGCTCGAAGTCGAGGCGTCCGACGGGGATCGCTCCGCCGTGCACGCGGCGCACCAGGCCGGCGCGGTCGAGGGCCTTGAGGTCGCGGCGGATGGTCTCCGCCGTCACCTGGAACTCCTCGGCCAGCGATACGACGTCCACCCGGCCGCCGTCCCGGGCGAGCCGGAGGATCTCCTGCTGCCGCTCCGGTGCGTACATGTCCGTTCGCCTCCGACTGTGCCCGAACGTGTGGTTTAAGTCGGAGGCTACGCCGGGATGTCCGGAAAGTAAACAGGTTCGGGCCCAATGCAGGCACGATCGGGCATTCCTTGGTCGGGCACGCCCAGGGCGCCGCCGCCCAGGCACCGACCCGGCGTCCCCGCCCAGGCACGACCCGGCGTCCCCGCCCAAGCGCGTGGGCGTCCCCGCCCAGGCACGACCGGGCGTCCCCGCCCAAGCGCGTGGGCATCCCGCGCAAGCACGCGGGCGTCCCCGCCCAGGCATGACCGGCACCGCCGCGCTCGGCTTCCCGTCCGGACAGGGAGATGCGAAGGGCCCGGACCTCGATCTGCTCGAGGTCCGGGCCCTTCGGCCACCGCACCCGGGTGCGACCCGCTCGGCTCAGGAGACCAGCTCCGGTTCCGCCGCCTTCGCCGCCCCGGTCCGTCCCCCGGCGACGGGGGCCGCCGCCTCGACCTCCGCACCCTCCACGTGCTGGGCCGGCCGCTTGGGCAGCGCGGACATCAGCAGGAAGATCACGGCCAGCACCCCGGCCACCCACCCGAGGGCGTGCTCGAAGGCGTTCACGAAGGCCGGGCCCGTCTCCGCCCTGCTGAGGCGCTCGTCGATCACGCCGAAGAACACCACCGACACCAGCCCGAGCCCCAGCGCGTTGCCCATCTGCTGCACGGTGTTGATCAGCCCGGACGCCGAACCGGAGTGCTCGCGGGGGACCTCCGACAGCACCGCGTCCGTCAGCGGGGCGACGATCAGACCCATGCCGACGCCCATGACGACGAGCGGCAGGGCCATCTGCCAGGGCTCGATGCCGAGGCCGTAGTGGTCGGCCTCCCAGAGGTAGAGCAGGACGCCCAGCGCCATGGTCAGGGCGCCCGCCTGAAGGACCTTGCGACCGAAGCGCGGCACCAGCTTCTGCACGGACAGCCCGGCCGCCACGGAGACGGCGAGGGAGAACGGAACACCGGTCAGACCCGCCTTGAGCGCGCCCCAGCCCAGCCCGAACTGCAGGTACAGCGTCCACACCAGGAAGAAGATGCCGAGCGCGACACCGAACACGGTCTGCACGGCGATCCCGGCGGCGAAGCTCTTCACCTTGAACAGGGACAGCTCGACCAGCGGGGAGCCGTCCCGCGCGGCCTTGCGCCGCTCGTACCCCACCAGCGCCGCGAAGACGACGAACGCGCCGGCCATGGACAGGTACCCCCACAGCGGCCAGCCCAGCTCACGGCCGCGGGTCAGCGGGTAGAGCAGCATCAGCAGGCCCAGCGTCACCAGCGCGACACCGACCAGGTCCAGCCGGAGGGCGCGCGGCGCCTTGGACTCGGTGATGAAACGGCTGCCCAGGAGCAGACCCGCGAGACCGACCGGCAGGTTGATGAGGAAGATCGGGCGCCATCCGAGGCCGAACAGGTTCCACTCCGTCAGCAGCGCGCCGAGCAGCGGCCCGGACACCGCGCCGAGCCCGACGATCGCGCCGAACAGCCCGAACACCTTGCCGCGTTCGTGCGCCGGGAAGGTGGCGTGCACGATCGACAGCACCTGAGGCACCATCAGCGCGGCCATGGCGCCCTGGAGGACGCGGGCGGCGACCAGCATCTCGGGGTTCGCGGCGAGCCCGCACAGCGCGGAGGCGACGGTGAAGCCGCCGATGCCGACGAGGAACACCCGCTTGCGGCCGTGGATGTCGCCGAGACGGCCGCCGGTGATCAGGCCGGCGGCGAAGGCGAGCGCGTACCCGGCGGTGATCCACTGGATCTGGGCGAGGGACGCGCCTTCCTCCCGCTGGATGGACGGGATGGCGATGTTGACGATCGTGACGTCGACGAGGTCCATGAAGGCCGCCGTCATCACGATGGCGAGCGCCAGCCAGCGGCGCCGGTCCGGTGCCGAAGTGCTCTGCGGAGCTGTGTCGAGGGTCTCGGTGGAGGTCATGACCCGAAGACTAGATTCGCAGTAGGTCAGATCATGTCCTAGATCTCCGGCATCCTCATATCCATGACGACGGACACTCCGGCCCGGCTGCTCCAGCTCCTCTCCCTCCTCCAGACGCCGCGCGAATGGCCCGGCGGCGAACTGGCCGACCGGCTCAACGTCTCCCGGCGCACCGTCCGGCGGGACATCGACCGGCTGCGCGAACTCGGCTATCCCGTACAGGCGACCAAAGGCTCCGACGGCGGCTACCGGCTGGTCGCGGGCAAGGCGATGCCGCCGCTCGTCCTCGACGACGAGGAGGCGGTCGCGATCGCGGTCGGCCTGCGGGCCGGCGCCGGCCACGCCGTCGAGGGCGTGGAGGAGGCGTCGGTGCGCGCACTGGCCAAGCTGGAACAGGTACTGCCCTCCCGGCTGCGCCACCGCGTCGCCACCCTCCAGGCCGCGACCACCCCGCTGACCAGCGGCGACGGCCCCACCATCGCTCCCGAGACGCTGACCGTCATGGCCTCGACGGTGGCCGGCCACGAGCGGCTGCGGTTCTCCTACCGGGCCAAGGACGGCACCGAGTCGCGCCGCCTCACCGAGCCGTACCGCCTGGTGTCGACGGGCCGCCGCTGGTACCTCGTCGCCTACGACCTCGACCGCGCGGACTGGCGCACCTTCCGCGTCGACCGGATCAGCGACCCCTTCGCCACCGGGGCCCGCTTCGCACCCCGTGAACTGCCGACGGGGAGCGCGGCGGAGTATCTGCGGCAGTCGATCAACCGCCGCAGCGAGACCTACGACTTCACCGTCACCTTCGCCGCCCCCGCCGAGGCGGTCGCGGACCGGCTGCCGTCCTGGGTGGGCACGCCGGAACCCGTCGACGGGACGAGCTGCCGGCTGCGGGGCACCACGGGGGATCCGGTGGAGTGGCTGGCGGTGCGGCTGGCCATGCTGGGCCATGAGTTCACGGTGCGGGAGCCGGCGGAACTCGTGGAGTGCGTACGGGAGCTGGGCGGGCGGCTGGCCCGCGCGGCGGAGGGCCGAGACTCCTGACCCGGCCCTCCCGGGCCCCGTCCGGGAAATCCCCTACGGCCGCCTCTCCCACCTGAAGTCCCGCAGCGCCGCCAGGTTCCGCAGGGCCAGCGCGGCCGGTCCGTCCGGGCCGGTCGCCGGAGCGTCCCCGGTCGCCCAGCTCTCCACCGCCACCCGTACGGCAGCACTGGCGACGGCGGCGGTGAAGCGGAGGTCCGGGGAGGCGCCCGGCCCCTCGGCAACGTTGTCGGCCCCCTGGGCCTCGCGGTCGTCACCCTTGCGGTCGCCGCCCTCGCGGTCACCGGCCCCACGGCTCCCGACCCCACTGCCGCAGGCCTCACTACCGAAGGCCTCACTGTCGCCGGCCTCGCGGTCCCCCGCGCCGTCCCGCTCCACCAGCACTCCCGCCAGCGTGTCCTCCGCCTCCTGGCACACCTCGGCCCACACCTTCCGCAGCGCGGGGCTGGTGGTGGCGAGGCGGATCAGGGTGCGCACCCACTCCCAGGACGCGGCCGACACCCCGCCCCCCGGCGACAGGGTGTGCCGTACGGCGTGGTCCAGGGCCTCGGGGACGGTCAGTCCGGCCGGGGCCTCGCGCACCGCCTCGGCCCAACGCTGGGCACCGGCGGCGTAGAGCGGGGCGACGGCCTCCTCCTTGCTCGCGAAGTAGCGGTAGAAGGTGCGCGGGGCGATCCCGGCGGCCTGGGCGATGTCCTCGGCCCGGGTGGCCCGCAGGCCGTGCCGGGCGAACAGGCCGCCCGCGGCGCGGGCGATCTCCATCCGGGTGGCCGCTTTGCGCCGCTCGGTCAGCGAGAGGGCGGGCGGTGGAGTACTGGACGAGCCGGAGGAAGCCCGCGAGGGCTGTGCCGGGGTGGTGCTGCTCACTACGTCAGGCTATGCCGATGTGACACAATCTGCCATCCGGCGGGCCACCCCGGGGTTCAGGTACGGGGTGCCCCGCCGTCCGATCGTGCCCGGGCACGGAAAAAGCCGGACTCCGACGCCCGGGGGAAGGCGCCGAAGCCCGGCTGGGAAAGTCCCGGCGCCGGGGGGAGTGCGTCGGGACATGGCTCCGATGGGGCGGGACGGGACCGGGAGGGGGCCGACCACCTCACCGAACTCCTGTACCCGGAAGTCTTGTTCCCGGGCGCCCATGGGTTGAAGCGACGTTACACGGCCACATTTGCGCGGGCTTTCGCCACCCGGCGCACGCGGTGCCGCGGGCCGCACGCCGTCCGACGAGTCGTCCACGACCTCGCGCCGGGCCGGTCCGGCGCGGGTGCGCGCCTCATCCGTCCCCGGCGCCCGGCCGGCACCGACCTGCGCCGTCCGGCCCGGGCTCACGCCGCCGCGTCGAACCCGGTGTCCCGCGCCAGCTTCTTCAGCTCCATCAGCGCGTGCTTCTCGATCTGCCGGATGCGCTCGCGGGTCAGGCCGTGCTCCTTGCCGACCTCGGTCAGCGTGCGCTCGCGACCGTCCTCGATGCCGTACCGCATCTTGATGATGGAGGCCGTGCGCTGGTCCAGGCGGCCGATCAGGTCGTCCAGTTCCTCGCTGCGCAGCAGCGTCAGCACCGACTGCTCGGGCGAGACGGCGGAGGTGTCCTCCAGCAGGTCGCCGAACTGGGTCTCGCCCTCGTCGTCCACGGACATGTTCAGCGAGACCGGGTCACGGGCCCAGTCGAGCACGTCGGTGACGCGCTCCGGCGTCGAGCCCAGCTCCGCGGCGATCTCGGCGGGCTCGGGGTCCCGGCCGTGCTCACGGTTGAACTCGCGCTGCACGCGACGGATCCGGCCCAGCTCCTCCACCAGGTGGACGGGGAGCCGGATGGTGCGCGACTGGTCCGCTATGGAGCGGGTGATCGCCTGGCGGATCCACCAGGTGGCGTAGGTGGAGAACTTGAAGCCCTTGCGGTAGTCGAACTTCTCGACCGCGCGGACGAGGCCGGCGTTGCCCTCCTGGATCAGGTCGAGCAGCGGCAGGCCGCTGCGCGGGTACCGCCGGGCGACGGCGACGACCAGGCGCAGGTTGGAGCGGATGAAGACGTCCTTGGCCCGCTCCCCCTCGGCGGCCAGGGCTTCCAGCTCCTCACGGGTGGCGTCGGCCTTGGACTCCTCGTACCCGTCCAGGACCTGCTGTGCGAACACACCCGCTTCGATGATCTGGGACAGCTCGACCTCCTTTGCGGCGTCGAGCAGCGGCGTCCGCGCGATCTCGTCCAGGTACATGCCGACCAGATCGCGGTCCGCGATCTCGCCGCCATGGGCGCGAACACTGCTTGCCGCGTCGAGGGTCTCGCCGGCGGCGGACGTACGACGGGCGACGGCACGGGTTGCCATGCGTGCTCCCTTGCGATGGTGAGGTCAGCGGGTGGTCCTTCGGACGCTCGGCGTCGGCTGCGGACCTTTGAACCCTGTTCTCACGAACCTGTTCTCGATCCTCGTCCGAGTGCCCTGCATCCGATGGAAACAACGACTGCAATCCGGACAGAATTCCCAAGCCGCCCCTCAATTTTTCTGATCATGCAGTACCCTGTCCGACCACATCGCCCGACATGATGCCGTCGGGACAGCGGAGCCGCAGGTCACACCGGGAATCGGTCCCCTTCACCGGGTTCCCGCCGACCCCTCCCCCACCCCTGCGCTTGAGACAGCCGTCACACCGGCGCCGGGTTCCTCACCCGGGGAGACGAGCCGTACCGCCCCGAAGGTTGCTCCGCTCAGCCGAACTGCACGGACCGCTTGGCCAGCCCCATCCAGAACCCGTCGATCACCGACTTCTGTTCCGCCAGCTCACCGGCCGCGTCCGCCGCGCCCAGGGTCACGAAGAGCGGGGCGAAGTGCTCGGTGCGCGGATGGGCGTAGCGGCCCGCCGGGGCCTTGTTCAGGAAGTCCAGCAGGGCGTCGACGTCCCGCGCCGCCAGCGCCCGCCGGCCCCAGTCGTCGAACTCGGCCGACCAGCCGGGCACGCCCGGCCCGGTGTGCCGCAGGGCAGCGAGGTTGTGGGTGAAGAAGCCCGAGCCGACGATCAGCACGCCCTCGTCGCGCAGCGGCGCCAGCTTGCGGCCGATCTCCATGAGCCGCACCGGGTCGAGGGTGGGCAGGGAGATCTGGAGGACCGGGATGCCGGCGTCCGGGTACATCTCGACGAGCGGGACGTACGCGCCGTGATCGAGGCCCCGGTCCGGGATGTCCTGGACGGGCATGCCGGGGGCACGCAGCAGCTTGCGCACGGACTCGGCGAGCGCGGGGGCGCCGGGGGCCTCGTAGCGGACGCGGTAGTAGTGCTCGGGGAAGCCCCAGAAGTCGTGGACAAGAGGGACTGTCTCGGTGGCGGCGAGGGCGAGCGGGGCCTCCTCCCAGTGGGCGGAGACCATCAGGATCGCCTTGGGCCGCGGCAGGGCGGCCGACCAGGCGGCCAGTTCGGCGGGCCAGACCGGGTCGTCCGCGAGCGGCGGGGCCCCGTGACTGAGGTAGAGCGTGGGCATGCGCTCCTGCGTGGCGGCGGACATGTCCGGTGACTCCTTCCGGAGAACCAGGAAAGGTACGGGCGGCAACCGACGGGACATATACTTGAAGCTTCAAGCTTCACTTCTCACACGGTACGCCCCATTTGTTCAACCTTCAAGGAGGGGCCTCGTAGAGTGGAAACCATGAACACGGCACCCGCACCCGGACCCGCGGAGCCCCGCTGGCTCACCGCCGAGGAGCAGCACGTCTGGCGCTCGTACATCGAGGCCGCCACCCTGCTCGAGGACCATCTCGACCGTCAGCTCCAGCGTGACGCGGGAATGCCCCACGTGTACTACGGCCTCCTGGTGAAGCTCGCCGAATCCCCGCGCCGCCGGCTGCGGATGACCGAACTCGCCAAGTACGCCAAGATCACCCGCTCCCGGCTCTCGCACGCCGTCGCCCGCCTGGAGAAGAACGGCTGGGTCCGCCGCGAGGACTGCCCCTCCGACAAGCGGGGCCAGTTCGCCGTCCTCACCGAGGACGGCATGGAGGTGCTGCGCCGGTCCGCGCCTGGCCATGTGGCCGCCGTACGCCAGGCCGTCTTCGACCGGCTCACCCCCGAACAGCAGAAGTCCCTCGGCGAGATCATGACGATCGTCGCCGAGGGACTTCAGCCCAGCGAAGCGGGAGCGGACCTGCCCTGGCTCAGGTGAGCCGTCGGATCACCTGAGCCGGGCGGAGTCCGGTGTGGAGCGGTACGGAGCCCTGCGGCCCCCGATCAGTGTCCACTCCGGTGCGGAGCCCGGTGCGGAGCCGGTACTCAGTGCGCGATCACCGGCACCGGCAGCTCGTCCTCGGCCGTCGCGCCCGAGCCGGAGCCCGCACCCGAGCCGGCGACGGTGGTGCCGCCCGGACGGCCGGCGTTGACGAAGGTCAGGGCGATCGCCGCGGCCACGACCAGGATGCCGACCGCGAACCAGATGGCGCTGGTGTAACCCTCCACCATGGCCTCCAGCTGGACCAGCTGCTGCTGGGAGCGGGAGGTCGCCGAGCCGAGGTGGTCGGCGATGTACGACGTGGTGGCCGAGGCGGCGATCGTGTTCAGCAGGGCCGTACCGATCGCGCCGCCCACCTGCTGCGAGGTGTTCACCATCGCGGAGGCCACACCGGCGTCCCGCGCCTCGACGCCCTGCGTGGACAGGGACATCGCCGGCATGAACGCCGTACCCATGCCGAGGCCCAGCAGCAGCATCGCAGGCATCAGCAGGGCGGCGTACGAGGAGTCGATCTCCATCTGCGTCAGCAGCAGCATGCCGAGGGCGGCGACCAGGAAGCCCGGGCCCATCAGCAGCCGGGGCGCGACCCGGGTCATCAGACGGGTGCCGATCTGGGTGGAGCCCGTGATCATGCCCGCGATCATCGGCAGGAAGGCGAAGCCGGTCTTGACCGGCGAGTAGCCCTTCACGATCTGCAGGTAGTAGGTCAGGAAGAGGAACAGGCCGAACATCGCGATGATCGCGAGGCCGAGCGAGAGGTAGACACCGCCGCGGTTGCGCTCGGTGATCACGCGCAGCGGCAGCAGCGGCGCCTTCACCTTCGCCTCGACCAGCACGAACGCCAGCAGCAGCACGGCCGAGCCGACGAACATGCCGACGGTGACCGTGTCGCTCCAGCCGTCGGACTCGGCGCGGGTGAAGCCGTAGACCAGCGCGACCAGGCCGAGGGTGGACAGGATCACGCCCGGGATGTCGAGCGGGGAGCGGTTCCGGCTGCCCTCCGGCTCACGGATGACCAGCCAGGCACCGGCCGCGGCGGCCACGGCGAACGGGATGTTGACGAAGAACGTCCAGCGCCAGTCCAGGTACTCGGTGAGGAAGCCGCCGAGGATCAGACCCACGGCGCCACCGCCACCGGCGATCGCACCGTAGATGCCGAACGCCTTGGCGCGCTCCTTGGCGTCGGTGAACATCACCGCGAGCAGCGAGAGCGCGGCGGGCGCGAGCAGCGCGCCGAAGACACCCTGCAGGGCGCGGGCGCCGAACATCATCGCCTCGTTGGTGGCCGCGCCGCCGAGCGCGGACGCCAGGGCGAAACCGGCCAGGCCGACGAGGAAGGCGTTCTTACGGCCCCACAGGTCGGCGATCCGGCCGCCGAACAGCAGCAGCCCGCCGAAGGCGAGGGCGTACGCCGTGACCACCCACTGGCGGTTGCCGTCCGAGATGCCCAGGTCCTGCTGGGCGGAGGGCAGGGCGATGTTCACGATGGTCGCGTCCAGCACGACCATCAGCTGGGCGAGCGCGATGAAGACGAGCGCTTTCCAGCGCCCTGGATCAGGGGCGGGTATGCCGGAGTGATCGGAGGCGGAGCCGGGGCCGGAGGAGGCCTTGGCGGCTGCTTGAGACATGGAGGTACCCACTTCGGAAGTTCGTGACGGAAAAAGCGAGCTAAGGGACGAAAAAAGGGATCGACGAGGGACGGCGCGTCATCGTCGACGGCCGGGAAACGCTGAGGTCAGGTCGTTCGGGAGGTCAGGACCGGCGGAGATCCTCCATGGTCACGGCCGTGCCCGGCAGTACGGAGCGGGCCGGAGCCCGCAGCCCGTCCAGGAACAGCTGGAGATGACGGTGGACGAAGCGGTCGGCGCTCGGACAGGCGGTACCGGCCGGGGGCCGGCTGAGCTGGGCGACGGCGACCATCAGATCGCCGACACCGACGTCGGGACGGAGCTGACCGGCCGTCTTGGCCCGGTCCATGACCTCACCCACCAGCTCCTCGAAGCGCTGCCGCGCGGCTTCCAGGTCCGGGTGATTCTGGTCGAAGGTGCTGCTGACCATGGGGCACAGCGCGCTGATCCGCTCGTCGGCGGCGGCGTGCGCGATGCGCTCCAGGGCGGCGAAGGCGTCGCCGGTCTCCGCGAGGGCCTGCTCGGCCGCGTGCACCGTACGGTCGATGACGGAGCAGACGACCTCGCGGACCAGCGAGTCCCGGTCCGGGAAGTTGCGGTACACCGTGGCGTTGCCGACCCCGGCACGGCGGGCGATCTCGTCGAGCGGCACGTCGGGGCCGAACTCGACGAACATCTCCCGGGCGGCGGTGACGATCCGCTCCCGGTTCCGCAGGGCGTCGGCGCGCGGCCGGGTCGCCTTGCGGCGCGCGGGGGTGGCGGTCTGCACGGCGTGCTCCTCGGTCGATGGGGTTCTGCGCGCCGGGCGATCCGGGGACGGAGTCCCCGTTTCACTCGGACGCTGGGTTAAACGGGGATTCGATCCCCGCTTATTTCCCGCAGGTGGAGCAATTTGACGTGACCTGAATCACATCGCTACCGCCGGGAAACCCACGATCGGTCTCGTCCAACGCGCGCCCGGCCCCCTCGCGTCACAGGGTGATCGCAGGGTGCAGCCGGAGAACGGCGGCTGCCTGGAGCGAAAGGTCCATGCATGCAGCCGCAGCCGTCCAGCCGACGCATACGCCGGGCCCGACGCGAACGGCGCGCGCAGGAACCGACGGGATCGGAGCGGCACAGGCCGGAACCGACGGCATCGGAGCGGCACGGGCCGGAACCGACGGCGCGGGAACGGCACGAGACGCAACCGGCGTCGGCACAACGGCACGAGACGCAACCGACGTCGGAACAACGGCCCCGGCCGGAACCGACGGCGCGGGAACGGCACGAGACGCAACCGACGTCGGAACAACGGCACGGACAACCTCAGATGGCAGCGGGGAACGAGCCCGCGACCGGGCGGCGTATGCGGCGCGGGGCCGCCCTCGCCGCGGTGACCGCACTGACGGCAGTGGTCAGCACCTCCGCCGGCGCCGGCCACATCCCCCACGACCCGGCCGCGGCCGGGGCCCGCCCGATCAGCGCGGCCCACACCTCCGCACTCGCCCCCTGCATGATCAACAGCCATCCGGACGTCCAGATGACGGAGGGCATCCCCACCCCCGGCGGCTACTCCCCCTCCACCGGCACGGTCCGGGCCCTCACCCTGATGATCGACTTCCCGGACGCGCAGGGCAGCGGCAAGGCGCTCGACCGCTTCCGCGAGTTCTTCCCGCAGACCCAGGAGTGGTTCCGCACCAGCTCCTACGGCCGCCTGGACTACCGTCCGGACACCCCCATCCGCCACTGGCTGCGCATGCCCCAGCCCTTCGAGGCGTACGGCATAGAGCGCGGTGCGCCCTTCGAGCCGGGCTACCGCAAGCTGATCCAGGACATCGTGGCCGCGGCCGACGCGAAGGTCGACTTCTCGTCGTACGACCTCCTGAACGTGCTGGTCACCCCCAACGCAGGGCCGTCCGCCCTGGACACCGTCCTGTCCGTGACGTTCGCCGGCAACGCCGAGGCCCCCACCGCCGACGGCGTACCCGTCGCCAACGCGTCCTTCGTCTACTCCCGCCAGGACGACGGATCCGGCACCTACGCCCGCAACGGCTACCGCGTCCTGCCCCACGAGAACGGACACGTCTTCGGCCTGCCCGACCTCTACACCCAGGAAGGCGGGGCCGCCGTCGGCCACTGGGACATCATGAGCGAGGACTGGGGCGCCAACAACGACCTGCTCGGCTGGCACAAGTGGAAGCTGGGCTGGCTCGACGCGGCCCAGGTGTCCTGCGCTTCCGCCCGCGGCACCACCGAACACACCCTCACCCCCCTCGCCCACCCCGGCGGCCCCAAACTCCTCTTCGTCCCCCTCGACCGCCGCACCGGCTACGCCGTCGAACTGCGCACCCGCGCGGGCAACGACGAGGCCGTGTGCCGCCCCGGCGTCCTCGTCTACAAGGTCGACTCCACCGTCGACACCGGCCAGGGCCCGGTCAGGGTCTACGACTCCCGCCGGGACAGCGGCGGCTGCACCCGCAGCCCCAACGTCCACGCGGAACTCTCCGACGCCCCCTTCTCCCCCGGCGAGACCTTCAAGGATCCCAAGCGGGGCATCCACATCTCGGTGACCTCGGCGGACGGCAAGGGCAACCACACCATCCGCGTCACCCGCCACTGACCTCCCGGGAGCCTCCCCCGACGCCCCGGAGCGCCCGCTACACTGACGGCGGTGACACGGGCACTACCCACCCTCACCACGCCTTCGTAGCTCAGGGGATAGAGCACCGCTCTCCTAAAGCGGGTGTCGCAGGTTCGAATCCTGCCGGGGGCACAGCGCAAAGGGCCAGCTCAGGAGGGGTTTCCTCCCAGGCTGGCCCTTCGTCGTGTCCGGGGTCGTGCCACACGCGTGCCACTAATGCCACGCGGAAGCCACATCCTCTACCCGGAGGCCCCTCCCCCGCCGTCGCGGATCATGGCCCCGAGCCGATCGGCGATGGCCCGGTCCCGGTCGCTGGTCATGTGCTGATAGATCAGCGCGGCCCGGGAGCTGCTGTGTCCCATGCGCGTCATCAGCTCCCGCGTGCTGGCGCCGGCCGTCGAGGCCAGGGTGTTGCCCGTGTGGCGCAGGTCGTGGAAGTGCAGCTCGGCCGTGACGCCCGCGGCCTTCCGGGCCTTGACCCAGTCGTCGCGGAAGTTGCTGCGCCGCAGTTGCCCGCCCTGGGGCCCGACAAAGACGTGCCCGTCGCGGCCGGGAGCGGCGAAGTGCTCCAGGTGATGCGTGACCGCGTCCAGCAGTTCGGCCGGGAAGGAGACGGAGCGCACCCCGGCCGCGGATTTCGGTGCCTTGTCGAAGAGCCGGCCGTCCTGCAGCTCGGCCTGAGCACGGCGCACGGTGACGGTCAGCCCCTCCAAGTCGACGTCCCGTCGCCGCAGGGCCGCCAGCTCCCCGAACCGCAGGGTGGTGAAGGCCGCCAGGAGCACGAGCAGCCGGTAGCGCGGCGCGATAGAGTCGGCGACGGCGAAGACCTCCGCCACCGTGAGGACCGGCCGCTCGGGCACGTCGTAGCGGTCCGCGCCCTTGATCCGGCACGGGTTGCGCCGGATCAGCTCGTCGTCCACGGCCGTGTTCATCAGGGCACGCAGCAGCTGGTACGCCTTGACCACCGACGGCTCACCGACGCCGGCCGCGAGGAGCTTGCCGCGCCAGCCGCGTACCCGGGCCGTCGTCACATCGGCCACGCTCCCGGCCCCGAAGGTGGGCAGGATGTACAGCCGCATCACCGACTCGTTCCGCTCACGGGTGCGGTCGGCGAGCTTCCGGTCCCGCAGCCACGCGGTGGCGTACTCCTCGAAGTTCACCGCCCCGGCGTCCGGGTCCGACCACTGCCCGCGCGCAATGTCCGACTCGATGTGAGTCAGGGCAACTTGGGCATCGGTCTTGGTCGCGTACGTCTTCTCCGCCGGACGCAGCTGCCCCGTCTCTGGGTCCCGGTAGCGGACCTGCCAACGACCGGATGGAAGCTGTCGGACTGATCCGAAGTCCCGGCGCCTCCCCTTCTTGTTCGCCATCAGGCAGCCCTCCCCAGGGAGCTGCGGCGGTCACCGATCGGCTGCACCGTGTTGGCGTCGATGAAGGCGTTCAGTGCGCTCTCCGGGATACGGACGTGACGGCCGACCTTGACGAACACGATGCGTCGCTCGGCGATCAGGCGGCGCGGGAAGCGTTCCGTGGTGCCGAGGAGTTCGGCCACCTGCGCCACGGTCAGGTAGCGGTCAGCCATGGGTGGGTTCTCCTTCCGTTCCGGGGGCGGGTTCGAGGGTTTCGGTGAGCCAGGCTTCGGCGTCGGTGAGGCCGGTCCCGGCGAAGACCCAGTGCGCGAGGACGAGGGTCGTGTCCGGGTCGGTCTCGTTCACTGCCAGGGCTTGTGCGCGGCGCCATTCGGCGCGGGCGTCGCGGAGGGCGCCGAGGGTGGTGGAGTAGCGGCGGGACTTGGTGGAGAAGTGGCCGCGGAAGCCGAGCATGTGGGCCCAGGCCCGCAGGCGGAGGTGTTCGAGGTCCTTGCGGGCGCCGAGGGTCCAGGCGGTGCGGATGAGCCGGCGGGCGTGGTCACTAATGTCGAGCTGGGCGAGTTCGGCGAGGAACCTCAGCGGCCGGTCCAGAGCTCCCGTCGCCGTCTCGGCGCCCTTGGTCGCGTACTTGGCGATGTACGCGGCGACCGCGCGTTCGGTCAGCTCCTGGCCGCCGTCGAAGTCGGCCGAGCGGATGGTGCGGACGTCGAGCTGACGGCCGAAGGTGAAGGTGTGGGCCCGGCCGTCGATGACCGGGCCGTCCACGCGGGCGGCGTTGGCGGCGGCCCGGATGGCGTCGGTCAGCAGCTCGGCGGTGGCCCAGGCGGGAGGCGGGGTGTCGCCGCCCTCGGGGCCGTCGATGCGGATGACGGCGTGGAAGTGGACGGCCCCGCGCTTCTGGTACTCGGCGACCTTGGCGAAGGACACCCGGGCGTACTCGCGGAAGGCCCGCTGGGTGAGGCCGGCGCGCTTGGCAACCTCCCGGCGCAGGTAGATGGAGAAGCGCCGCCACAGCGGACCGGCGTGCGCGTTCCACAGCACGGCCGCTTCGTAGTCGTAGGTGTCCGGGTCGAGCGGGGTGCCGAGGGCGGGGTCGTCCTGGTCGTGGAGCGCGCCGCAGCGGCAGCGGCGGACCGATCCGGCCGGGCCGGTGGGGCGGTTGTGGACCGGGCCGAAGCTCGGCGCGGTGAAGGTGGCGAAGACGCGCGGGTGGGCGGCGACGTGTTCGGGGACTCCCTTGCCCCCGCGCAGTCCGGAGGTGATCAGGTGGAAGGTGTCGCGGCGGTACACCTGGGCGCAGGCCGCGCACCGGGTGGTGCGCCGGTTGTTGCAGCGGACGAGGAGCTGGCCGGCCGGGAGGTCGGCCGAGTCGAGGTGGTGCAGGACGCGGCCGATCTCGCCGGTGCGGGTGTCGACGGCCTACTCGGTGCGGTGGCGTCGAGGCGGATCGGATGCGTGCAACCGCCGAGGCCGGCGAGCTGACGCAGGAGTGCGGGCATGGTGCCGAGGGCGGCCAGTTCGCCGAGTTCGCGGAGCGGGGGCGGAGTGGCGCGGGTGATGATGGCTTTCTCCTTCTGGTTCGGCTGGAGGGAGACGGCCCCCGGGGCGGCGGATGCTTGGCGGTATCGAGGCCGCCCCGGGGGTCCGGTGCGTCAGCGGCGGTGCTGGTCGCGGAGCAGCGAGCGCAGGACCACGGTGGCGACGGCCACGGAGACGGCCGTGACGGCGACGGCGGCCAGGAGCGCGGTCAGCACGACACCGCCGACGAGGACGGCCGCGACCGCTCCGGTGCTGACGGAGATCCGAGGGGCCGGCCGCCGGACCGGGGCCTGGTCGGCCACGATGTGGGGGTGTGCGGGCGGCGGTGTCGGGCTGTCGGGGTACTTGGGCAGGAACACGGCGAAGCTCCCCTTATCTACTCGTCTAGTTATGTGAGCTGTTGACGATGTCCACGCCGGAGCGTTTCGGACTCGATGGCGGGGGCCATGAAGGTGTCCGAGAGCCAGAAGCCGAAGAGGGCGATCAGGACGACGATCCACGTGCGGACGCCGAGGAACTTGACCGTTCCCCAGGCGAAGAAGCCGAGGAGGACGACGAGGGGCAGGCTGATGGTCACGGTGTGCGGGTCCTTTCAGCGTGCGGGGCAGCGGTGGGTACGGGCGGCCAGTTCGGCGGCGGCTCGGCTGTCGTAGTCGGCGGAGAAGCCGCAGCGCGGGGCCGTGCAGGCGGCGGTGTGCTTCTCCCGGCCGCGGCCGTCGTAGGACGTGCCGACCTGGACGGGGCCGATGCGGCTGACGTTGCGGAAACGCTTCGGTGCGGGCATGGTCAGTCCTCCTGTCGCAGGCTGGGGCCGGGGAACTCGCGCAGGATCCGGGCGGCCTCCCGGCGGTCCGACGTGCGGTCGGCAGCTTCTTCGGCGAGGAGCCGAGCGAGCGCCGACCGACCGCTTACGGCCATCTCGCGGGCCGCTTCGAGGTAGTCGGCGGCCGTGTTGAAGCAGAGAGGCATGGTTCTCCTTTGTCGGTCAGGTGAGCTGGGCGGCGATGGCGTCGGCCATGGGCGGCGGGACGCCGAGGCGGGCGCGCAGGGTCGGGGTGTCGATGGCCGTTCCGGTGCGGGCGTGGTGCTCGGCGGCGACTTTGCGGGCGTGCTCGAGCAGGGCGGCCGGGACGGCGACCGGCGGCAGGGCCGGGGCGGGAGTCGGTACCGGCTCGACTGCCGGAGGCGCCGGGGGTTCCGGTGCGGGATCAGGCGCGTCCTCCTGGTCCTCGATGTCCTCGGGCACCTCCTGGCCCACGGCGTCGCTGGTCTCGTCGTGCGTGGTCGGCGACGAGTGGACGAGGAGGGTTCCGCCGAGGAAGGCGACCGCGGGCCAGCCCGCGACGAGGATGCGGAGCCAGGCCGGCACATGGTCCAGGTCGAGCAGTCCGGCGGTGGCGACGTTCGCGCCGAGGGACGCGGCGAGGGCGATCAGGAACCAGCACCACCCAGCCGCTTTCGCGTCGCCGGAGCGCAGTCGGCGCCAGGCGGCGACGAGCAGCAGGTCGACCGAGACGGGATAGGCCCACGCCTTCCACCCGTCCTGTCCGGCCGCCGAGGCGGCGTCGTGCAGGTGGGCGAAGGACAGCGCGGCGGCGATGACCGCTTGGACGAGCACCGCGTCGACGCGGGCCAGGTGGGCGCGCATGCTGCGGCTCCTTCCGGGTTCGGGCATGGGAGGGGTAGGGACATGGCGTGAGGCGGTCACGCCGACCGGGGATGCGTACGAACGCGGGTCAGTCGGTCACCGGGCGGGGTCGTACGACCGGGCTCGGTGTCTCGGCAGGCGGCCGTACGGGGATGTCGGGCCGGAAGGGCTGGAGCGCGGGCAGGTCGGGGACCAGGTGGGCCGACTCGCGGCAGGTCTCGGCGGCGTCGCCGAGGGAGAGGTACGGCATGCGGATGCGGGACCAGCCGCCCGAGGTGTCACCGGCCACGGCGAGACCGGGCCGTTCGGGGGCGATGGCGCAGGCGGCGGCGACCGCCTCGGGGACGATGTCGCCGAGTGCCATCTTGGCGGAGGCTTCGTCGTTGACGCGGTGGCAGACGCGGCCGGTCAACTGGGCCCGCAGCATGGTCGCGCCCTTGCCCAGTTCGGTGCCGAAGCGCTGTCCGCAGACCTCCAGGTAGATGCCGGCGGCCCGGCCGAGCTGGGCGAGCCGGATGAGCTGGGTGACCATCTCGTCCCGGCGTTCCTCGTCCTTCTTCGTGGCGACGAGGAAGAGTTCGGCCACCTCGTCGACGAACAGCACGACGGGCACTGGGTGTTCGTGCTCGGGCAGGCCCCAGATGTCGGAGGTGATCTCCTCGTCCAGTGTGCTCGGCGCGATGCCCTGCCGGGCCTTGATCAGGTCATACCGGTCTTCCATTTCCTTGATGAGCACGGGCAGCAGCCCGGCGGCCTGCTCCGGGTCGGTGGCGAGCGCCGACAGGCGCGGGGCGAAGGGCGCCAGTTCCACGCCCCGCTTGCAGTCGATGCCGACCAGGGCGACGGGCTGACGGGCAAGGCCGGCGACGAGGTGACGCAGGTACATGGACTTGCCGGACAGCGTGGCGCCGAGGGTGAGTTGGTGCGGAACGGTGTGGTAATCGCGTACGAACGGAGTGGCGTCCTCGCGCAGCGCGACCGGCACCCGGAGAAGGTCCGGGCGGAGCTTGCGTGGCATGCGCACCCGCCGCAGCACGTCAAAGCCGACGAGCCGCAGTTCGACCACGCCCGGCTTGATCGTGGTCACGTAGACGGCATGGACGCCCCAGGCATGCCGCAGCCGTTCGGCGGAGGCGGCCACGTCGGCGGGTTCCTGCCCCGGGGCGAGCCGCAGGCGGACCCGCAGCCCTGTCGTGGTCGGCCGGATGATCCCCCGGCGCGGCGGTACGGGCCGGACCTCACGGCGGGTGGTGGCCTTGACCGCCAGGACCCGCAGCCGGGAGGGGGCCACGGTCAGCCCGCACGCCTCCATGACGGAGCCGTAGGAGCTAAGCAGCCGGACCGTGGACACCGGTAAGCCGACCGTGGACCAGTAGACGCCGGGGTGTCGCGCCCGGGCGTAGGCGGCCCCACCGCCGAGCGCGGCGACGGGACCACCCACCTCCAGAAGCGTTGCCAGGTCGGTCATCAGGCCGACGCCCCCACGGCGGCCGGGAAGGCGGCCGGAGTGACGGCGGCGGCCCGGAAGGCGATGCCGTGGCGCTGCTGGCCGTTGAACACGCTCTCCCACGGCCGGGCGACCAGGCCCGGCAGGGAGACCGGGGCGCCGAGGGCGAGCCCTTCCGACACTCCGCTCTCCGGAACGGTCACCTTGATCAGGGACGACTCCCCCTCCTCGATGTACACGACGCCGATCGTCATCAGCGCCTCACCGCTGACGGCGTCCTTCGCGATCTCGCCCGACTGCCGGTCGCGGACCTTGGGCTCGGGCGCCTCGGTCAGCAGGATCGTCGCGGCCGAGGTCTCCACACGGATGGTGCGCAAGATTTCTTCCCATCTACTCGTCTAGACAAGATGCATCCTTCGAACCCAGCGGCGCCGAGTCCGGGATCACCTTGCCACACAACTTGCCCACTCGTCTATACGAGTATGCATGTCAGTGTGTACGAGTCCGGAGAAGTGGCCTCGCGCACCGCCGATCAGGTCGCCGGAAGCTGATAGGAGAGGACGTATGCGTCGGCCGCCATCACCGTGTCGCAGACCTCCACGGCCCGCCCCGCAGTATCGAAGGCGGTACGGATCAGATGGATCACCGGCACACCGGAGGCCAGTTGCAGCGTCTTCACCTCGGACGGCGAAGGCATCCGGGCCCGGATCTCCTCCTCGAAGTGGTCGAGCTGGTGGCCCAATTCCTCGAGGCGGGCGTAGATGCCACCAGGGCCCGGGTTGGGTTCGGCGATCTGCGTGCCGCGGGCGATGTCGAGCGGCAGGTACGACGTGGCGAACTCGACCGGTCGGCCGTCGAGCAGGTACCGGCGACGCCGGGCGAGCACGCGCCGCACGGAGCCGAGCCGGGTGGAGATGTCCTGGCTGGCCTTCTCCTCCTTCACCTCCAGGCTGTCCACGGTGGGGTGACTGCCGGCGGCGTCGGCCTCCACGATGAACGCGGACTTCCCCTGTTCGCGATGGCGCCGGGCGAACCGGTCGGAGGCGAGACGGCGCACCGGAGGCCGGGGCCGGACGAAGACGCCCCGGCCGTGCTCGGCGTGCACCAGGCCCTCGCCCTGGAGGATCGAGAAGGAGTTCCGGACCGTCATCCGGGAGACCCCGTAGTGCTCGACCAGCTCAGCCTCGGAGGGCAGCTTCTCCCCCTCCTTGAATCGCCCACGATCGATGGCCTCGCGCAGCTGGTCGGCGATCTGCCGGAAGACCGCACGATCACTGGTCGGGTCGAGGCCGCCGAGAATGCTCGGTAGAGACGCCATGCGTACTCCTTTAGGTATCTAGACGAGTGGGCGAGTGTTGTTGCTACGGTGGAGAGCCTAGTCAGCCGAGAGGGCCGAGGAACGTGAGCACAGAACGCCCGCACTCCGTGAGCGTCGCCGGGGTCATCGTCGATGACCAAGGCCGGGCCCTCCTGATCAAGCGCCGCGACAACGGCCACTGGGAACCCCCGGGCGGAGTCCTCGAACGCGAGGAGACCATCCCCGAAGCCCTCCAGCGTGAAGTCCTCGAAGAGACCGGCATCAAAATCGAGCTTCCCGCGACCCTGACCGGCGTCTACAAGAACATGACGGGCTTGATCGTCTCCCTCGTCTTCCGCTGCCAGGCGGCCGACGGTACTCCCACCACGGGGGACGAGACCCACGCACTGCGCTGGGCCACCCGCGAAGAAGTCATCGAACTCGCCGACGAGGCGTACGCGATCCGCGTGCTTGACGCACTCGACGCGGCGTCCCCACCGGCCGTCCGCGCCCACGACGGCGTGAAACTCGTCTAGCCCGAACCCGCTGCACATGGCGGCCTACCAGCACGAAGGAACTTGTATGCACGAGTATACGAGTAGCGCCCGGGTCTGGGGGCTCAGTTGCCCAGGATTCCCGGAAGAGGTCAGCAGGGCCCGCCGCTGGACCCGCGACATCCTGCGAGGTTCGCCGTTGGCCGAGGACGCTGAGCTGATCGTCAGCGAGCTGAGCGCGAACGCGATCCTCCACACGGCCAGCGGCCAGACATCCGGCAGCTTCCATCTGGCCCTCGCGGTCTCCCCGCAGGTGATCGCCCTGTCCGTCACGGACGACGGAAGCACCGGCACGGCGCCGAAGGTCGAGCACCAGGACCAGGAGGCGGAGCACGGCCGGGGCCTGGGCATGGTCAGCGCACTCGCTCACCGGGTCGTCGTCCACGGCAGCCACGGCGGCCACACGGTCACCGCGGAACTCTTCACCGATGCCAGGTCGGCAGGAGGGCACCCGTGCTGACGTCCGCTCCTCCCGCAGCGCTGAACACAGGCAGCCAGCCTCTCCCCTATCGATGCCGAGCCGCGGCCTACCCGTTGAACGAGGTCTGTTCCATCCCCTTGGGATCACACGACGCCACGAGCCCACGCCTGGCACTGCGCTGGTTACGCGAGCGCACGCAGCACATCACCGACCAGCTCGACGCCGCATACGCACAGCCGGGCCTGCACTGGCTGACGGACGAGGCCGAACACGAACGGGCCCTCGCCTACCTGACCAGCGGCACGGGGTACCAACTCACTCTCTACGACGAGAGCACCCGCTACGTGCTGCTGGCCTACCCGGCGGGAGCGACCCCATGAACGGGCCCACCCGCGGCTACTGGTGCGAATGCCGGACCGAGCAAGTCACCGGCACGGGAGGGCCGGCGCGCCTGGCATCGTTCGACGCATACTCGGCACCCCAGGCAGACCGCTGGGTCGCCATCGCTCTCCGCACCATCTCACCGGCGCTCGACTCCGACGCGTCGGACGAAGCCTGGACGTGGCTGTACGAAGAGCGCGCCGAGACCCGCAGAGCCCTGATGCGCTCCGAACCCTGCACGGTGACCATCACCCATGCCGACGTCCGCATCACTTGGACGATCCGGCCAGTGCTCTTCCTGCCCCTCGCACACAGGCAGGACGCCGAAGTTCCAGCATGCGCACACAGCTTTGAGCCCCACCGCGCAGACTGAGTTACAACTTTCTCTACTGGTTCAAGCCCGGCTGCGCTCCGCTTCGCCGGGCGCGCTCCCGGCTCCGCGCCGCGCTGCGCTCCTGCCTTCGGCTCGCTCCGCGCACGCTACGCCGACGCGCGCCCACAACAGGACGGGGCCGGGGCTACAAAGCGAGTACCGCACCACCGGGGCCGCGGTGAAGGGCATGCCTCCGGCGGGGGCGCTCGGGCTCCGAGATGGCGGGGGCGCCGCAGGCGAGTGCCGGCCGAGTGTGGCGGGGCGTGGAGGCTCCCATCCCGTCCGCCGTCGACCCAGGCAGAGCCGAGCAGACACGGCACCTGGCGTCCAGGTCGTTCGTACAGTGGCGCGCTCCACCTGGACGCCAGGCACCGCGCCTGCTCCACGATGTGTGGGTCGACGGCAGACGGGATGGGAGCTGAGAGCGGCGCGCGACGCGGTCATTGAGACAGGACGAATATCGAAAGCCGAGCATACTTCTGCTAAATATCACCCGAATCGGAAACCGAAGAGTCCTCCTTCGTCATCCTCATCCGTCAGTCGAGTGTCAAGAATGTAGGGCTCTGCATTGAAGGCGCCATCACTCTGCGCTTCGACAGTCTCAAGAAAATCCGAGTTGAGCGTCACGATATATTGGAAGCCGTTTTCTTCAGCGAGTCGCGCGCCGATATTCAGGCAAGACGCGACCTGCCGGCCGTCAATGGCGTCGAAGAGATGGCTGTCATGAACGAGTATCCGTGGTGCTCGCTTTGCTTTGATAGCCGCAATCTCGCAGACAACGTCAAGCATAAAAGTCTCGACACTTCGAACACCAACACTGGCATCGCCAGAAATATTCGGTACAACACCAAGGATGCCCTTGGGTGTCACTGACACCAGGAGTGACGCCTCGCGATCAGTGTAGATTTCTGCACCGAGATCGCTGAACAGTGAGATCGACTCTTCGATCTTTTGATCTCGTTCAATCATTTCGGTGCGCACGGAAGCAATAACTTCTGCAGTCCGCAGTTTAACGGTGTCATTGATCGTGCTGATTGAGATTGCGTCTTCGAGTCGCCTCTCGAGGTCCGCGATATTCGCCTCCTGCTTAGCGAGATCCCGTTGCATGCTCATAAAAGTATCGAGCGCCACCGTCTCTTCCAGGATCTGCATCACTTGGGACCTCAAGCGATCGAGCGCCTGACGTTCCGTATTAATACCATTAAGACGGGCCTCAATTGCGTGCAATTCTTGTTCGAGAAATGCTCGCCTGTTACTGACGACAGATTCGTGAAAAGCTGCAACTTCGTCGTATCGCCTACTGACGATATCGGGGAGCACGAGACCGATCTCTGCATATACGCGCGTAAGCCTCGCGGAGAGCTCGCTACTCTCAGAAGCCACTACTTCATCCCGTAGAGCTTCATCGAGCTCACGGGATCGGCGTTGCAGGGCCAAGGCTTCATCGTTAAGCCTTTGAATCGAGGCGGTGAGCCCATCGGCCTCCTGCTGATGGCTGGCGTACTGTTCGTCGACCTTGAAAGATCGCATGCTCTCTTGCATGCGATCCCTGTGCCGGCGGGCTGTTGCGAGCTGAGCACGGAGGGCTGGTTCATCCAGTGATAGATGCGCAATTGCGCCATCCTTAACGGCTTTACGGATGGCCTTCCCTTGCTTGGTTAGGCGATCAACATCTCCCGCTTTCCCCAAGATTTCTGGCGACAATCCCAGCATGTATCCGATCCTTACCCCGGATTCCCAGTCAGCTTCAGCCTGGTGTCCCTTGATTGGGTTTCCGAAGTAGGTGCGAATAAGCTGGCCCCAAAGTTGGCCAGCAGTCGGCCTACTTACATCCGGGGGAATGTGAAAAATGTGACGAGTCAGCAATGCTCGCCAAGTGTCAACATGGAGGTCCCGAGCCCCTTCAGTCGCTGACCATCCTGACACGTCAACTCGCGTACTCCGTGCAACGGAACGCGTAACGGTGACCGTCTCGCTCGCTGTGTCACTCTCGTTAGGCATCAAGAAAGTAACTGTGAACTTGTGATTCGATAGTTCCGGCGCCTTGAAATCCAGTGGCAGATCGCCGCCGAGAACGTATCGCAGAATCTTGACTACACTCGTTTTGCCGATGCTATTGCGACTGTCGCCCTGCTCCGATGCCTCGGTGCGATCAGCAATGAGGATATTCAATCCCTCATGGAAACGTAGGGTCTTGAACCTGGCGTCGGAAGAGGTGAGCTTACTGATGAACATGGGCAGTCCTGATGTAGCCATCATCCGACACATCTACAGCCTTCATTGCATAGAGGGCTGCTAGCGCGAGCGAGAACCAGTCGAACGTAATCCGATGGATATTATCCGCCGCATTCTGGCGAGTGTTGTATTTTTCCCAGAGAGCAGACACTGACATTGGATACCGCAGGTCTGTGAGAATCTCCGACCCGATCGTCATGAGGGCCCGTTCAGGTGACACTCCTTTAGTAGGTAGAAGCATCATGGACCTCCCCACCGGATGCGGATCCCTCAATAGTCGGCATCTCGAAAATGTGACACGAATCAAAAAAATATGAAACTACAGCAAACGCGGCATTGGCGCGCTTCCCGTCCATCCGGAAGTTGGCTCCTGCTACGGATACGTAGAGTCGCTCAAGAATTTCTGCGGGCTCAGTTGTGATCGATCTGGCCTCTTTGTAGAGGGATCGAAATCGTTCCCCTTGAGCATCATAGAGATCGGGGTCTGATGACTCAGCGTACCAACGATCTATTCGGGGAGCGAGAAGCCTGCCTGCATTGAATTCAAGACGGCTCGCTTCAGGTAGCGCATTGAATTCCATCTTGGTAGGTGGAACTGGGGGGATGTGTCCTCCGGTCTCCGTAGCGGAGCCTGCGGTACCAAGCGCGTCTAGCAATGGCAGCAAGTCGGAGAGTTCTATATTCTCGATTCCGGGTGCGCCAGGAAAAAGGGTGTCAAGAACTGCAGCGCTAAAAGTGCCCACTACATCAGTCCACAGTCTTTCCTCATTAACCGCTCGGATAGTGAGCGGCCTTTCGGCGGTTGGCCCGTGAGCCTGCTGCAGTTTGGTGATGCACCTCAATGATTCCGGCCCCATGGGTGCATTAGTGACGAACTTCCATGTGTGGAATGTGTCCCACTGGTCTATCCCGCGCATGAAGTCGGACTCAATCTTTTTCGCGAGCTCGCGCTCAGCGTTGCGGGCTGGCCTCTGCCCATAACATGCATAGAAGATCGTTCCGGACTCTGCCAGCCCGTCACAGCCGCCGTCCCCGAGAGAGCCAGAAGGGGCCGGGTTCAGGAAGTCGTCATGGAAGTGTGTTAGTACTTGGGAAACGTAATCTTCGAAGGCGGCTCCAGATTGGAAGCACGCCTGTTGATGGCGAAAGTGATACCAATCGCGCCAGTTTGGCGTCAGTAGCATCATTTCCCCCATGAGTGTTGCTGTAGGCCCAGTGGATCGCGTCGTTCCAGGCTACCGCTGGCCTGCGCCAGGTTCGACCCTGAAATTGGCTAACCTGACCCATCCGTGTGCCGCCCTGCCAGGCAGACCAGGTACTTGACGCTAGATCAGGAACTGACGGATGGCCAGGGAGCTGACACTGGTACCTGACGAAGGTGGTCTCAGCCGATCAGCTCACGGCATGGCACTTATGAGTGTCGACGATGAGCTAATGGACACAGGGATGTTCTGTCAGCGGCAACCAGTAGCCTGCGACGATCAGCCGTCGCGCGCCTGGAGGTGCCGTGGAAGCTACCGCTCTCGTCAGTCCCGATCAGTTGTGGTCGGCCCAGGAGGTCTTGGTTCGTCCAAGCCCTGTACCAGCGACGGCAGGGGTCTACGGGTGGCACTTCGAGCAGCCGCCCCACCCCGACCTGGACGCCGGGCGCCTGCTGTACGTCGGTATAGCCCCGCGGAACATGGCTAACCGGACCAGCACGCAGAACCTGCGCAAGCGGGTGCGCTACCACTATCGGGGCAACGCAGCCGGCTCGACGCTGCGGCTCACCCTTGGATGCCTGCTCGGACTAGAGCTACGACGCGTGGGCAGCGGCAAGCGGATGACCTTCGGCAAGGCTGGCGAAGCCACACTGAGCCAGTGGATGGCGGATAACGCGCAGGTGTGCTGGATCGAGCGGAGCGAACCATGGGACGTGGAGTCACAGCTCATCTCCCAGCTCGACCTCCCGCTGAACCTCGACCAGAACGGCCACAACGCGTTCCACAGTCGCCTGAAGGAGATACGAGCCCAAGCCCGCCAGCGAGCACGAGAATTGCCCATCAGCTCGTAGGCCGCCGAACGGGCCGTTGCCTGGGCCGTCTCTGGGCCGTCCGAGGTCGCTCGACAGTGGCCAATGACGACCAACGTCGACCACCAGGCGCACGGCCACACTGCCCCCTGACCAGTGAAAATCCAGCTCATCAAGATCCCCGGCAAGACCCAGGACAAGAAGACTCACTGGGCGGATCTACTTCCGGTACACCTCTTCCGTCACGGCCGCACTGGAGTGGCCGACCAACCGGGAAGGCTCCTCAAGCGGGGTTCCCTTTGTCCGAGAGGGTCGACAGGAAGCTCTGCCGGAGCTCCCGCAGCGTCCACCCCTCCCGGACGATTCCTTCGACGCCCCAAGCTCCAGGCCGCATCACGACGGGCCGGGGCTCCGGCGCGTCTGGCGTCCCAGCACGTATACGCTCCTGCGAACCAGGTGATCAGGCCCCTAACCTGCGCCTATAGTGTGACGCAGAACACACGCTCGGGAGGGGGCTGTCGTGCCAGCGGACGAGAAGCAGCAGGACGAGTCAGACTTCGAGGCCGAGGTCCTGCGCATATCTCGCGCGCTCTTCGCTCCGGAGAACGAGTTTCAGGGTTCCACCTACATCGGCACCGCCGAACGTGACGGCGTCTTCGTCGGGCCGGACTCAGTCACGATCGTCGAGTGCACGGTCTCCCGCCGCAAGGACAAGGCGGAGAAGGACGGCAAGAAGCTGCAAGAGGCGTGTTTGGCTATGGCCCGCCAGCACCCGTTCAAGTCCGTCAAGGGCTTTTTTGTCACGCGCGACGAGCCCACCGCCGACCAACGCACGGTCATCAAGGGATTTGGCCCGCCGCTCATCGCGTGCAGCTTCGCCCAGCTTCGAAGCCAGCTCGTCGACTCTTTGCGGTACCTGGAGCTTCGCGCGTCCTACCCTTTCGGCAGCGCGCGCGAACCGGCTAGCGGCGACTACAGCGACCTCAAGCCTTACGTCGCGGTCGACCCAGTGGAAAGCGGAACCGGCGAACCGTTCTCGATCGATCGCGTGGCCCAGAAAGTGATGGTCGGCACGTCCGTCCTCCTGTATGGCGACTACGGCGCTGGCAAAAGCATGTTCCTCCGCGAGCTTTACCAGCGTCTGGCCAAGTCCCACCGCAAGAACCCGTTTCGGCCCTGCCCATCCTCCTCAACCTGCGCGATCACCAAGGCCAGGTCCTACCCGTCGAGGCCCTGGAGCGCCACGCCCGCGCCATTGGATTCCCCACGCCCTCGCAGTTGGTCCGCGCATGGCGTTCGGGCGACGTGACGCTCATCTTGGACGGCTTTGACGAGATCGCGACGCCTGGATGGATCGGCAAAACGTCAGCGATGCGCGACATCCGCCGCCGGTCTGTTGAACTTGTGCGGCGGTTCTGCGACGAGTCGCGGGCCTCAACGTCCGTTGTCCTCGCGGGGCGAGCGCATTTTTTCGACAGCGAGCGCGAGATGCGTACCGCGCTCGGCGCCCGTAGCAGCTCCCTCTTCCTGATGGCCGGCGAACCGACGGAGGAGCAGGCGAAGAAGATACTCCAGGCCTACGGATGGCACGACGCGCTCCCGGGCTGGCTGCCCTCTCGTCCTCTCCTCCTGAGCTACCTGGGCTCATCGAGCGCGCTCCACGGATCCGTCGAGGGCACGTTCGGCCGCTCGGCAGGTGAGGGCTGGCACATGATGCTGGATCGCATCGCAGAGCGGGAAGCCAGCATGGAGGTAGGGGTCGATGGGTTCACCGTTCGCAAAGTGCTGGAACGGCTGGCCACCCAAGCGCGACGCTCCACCGACGGTCTGGGGCCCATTTCACAAGACGAGCTGACGTCCGTCTTCCAGTCGGTGACCGGCTACGCCCCCGACGAGGGCTCCTACCAACTTCTACAACGACTTCCCGGGCTCGGGGCCATGGACAGCGTCGACGGTTCACGACGCTTCGTCGACGTCTCCCTCGCCGACGCCGCCCGCGCGGGTGACGTCGTGGCCTGCGTCCTCGAACCCAACACGGAAAGCCCGTTGTTGGAGCTAACAGGCAGCGTCGCCTGCCTGGACGAAGTCGGCATCGACGTGGCCGCCGTGCGGCTTGCAGGAGAAAGCGCCGCAAGTTCGGGGGGTGCCTACTCGTCCGCTGCGGCTTTCCAGCGCCGGGGGGTTTCGGACTCCGTCATCGCGGATATCGTCCGGCTCGCCTCGCGGCTTTGGCCCGAGGAGGTGCCTCGCACTTCGATCTCCCTGCACGAGATCGAGCTTCGCAGCTTCTCGCTGACCGCTGATGCCAAGAGCTACGACTGGCTGAGCTTCCATGACTGCGTGATCCAAGAATTGGACCTAACCGACCATGGCGGATATACGCTCCCGCACTTTCAGAACTGCCTCATCGGGCAGATGACGGGGGTGGCCGGGTGGCCAGCGCTCCAGGAGAGCCGCTTCGTCGACTGTGAAGTGGCCCAGTTTGACGCGCAAATTTCGACAGCTAAGGGTATTCTCGCTCTCAAGACAACACCGATGAACAAGGTTTTGCTCACCATATTGAAGAAGGTCTACGCCCAGCGTGGCACGGGGCGAAAGGAGTCCGCGCTTTTCCGCGGACTGGACGACAAACACAGGGAGCTCGTCCCGGAGGCACTTCAGCGGCTCACCGGAGCGGGACTCATCACCTCCGCCCGATCCAGCGGCACACGGATCTACCTCCCGGTGCGGGGGATGGCTAGCCGGGTCCGGAGGATCCTCCAAGCGCCTCAGTCGAGCGCCGACAGCATCCTGGAAGACTAGGATGCTCTGAGTGGCTGTAACACCCCGGGTCTATAGCCAGCGACGCCTAGCGCGTGTCTCTTTGATGGGTTGGTCAGTTGATCGGATGTGTC
>NZ_MUND01000456.1 GCF_002154375.1 Streptomyces glaucescens | reverse complement strand
CGACGCCGCCGGGATCGACGAGGACGGCAACGAGGTCGTCCTGCACTCCGTCATCGGCCAGAGCGGCCACGGCGTCGGCCCCAAGGAGCCCCGCTCCATCCTCACCGAGCGCTACCAGGGCACCTTCGCCGAGCAGGTCGCCGTACCGACCTGGAACATCCTGCCCAAGCCCAAGGAGCTGTCCTTCGAGGAGGCCGCCTGCCTGCCGACCGCCTGGCTGACGGCGTATCGGATGCTCTTCACCAACGCCGGGGTGCGCCCCGGTGACTCCGTGCTCGTGCAGGGCGCGGGCGGCGGGGTCGCCACGGCCGCCATCGTGCTGGGCAAGGCCGCCGGACTGCGGGTCTTCGCGACCAGCCGGGACGAGGCCAAGCGCAAGCGGGCGCTCGAACTCGGCGCCGTGGAGGCGCTGGAGCCGGGGGCGCGGCTGCCGCAGCGGGTGGACGCGGTGATCGAGACGGTGGGCGCCGCGACGTGGTCGCACTCGGTGAAGTCGCTGCGGCCCGGCGGCACGCTGGTCATCTCCGGTGCCACCAGCGGTGACCGGCCCTCGCACGCCGAACTGACGCGGATCTTCTTCCTGGAGCTGAAGGTGGTCGGGTCGACCATGGGCACCAAGGACGAGCTGGAGGACCTGCTGTCGTTCTGCGCGGCCACGGGGGTGCGGCCGGTGATCGACGAGGTGCTGCCGCTGGACCGGGCCCGGGAGGGCTTCGAGCGGCTGGCGGCGGGGGATCAGTTCGGCAAGATCGTGCTCACCAACTCCTGAGCCTCACCAACTCCTGAGCCCCAGGCAACTCGCGAGCCTCGTCGGCTCCGCCGGCCCACGGCCGGTCCGGTGGTTTCCGGGCCGGCCGTTTTCGCGCCCTCTGTGTCAACCAGGGTTGACGTCACGTGGATGTCAACGTAGGTTGACGTCATGACCGAAGCAACGGATCTGGCCGAGCAGGCGGGTGACCGCGACCCCCGGGTCGGGCTGCGGGCCGTCGCCGCCCTGCGCAGGCTGCTGGAGCAGTTGGAGGCCGTGCAGGTGCGCAGTGCGCGCAATCAGGGCTGGTCGTGGCAGGAGATCGCCGCGGAACTCGGAGTGAGCAGGCAGGCCGTGCACAAGAAGTACGGGAGGCGATGATGTTCGAGCGGTTCACCAAGGACGCCCGTGAGGTGGTGAAGGGAGCCGTCGCCCAGGCCGAGGAGGAGCGGGCGCGGACCGTCGACGCCGGGCATCTGCTGCTGGCGCTCCTCGGCCGGGAGGCGGGCCGGGGCTCCTCCGTGCTCGCGGCACTGGGGGTCACCGCGCGCCGGGACTCGATGATCCGGGCGCTGGCCGAGGCCCGGCGCCTGGCCGGGTTGTCCCAGGCCGAGACCGAGGCGCTGGCCGGGCTGGGGATCGATGTCGCGCGGATCGTGGCCCGGGTGGAGGAGGTGCACGGCGCGGGTGCGATGTCCGGGTCCCCGAAGGGCAAGGCGTGGTGGGGCGGCGGCCGGCCGTCCTTCGGCCGGGAGGCGAGGACGGTGCTGGAGAAGTCCCTCCGCGTCGCCCTCGCCCGCCGCGACCGCAGCATCGGCGACCAGCATCTCCTGCTCGCCCTGACGACACTTCCGGGCGTGCCCGCGGAGGTGCTGGCGGACCACGGGGTCACCTACGAGTCGGTGACGCGGGTGCTGGATGGCGGGGGAGAGGCGAGGGCCGGGTGAGCCGGTCGGTCCCGGCCCTGGTCGCGATGCCCGCCACCACGCCGTCCCGGCCACCGGGGGCCCGCCCTCTCCTCCTACGCCTTCGGCGTCCGTAGCAGTGCGCCGATGTGGGCTGCCGCCGTGGACAAGTGGCGGCGGGCGTCGCGGAACTGGTCCGGGGTGATGCCGTGGTCGCGGGCCGCGTCGCGGATGTCGTCGCGGAAGCGGTCCAGCAGCCGGTCCAGGTCGCGGGCGGGGTCCCCGGTGGGAGTCTCGTGGGCCCAGGACGGCTCGTACGCGGCGGGGAAGTCCTCGGGGGTCGTCGAGTACTCCGGCCGCGGGCCCGCCTTGGGCGGGTTCGGGCGGCCGAAGCCCTTGCCGAAGTCACCGAACTCCCTGGCCAGTTCGGCCAGCCCCTCGCGCAGACCGTTCGGCCAGTCGCCCCGCGTGAAGTGATCCTGGACCTGCTCCTGGACCCGCCGGGCGATGCGCTGCACCTCCTCCTGGGCCTGCGCACGCGCCCGCTCCTGCGCCTCCTTGGCCTGGCGCCGGGCGCGCTCGGCCTCCTCGCGGGCCCGGCGGCTCTCGTCCTTGGCGCGGCGGGCCTGTTCCTTCCACTCCTGCTTGACGCGCCGCATCTCCTCCTTGGCCGCGCGCCAGGCCTCGTTCTCCGCGGGCTCCTCGGCCGCACCGGCGCCCTGCCGGGCCTGGCTCGCGGCGGCGGCCCGCATCTCGCGCCGCAGATCACCGGCCGCGCCCCGCACGTCGGCGCGGATCTCGGCGGCCAGCTCGGCGACCGACTCCCGGATCTCCAGCTCCAGATCGGCCAGTTCGCCGCTGCGGTCGGCCAGTTCGGCGCGGCCCGCGTCCGTGATGGCGTACACCTTCCGGCCGCCCTCGGTGGTGTGGGTGACCAGGCCCTCGCTCTCCAGCTTGGCCAGGCGCGGATAGACCGTGCCCGCCGACGGCGCGTACAGCCCCTGGAATCGCTCCTCCAGGAGGCGGATCACCTCGTAGCCGTGGCGCGGGGCCTCGTCGAGCAGCTTCAGCAGATAGAGGCGGAGGCGGCCGTGGGCGAAGACGGGGGGCATGTCAGAGCACCTTCTTGTCGGTCGTGCCGTCGGCCGGGGCGCTGGTCGGGGACGAACTCTCGCCCGGGCCGGCAGCGGCATTGTCCCCCGTGTCGTCCTGCACCGTGTCCTCCTGCGCCCCGGCCGTGGGGTCGGCGGGCGCTTCCGCCGGGTCGCCGGACACTTGACGGTGGTCGCCCTCAGGCGGCCACTGCCCGCGCCGAGGCGGCCGGTGATGCGCTTGGCGCCCCACTGGCCGGTGACGCGCAGGTCCTCGAAAGCGCTGGAGACGGTCCCGCTGGCGGTGTTGGCCTCCACGTCGGCGTCCGCCGGCTGCGGCAGGCGGATGGCGATCTCGCCGGAGACGCTGGTGAGGCAGATGTCGGTGGGGCTGCTCGCCGGATCGAGGTCGACGATCATCGATCCGCTGACCGAGTCGGCCCTCACGGAGGAGCCCGCCTCGACGACCGACAGGTCCCCGGAGACGGAGTGGAAGCGCAGATCGCCGGTGAGGGCCTGGGCCTCCAGGTTCCCGGAGACGGTGTCCGCGCGGACCGGCCCCGCGAGCCCGACCAGTGTGCTGTCCCCGGAGACCCCCTTCACCTCCACGGGTCCGTCGACACCGGACACGACGACCGCGGCACCGATGGCGCCCACCTCGACACGGGTGCGGGCGGGGACGGCCAGTGAGACCACGGCGCTGCGCCGCCAGCCCTGGGGATCGAGCCATTTCAGGAGCCCCTTCCAGGGCAGGTCCTCGTAGGCCACGGTCAGGGTGCCGTCCTGCTGGGTCACCACCAGGGGCGGGCCCTCGAGTGCGGAGACCTCCAGGCGGGCGGAACCCTCGTCCGTGCCGACCACGTTCACCGTTCCGCCGGTGACGCGGACGCGCAGCTCCCGCACGGGGTCGTCGAAGGCGAGCTTGGTGGGCTCCGCGACGGACCACTCGGACATGGTGAGACCTCCTCGAAACACACACCCCGGCACACGGCGAGACGCCCCGGGCGAGACCGAACGCGCCATATCGCGTCTCCGTGACTCACGATATATCGCGCCCATCGAAAGTCAAGAGACTCGTTCGAGTGGTCAGCAATCCCTGTGAAACGGGCAAAGTGCCCTAGCTTGTGAGCATGCCGAAGGACGACCTCCCGGACGACTCCCCGGGCGCCCTGCTGCTCTGCCGGGCGGACGCCGATTCCGTCGCCTCCGCCGCCCGGCTGCTGCGCGAACCCATGCTGCTCACCGGCGCAGGGGAGGCGTGGAGCGTACTGGTGCCGGAGGGCAGGCCCTGGCGCGACGGCGGCGAGCCGGTCGAGCGGGTCGCCACCGGGTGGGCCACCGCCCTCGCCGTCGGCGCCCCCTGGCCGGTGCTGGCCCTGTGGTGGGACGCCGACCGCGCGGGATACACCCTCGCCTCCGGCTTCCGCCGTCCCGTCGGCTACGTCTGGCTCACGGCCGGTACCCCGGCCGGCGAGGACGAGGCCATGCGCACCTTCGCCGCGCGGCTGGGCCTCGACCCGGTCCTCGACATGCAGTCCCTCGACGAGCTGACACGGCCCGGCTCCGGGGCCGACGCCCGCGCGCGGATGCGCGGCCTGCTCGCGGTCCTCGTCCGCGTGGGCGTCGCCCTGCCCGCCGGTCTCGCCCCCGGCGCCCCCGCCGGCCGGCTGACCGAGGCCGCCCGTGGCCGCCCGGACACCCGGCAGCTCGAACGGCCGCGCCGGCGGGAGGCGCTCCGCGCGGAACCGGAGGCCGTGGAGGACGGCCCGCCGGGTCCGTATCCGCCGCCGTCCGGCGATCCGAGGGCCCTCGTCCTGGCCGCCGCCCAGATCGCCGCCGGTCTCCCGCTCACCGCGTGGGGCCTGCGCCGCCGCAGCGCCGGCTGGCTGGTGGCGGGTGTCCTGCTGCTGGCCCACGGCGCCTCCGGCCTGGCGTACGGCCTGACGCACGCGCGCGACTGAGCGGCCGGGGCCGTCCGCGGACGCACGAAAACGGAGCCCCAAACGCACGAAAACGGGGCCTTAAACGCACGAAAACGGGGCGCCCTCGGACGCCCCGCTCAGCTCATGCCGGACCTACTCGTCGTCCTCGTCGTCCAGCCGCGCCAGCCACGTCGCCAGTCGCTCCACCGGCACCTCGAAGTCCGGGTTGAGATCGACGAACGTCCGCAGCTGCTCGGCGAGCCACTCGAAGGTGACTTCTTCCTCGCCGCGCCGCTTCTCCAGTTCTTCGATGCCTCGGTCGGTGAAGTACACGGGTGCTCTCCTGGGGCTGGGCCTGAGGCCTTGAGGTCGTACCCCACCAGGTTATGCGCCCCGCGACCCTGCCGGACTGGCCGGATCCGGACCCCCGGCGATGCCGGTGCGTGCAGAATGTCCGCACGTACATCACGAGGCGCACGGGGGCGTCATGGACCAGCGCAGAATCCAGGAGATCGAGCTGCCCGGCGGCGGAACGGTCCTCGCACGCGTGAGCGTTCTGGAACCGGACGAGGTGCCCGGCGGGGCCGACGAGTTCTCCTACGAGGACGTCGGCGCCCTGGATCACATGGCGGCGCGCGTCGACCAGCTCAACGAGCTGGTCCGAGGAGTCGGTTCGGCCGTTCTCCAGGCCGCGCGCACGGTCCGGCCCGACGAGGTCAGCGCCACCTTCGGGGTGGAACTCGCCGTCAAGCCCGGCAAGGCCGTCGCCCTGCTCGCCGACGGCGAGGCGAAGGCCGCCCTGTCCATCACCCTCACCTGGCGCGGCGACCCGGCCCGGCCCGCCGCCGACGGGACCTCGACGGCCACCGGTGAGACCGCCGCCGACGGGCAGGGCTCCTCGACCGTATGACAGGCAGGCTCGACGCGCTGATCGTCCGTGCCACCGTGCGGATAGGCCCGGAGGGCGAACCGGACACCCTGTGGGGCAGCGGCTTCTTCGTCGCGCCCGGCTGGGTGCTGACCTGCGCCCACGTCCTGCCGCCCCAGGCGCGCGGCGCGCACCGCACGATCCTCCGGGTCCGGGGGCACAACGGCCTGGACGTGCGGGGCGCGACGGCGTACTGGCTCGACGGCACCGATCCGGAGCAGGACCTGGCGCTGCTGCGCGTCACCGATCCGGTCGACCACGTCTGCGTGCGCCTGACCGACCGCTACGACCCCCCGCTGGCGGTCACCGCCCACGGCTGGCGCTCGCCGGGCGGCGGCCCGCCCCAGCGGTGGAGCGGGCACACCGAGTGCAACGGCAAGGACGGCGCGCACGGTCTGACCCTCGCGCCGCTGGTGGAGATCCCGCACGGCGCGTCCGGCGGACCGCTGCTGGACCGTGAACGCGGGCTGGTGGCGGGGGTCGTCAAGGCCCGCCGCGCGAACAAGGACGGCGGTCTGGCCGTCGCGGTCACCGCCCTGCGCGGATTCCGGCGCGCCCTGCCCGTGGGCGACGAGTCCTCCCTGGGCGCCGACCCGTACGCCGCCCTCATCCGCGCCCACGACGTGTGGCACGAGCGGGTGCGCGGCGGGCAGGCCTGGGTGAAGGCGCAGCAGGAGCTGTGCGGGGGCGGCGCCCGCCGGTGGACGCCCCGGGACAGCGCGGAGGCCTGCGCGCTGCTCGCCGCCCTGCCCCGGCCGGACTCGCCCGCGCAGTTGCAGGAGCTGATCGAGCGGGTGCTGGGTGACGAGCCGCTCTGGGAGGACGAACGCGCCCCGCACGACTGGCGTGACGGTCAGGGCTGGCTCTACGACCACGCGGAGGGCGCCGACGTGGTCTCGCTGCACTACCTGCGCGTGGTCGCGCACGCCTGCGCCGCACGCGCCCCAAAGGCCGCCGCGCGCCTCGAGGGGTGGGTGGCGGAACGGGCCGGGCAGCTCCCCGACCACCTGCGCGCCCTGCTGCTGAACGTGACGGCCGCGGCCCCCGCGCCCTGGGCCGCGGCCCCGCACCCGACAGCCGCGGAGGAGCCGGGCGGCTTCTTCGAGGCCGGGTACGAACCCGGGCCGGCCCCGGAGGACGCCGCCGAGCACGACGACGGCCCGGTCGTCGCCGTCGAACTCGAACCCGACCTGTTCCGTCCCCACGACCGCTTCCACTGGCGCATCTGGACCTGGACCGGCGGCCAGGACACCGCGCGGGCCGTGGACGAGGACACCGACGGCGAAGGCGCCTCCCTCGCCGAACTGCCCCACGTCCTCAACGAGCCGCTGACCCGCACCTTCGGCCTGCTCGACACCGGCCGGCGGGCCAGGCTCGAACTCGCCGTACCGGTCGACCACTTCGGCGTGGACGTCCACCTGTGGCGGCCCGGCCCCGTAGCCCGCAGCCTCAAACCGCACCCCGCCGACCGGCCCTTCGGCGTGCACCGGCAGGTCGTCCTGCGCTGCCTCAAGCGCCGCGGCGAGCCGACCGACGTCTGGCGCGAGCGCTGGCGCGGGATCGCCGAGGGCACGCCCAAGGCGCTGCCGGTGCCGTCTGCGGCCGTCGCCGCGCAGACCCTCGGGCAGGCGCCGCCCGGGGCCGTGCCGGTGCTGTGCCGGCCGCCCGCCGAGAGCACCGAGCCGCTGACCCGGGCGATCGGCGCCGGGTACGGGGTCATGCTGTGGAACCTGCGCGGCGAGCACACCCACGGATGCGGGCCCGACTGCGAGCGGCTGCACGACAAGGCCGCCGAACTGCTCGGCTCCACCAGCCGCGCGACCGCCCTGCCCGAGCGGCTGCGCGCCCTGCGCGAACGCGTCAGCCGGTCCGAGGAGGACGCCTACTGGGCGGAGGACCTGGCCCTGCTCTACGACGACCCCCGCCGCCCGATCCCCCTCTGCGACGACCTGCTGGAGTCCCCGTGACCGAGAACCCCGAGAGCCCCGACACGCAGTGGCACATCTTCCGGGGCAACGGCGAACCGCACGACGGGATCACCCGGCTGCCGCCCCCGCCGCCGTGGCGCGACTTCGACGGCGGCCCCGCCCTCGACACGGTGCCCCCGCTCGGCACCGAGTCCCTGCGCCGGCTGGGTGCCCACGGCGACCACGGCATCGCCTGGGGACCGCAGGAGCTGGAACTGATCAACGCCGCGCTCTTCCTGCGCCGCCCGCTGCTGGTGACCGGTGACCCCGGCTCCGGCAAGTCCACGCTCGCCCACGCCATCGCCCACGAACTCGGACTCGGCCGGGTCCTCCAGTGGCCCATCGTCAGCCGCACCGCCCTGCGCGACGGCCTCTACACCTACGACGCCATCGCCCGGCTCCAGGACACCCAGATGGCCGAACTGAGCGGCGAGGGCCGCAAGGACATCGGCGCCTACCTGCGGCTCGGCCCGCTCGGCACCGCCCTGCTGCCCCGCGCCCGCCCCCGGGTCCTGCTCGTCGACGAACTCGACAAGAGCGACATCGACCTGCCCAACGACCTGCTGAACGCACTGGAGGAAGGCGAGTTCCGCATCCCCGAACTCCAGCGCGTCGCCGACCGGCAGCAGGAGGTGCGGGTGCTCACCGACGACGACGAGCACGTCCCGGTGCGCGACGGACGCGTCCGCTGCCGGGCCTTCCCGGTCGTGGTGATGACCAGCAACGGCGAACGCGACTTCCCCGCCCCGCTGCTGCGCCGCTGCCTGCACCTGGACCTGCCCTCGCCGCGCAACGACGCCTGGGGCCGGGCCCGGCTCGGCGCCATGGTCGGCGCACACTTCGGCGCCGCGGACGCGGAGCGCAACGACGACCTCGTACGCTCCTTCCTCGGCTCCGCTCCGGGCGCCCTGCGCGCCGCCGACCAGCTGCTGAACGCCGTCTACCTCACCCAGCAGGCCGCCCGGCAGGGCGGCGGCGACCGGCAGCGGCTCGCCGAGCTGCTGATGCGGCCCCTCGACCACGGCGAGCAGGGGAGCGGACGCCGCGCATGACCACACCGGACGGGCGGCTGGCCGAGCTGGCCGAGCGGCTGCGCGCGCTCGGCGGCGAGCCGTCCGCGCGCGAACTCGCCGAGGCGCTGTGGCTGGCCCGGTACGTGGCCCCCGCCGCCGTACGCTCCGATCCGGCACCGGCCGCCCCGCGGCCCGAGGACGACCACCCCGCGGAGGCCGGACCGGACCCGTGCGGCCAGGGCGCCGCCCCCGACCCGCCCGCACCGGACCGGCCGGACGCCCGTACGCTCCTGCACGCCGACCGGCCCCGCCCGGCCGACCGGGGAGCCGGGCCACCGGGTGGTGACAGCGCCGGCGCCGTCCGCGTCCGCGTCCCGATGGCGACCGCGCTGCCCCAGCCGCTGGCCCTCCAGCGGGCCCTGCGCCCCCTCCAGCACTACCGCCCGCCGGTCCGCGCCGCCGCCCTCGTCCTCGACGAGCAGGCCACCGCCGAGGAGGCGGCGGAGACCCGCCTGCTGCTGCCCGTGCTGCGCGCCACCGACCGCCGCGAGGCCCGGCTGCGGCTGCTCATGGACGTGTCCACCTCCACCGGGGTGTGGGACACGGCACTGGAGGAACTGCGCCAGATCTGCGCGGGCCTCGGCGCGTTCCGCGAAGTGGCCGCGCACTACCTCCGCGAGGACGCCGACGGCACCCTCGTCGCCGGCACCGCGCGCCACGGCGGGCGGGCGGTACGCGCCGCCGACCAGCTGCGGGACCCCACCGGACGGCAGCTCACCCTCGTGCTCAGTGACTGCGCGGGACCGCTGTGGCGCTCCGGGCGCATGCAGCGGCTCCTTCACCACTGGGGCCAGGCCGCGCCCGTCGCCGTCGTCCAGCCCCTGCCCCAGCGCATGTGGCGGCGCACCCATCTGCCCGCCCTGCCCGGCACCCTCCGGCGCCGCGAAGGACTCGGCGCCCGCCTGGAGTTCACCCCGGCGGACGGCGGCCGCCCGCCGGGCGCGCTACCCGTCCCCGTCCTGGCACCGACCCGGACCGCGCTCGGCACCTGGGCCCGGCTGCTGGCCGGGAGCACCGGCCTCGCGCTGCCCGCGCCCGCCGCCTGGGTGCACGCCGACCACCCGGCCGCCCCGCCGCGCGCGCCCCGCGCCGAACCCGACGCCGAGGTCCTGGTCCGCGCCTTCCGCCGCACCGCCTCCCGCCAGGCCGTCCAGCTGGCCGTCACCTACTCGGCGGTCCCGCTGCTGCTCCCGGTGATGCAGCTCGTCCAGCGCGCCATGCAGCCGCAGTCCGGCCCGACGGTGCTGGCCGAGGTCCTGCTGAGCGGGCTCCTGGAGCGCGGCACGCAGGACGAGTGGTACGAGTTCCGGCCCGGCGTGCGCGAGCTGCTGCTGCGTCTGCTGCCGCCCGGCGACGCCTTCCTCGTGCTCAAGCACTGCGGCGACTACGTCGACCGCCACTTCGGACGCCGGGCCCGCAACTTCCCGGCCCTGGCCCTGAACCGGCTGACCGGCAACAGCACGCCACCACCGAACGACGACACCGGCGTCCCCGTGCCGGACGCGTTCGCCGAGGTGTCGGCACTGGTGCTGGACCGGTTCGTCGCCTCGGCCCCCCAGCCGCCCGCGCGGTCCGTGGACGTGATGTACCTGGTGGAGGAGGAGCAGTGGGCGCTGTGGGCGGCCGACGCCCTGGGCGCCGCGGGCGCGGAGGTGGAGCTGCGGCCGGTGTACGGCGGCCCCCAGGAGCTGCCCCACGTCCTGGAGCAGTGGCTCGACCAGCACCCCCGCGTCCACGTCGTCCTGCTCCTCGGTCCCGCCGGGGCCGAGGCCATCGGCCCGCTCCGCGCGCTCGTGGAGCGCCACACCGACCGGGTGTTCCCGTTCGCGACGGCCCGGCCGGCCACGGGGGCACAGTCGGCCGGAACGGACCTGGTCACCCGCCTGTGGGACCTCACCGCCGCAGAAGCGGAACGGCGGCTTCTGGCCCCGTCCGGCCGCACCGTCCCGGCCACCCGCACCCCCGCGCCCCTGCCCGCCGCGGAGCCGCGCGTCCGGCCCGCGGACCCCTGGGCCGACCCCGTGACCGAGGTGCCGGAAGCGGCGCTGGCCGGGGTGCGCGAGAGCCTGGCGCCGGACCGCCTCGACGCCGCGTGCGTGGTCGTCGGGCCGTCCGCCGAGGCCAAGGCGGAACTCGCGGCTCAGTACGTGCGGCGCCACGGCGCGGAGTACGACATCGTCTGGTGGATGGGCGACGTCGGCCCCGAAACCCGCCGCGAGGAACTGGCCCGGCTCGGCGTCGAGTTCGGCCTGCCCGCCAGAGGCGGCCTGGAGAGCCGCCTCGCCGAGCTCTCCCACGTGCTGCGGGACAACGCGGTCAAGTGGCTGCTGGTGCTGGCCGACTGGGACGATCCGGAGGCCGGGACCCATCTGCCGGAGGGCGGCCACACCCTGGTCACCTCGGCCCGCGAGCGGTGGCCGAGGACGTTCGACGTCGTACGGATGGAGCTCCCGGCCCTCGCGGACGCGTCCGTGCGCAGGGTCCTGGTCCGGGTGGCCGGCGCGGACGGCGTCACGTGCACCGGCTTCTTCGTGGCACCGGGCATCGTAGTCACGTCGGCGCGCATGCTGGGGCCGGACGGGATCGTCACCGTGACGACGGCGGACGGTGACAGGCATACCGCGCGGCCGGGACGCGCGGTCGGTGAGCTGGCGCTCTACGAGGTGCGGGGAGCGCCGGAGGCCCCCGGCCTGTGGCTCAGCGACCGGCCCGACACCCGGCCCGAGGACGTCACCGTGTACGCGGCGCCCGGCCGGGCGACGCAGGCCCGGGCGGAAGGCTCGCCGGGCACCCGTCACCTGCGGTTGCGGGACGCGCCCGCGGTTCACGAGGGCATCGGCGGCCCGGTGCTCAGCCGAGTGGACGGTTCCCTCGTCGGCGTGGTCACGGAGCCCGGCAGAGGGGTGCGCGTCGAGGCGCTGCGGGAGCTGTGCGAGCAGGGCGCCGAGGGGGCGGACCTGTGGCACGCCATCGTCCGCCAGGCCGACCGGCCGGACACGACGGGTCAGCCGGCCCGCAAGCGGCACCTGTACGTCTCGCTGGCACGGCTGGAGCCGCCACCGGATCCGGGGACGGTGGAGCGGCTGACCGACCCCGAGGGGAAGCTGCCGCGCCCGCTCCACCGTCCCCGCAGCTGGCGGGACGGCGCGGGGCACCTGTACGCGCTGGCCTCCGAGGACGCGGTCGTGCGCTACGCCGCCCGCATCCGGGACCATCTCGCGGCGCGGCGCGCGACCAAGGGTCACTTCCTGCTCCAGCAGTGGCTCGACCGGGAGGTGGCCGGGCTCTCCGAGCAGGAGCGGCGGCGGGTGCTGGGCGGGGCCACCGGCTGCCGCATCACCGTGGAGGTCTCCCAGGGCCGCCTGGCGTACGACTGGAAGCTGCACGCGGTGCAGGGGGGCACGTCCCTGCACCGTGCCGGAGGCCGCCTGCACGGCCCGCGGGACACGCCGGTGACGTTGCTGGAGAACAGCCTGCGGACAGCGCTCGGGCAGGCCGACACCAGCAGGCGGCGGCCTGTCGTGGAGTACCGGCTGCCCGAGTCGCTGCTGTGGACCGCCGTGGTGGACGACTGGACCCCGAACCTGGCGCTGCGCGCGGAGTGCACCGTGTACGTCCGCGGGCTCACCACGTACCGGGGGACGCGGCACGCGCCACGCCGGGACGCGGTGCGGCGCGGCCCGCTGACGGCTGTGCGGCCGGCCGGTGACCTGTCCCGCGTGCGGATGCTGCTGGCTGAGGCGCCGCCCGGCGCCGTCCCGCTGCTGTGCCCGCACACCGGCCGGGGGCGCCCCGCGCACCTGCTCGACGAGGTTCGTTCCCTCGGCTGTCCCCTGATCCTGTGGAGCCGCGCGGAGCGGCACCGCGACTGTGCCGACCTCTACGACCAGGTGGAGAGGGAACTGGCCAGGTCGGTCAGCGGTCCGGAACTGCTCGCCCGGCTGCGGGGCCTGTGGATCCGCCAGGTCTTCGGCGACGACAAGCGCGGCTCGATCAAGCACCTCACCGTCTACTACGACCCTCCGGCCGGCTGACCGAACGGCCGAGGGCCCGGCCCCCCGCAGGGGACCGGGCCCTCACACCGGACCGGTGTCAGTGACCGGGGCTCACGCCTCGAACACCTCACGCACCAGCTGCTCCTGCTCGGCCTGGTGCCGCTTCGCGGAACCCACGGCCGGGGACGAGGAGTGCGGACGCGAGATGCGGCGCAGCCGCTCGCCCGGCGGGATGTCGGCGCCGACCGCCAGGTCGAGGTGGTCGATCAGGTTGAGCGCGATGAACGGCCACGCACCCTGGTTCGCCGGCTCCTCCTGGGCCCACAGGTACTTCTCGGCGTTCGGGTACTTCTTGATCTCCGCCTGGAGCTCGGCACCCGGCAGCGGGTACAGCCGCTCGATGCGGATGATCGCGGTGTCCTTGACGCCCCGCTTGACCCGCTCGGCCTCCAGGTCGTAGTAGACCTTGCCCGCGCAGAAGACGACCTTCTTCACGGCCGCCGGGTCCACCGAGCTGTCGCCGATGACCGGGCGGAACTGGCCCGTGGTGAACTCCTCCGCCTTCGACGCGGCGGCCTTCAGGCGCAGCATCGACTTCGGGGTGAAGACGACCAGCGGCTTGTGGTGCGGGTTGTGCACCTGCCACCGCAGGAGGTGGAAGTAGTTCGACGGCAGGGTCGGCATGGCGACCGTCATGTTGTTCTGCGCGCACAGCTGCAGGAAGCGCTCCGGGCGGGCGGACGAGTGGTCCGGGCCCTGCCCCTCGTAGCCGTGCGGGAGGAGCAGGACCACACCGGAGGTCTGGTTCCACTTCTGCTCCGCCGACGAGATGAACTCGTCCACGACCGTCTGGGCGCCGTTGACGAAGTCGCCGAACTGCGCCTCCCACATCACGAGCGCGTCCGGGCGGGCCAGCGAGTAGCCGTACTCGAAGCCCATGGCCGCGTACTCGGAGAGGAGGGAGTTGTAGACGTTGAGGCGCGCCTGCTCCTCGGCGAGGTACTGCAGCGGCGTGTACTCCTCGCCCGTCTCACGGTCGATGATCACCGCGTGACGCTGGCCGAAGGTGCCGCGCTGGGAGTCCTGGCCCGCCAGGCGGACCGGGACACCCTCCAGGAGCAGCGAGCCGATGGCGAGGGTCTCGCCCATGCCCCAGTCGATGGTGCCGTCCTCGACCATCGACGCCCGGCGCTGGAGCTGCGGGAGCAGCCGCGGGTGGACGGTGATGTGGTCGGGGATGTTGACCTGGGACTCGGCGATCCGCTTGACGACCTCGGTGGTGACCGCGGTGCCGACGGCGACCGGGAACTCGGCCTGCGGGTCGGGCGTCTCCACCGCGGACGGCTGCGAGGTGGCCTCGCGGACCTCGGTGAAGACCTTCTCCAGCTGGCCCTGGTAGTCCTGGAGCGCCTGCTCGGCCTCTTCCAGGGTGATGTCGCCGCGACCGATCAGGGACTCGGTGTACAGCTTGCGCACCGAGCGCTTCTTGTCGATCAGGTCGTACATCAGCGGCTGGGTGAAGGCCGGGTTGTCCGACTCGTTGTGACCGCGGCGGCGGTAGCAGATGAGGTCGATCACCACGTCCTTGTTGAACGCCTGGCGGAACTCGAAGGCCAGGCGGGCGACGCGGACGACGGCCTCGGGGTCGTCGCCGTTCACGTGGAAGATCGGGGCCTCGATCATGCGGGCCACGTCCGTCGCGTACATGGAGGAACGCGAGGACTCCGGGGCGGCGGTGAAGCCGACCTGGTTGTTGATCACGATGTGGACGGTGCCGCCCGTGCGGTAGCCGCGCAGCTGCGACATGTTCAGGGTCTCGGCCACCACGCCCTGGCCCGCGAAGGCCGCGTCGCCGTGGATCGCCACCGGCAGGACGGTGAAGTCCGTGCCGCCCTTGTTGATGATGTCCTGCTTGGCGCGGGCGATGCCCTCCAGGACCGGGTCGACCGCCTCCAGGTGCGAGGGGTTCGCGGCGAGCGACACCTTGATCTGCTCGCCGTCCAGGCCGGTGAAGGTGCCCTCGGCGCCCAGGTGGTACTTCACGTCGCCGGAGCCGTGCATCGACTTCGGGTCGAGGTTGCCCTCGAACTCGCGGAAGATCTGCGCGTACGACTTGCCGACGATGTTGGCGAGGACGTTGAGGCGGCCGCGGTGGGCCATGCCGATGACGACCTCGTCCAGGCGGGACTCCGCGGCGCTGTCGAGGACCGCGTCCAGCAGCGGGATGACGGACTCGCCGCCCTCCAGGGAGAAGCGCTTCTGGCCGACGTACTTCGTCTGGAGGAAGGTCTCGAACGCCTCGGCCGCGTTCAGGCGGCGCAGGATGCGCAGCTGCTCCTCGCGCTCCGGCTTGGCGTGCGGGCGCTCCACGCGGTCCTGGATCCACTTGCGCTGCTTGGGGTCCTGGATGTGCATGAACTCGATGCCGGTGGTGCGGCAGTACGAGTCGCGCAGCACGCCGAGGATGTCGCGCAGCTTCATCATCGACTTGCCGGAGAAGCCGCCGACCGCGAACTCGCGCTCCAGGTCCCACAGGGTGAGGCCGTGCTCGGTGATGTCCAGGTCGGGGTGCTTGCGCTGGCGGTACTCCAGCGGGTCGGTGTCGGCCATGACGTGGCCGCGGACCCGGTAGGAGTGGATCAGCTCGAAGACACGGGCGGCCTTGGTGACGTCGTCGTCGTGCGACGCGTCGATGTCCTTGAGCCAGCGGACCGGCTCGTAGGGGATGCGCAGCGCCTCGAAGACGTCGTCGTAGAAGTCGTTCTCGCCGAGCAGCAGGTTGGCGACGGTGCGCAGGAACTCGCCGGAGGCGGCGCCCTGGATCACCCGGTGGTCGTAGGTCGACGTGAGCGTCATGACCTTCGAGATGCCGAGCTTGTTCAGGGTGTCCTGGGAGGTGCCCTGGAACTCCGCCGGGTAGTCCATGGAGCCGACGCCCATGATCACCGACTGGCCGGGCATCAGGCGCGGCACGGAGTGGACGGTGCCGAGGCCGCCGGGGTTGGTCAGGGAGACCGTGACGCCGGTGAAGTCGTCCATCGTCAGCTTGCCCTCGCGGGCGCGGCGGACGATGTCCTCGTAGGCCTGCCAGAACTCGAAGAAGTTCAGCGTCTCGGCCTTCTTGATCGCCGCGACGACGAGCTGGCGGTCGCCGTTGGGCTTGACCAGGTCGATGGCGAGGCCGAGGTTGACGTGCGGGGGCTTGACGAGGGTCGGCTTGCCGTCCTTCTCCCCGAACGACCAGTTCATCGACGGCATGGCCTTGATGGCCTGCACCATCGCGAAGCCGATGAGGTGCGTGAAGGAGATCTTCCCGCCCCGGGCCCGCTTGAGGTGGTTGTTGATGACGATGCGGTTGTCGAAGAGCAGCTTCACCGGCACGGCGCGGACCGAGGTGGCGGTCGGCAGCTCCAGCGAGGCGTTCATGTTCTTGGCGACCGCGGCGGCCGGGCCGCGCAGCGTGATCAGCTCGGGGCCCTCCGGGGCCTCGGCGGCGGGCGCGGCCTTCGCCTTCGGCTGAGCGGGCGCCTGTGCGGGTTGCGCCGGCTTGGCCGGGGAGGGGGCCGCGGTCTTCGCCGCGGGAGCGGGGGC
>NZ_MUND01000455.1 GCF_002154375.1 Streptomyces glaucescens | reverse complement strand
CTCCAGCCGGCTGGTTCGGCCGCCCGGCGGCGCGGCGTCCTCTTCGTCCCCGTCGACCGGCAGCGGGCGCGGCACCGTCAGCGCGCGCGGGATCACGCTGGTGCGGTCCTCCGCGTTGTCGTGCTCGGCCGCCAGCGCCTGCGGCGGGGCCGCGTCGAGCTGCTCGTCGCTCAGCGCCGCCCGCGCCTCCCGGGCCTGCGCGAGCAGCGCCACGGCGTCGTGCGGACGCGTCCCGGGGGTCCGCGCGGTCGCCGACGCGACCAGTTCGTCCAGCGCGTACGCCAGGCCCGGGACGGCCGCCGAGGGCGGCGGGACGTCCTCGTGGAGGTGCCGGTACAGCACCTGGGCCGGGGTGTCCCCGGCGTGCGGCTTGCCGCCCGTCAGCATCTCGTACAGCACGACGCCGCAGGCGTAGACGTCCACGCGGGGATCGGCCGTGCCGTGCTCGATCTGCTCGGGGGCCAGGTAGGAGACCGTGCCGAGGACGGTGCCGGTGGTGCTGGTGACGGTGTCGACCGAGCGGACCAGTCCGAAGTCGGCGACCTTCACCCGGCCGTCGTCCCCGATCAGGACGTTCTCCGGCTTCATGTCGCGGTGCACGAACCCCGCGCGGTGCGCGGCGCCGAGGGCGGCCAGCACCGGCTCCAGGATGTCCAACGCGGCCCGGGGCGCGAGCGCCCCCCGCTCGCGCAGCACGTCACGCAGGGTGCATCCGGCGACGTACTCCATCGCCAGATAGACGTACGACCCCTCGGCGCCCTGGTCGAAGACCTGCACCACGTTGGGGTGGGCGAGCCGGGCCACCGACTTCGCCTCCCGGATGAACCGCTCCACGAACGAGGCGTCGGCCGCCAGCGTGGGGTGCATCACCTTGAGCGCGAGCACGCGGTCGAGGCGGGTGTCCACGGCCCGGTAGACCGTGGCCATCCCGCCGACCGCGATCCGCGCCTCGACGCGATAACGCCCGTCGAGCAGCTGCCCGACCAGAGGGTCCTGAAGGGTCGTGTCCACGCAGGCGAGTCTACGAGCCGCCGCCGGCACGACCTGTCGCTCCGGGCGCCCGGGGGACGGACTGCAGCAGACCTGTGACCGTCCCCGCGGCGCCGGTGGATCAGAAAGCCGGGCGCTCCGGGTCCAGGTGGGCCCGGCCCTCCGTGGGGGAGGACGCCTCGGCGAAGTGGCGGCGGGGGATACGGCCCGCGCGGTGGGCCAGCCGGCCCGCCTCGACCGCGTGCCGCATGGCCTCCGCCATCAGCACCGGCTGCTGCGCCCGGGTGACCGCCGAGGCGAGCATCACACCCGCGCAGCCCAGCTCCATGGCGAGCGCCGCGTCGGACGCCGTGCCGGCGCCCGCGTCCAGGATCACCGGCACGTGCGCGTGCTCCACGATCAGCTGGAAGTTGTGCGGGTTGCGGATGCCGAGCCCGGAGCCGATGGGGGAGCCGAGCGGCATGATCGCGGCGCAGCCCGCGTCCTGGAGCTTCCGGGCCAGCACCGGGTCGTCGTTGGTGTACGGCAGCACCGTGAACCCGTCGTCGACCAGCGTCTCCGCGGCCTCCAGCAGCTCGATCGGGTCCGGCAGCAGGGTGCGCTCGTCGGCGATGACCTCCAGCTTGATCAGGTCCGTGCCGAGCGCCTCGCGGGCCAGCCGCGCGGTGAGGACCGCTTCGCCGGCGGTGAAGCAGCCGGCGGTGTTCGGCAGCACCCGGATCCCCAGCCGGTCCAGCACGGACAGCACCGAGCCGTGCACCTCCGGGTTCACCCGCCGCATCGCGACCGTGGTCAGCTCGGTCCCGGAGGCCACCAGGGCCCGTTCCAGGACCTCCAGGCTGGGCGCGCCGCCGGTGCCCATGATCAGCCGGGACGTGAAGGTCGTACCACCGAGGACGAAGGGGTCGTCGGCCATGGGTCAGCCTCCTTGGACGGCGGTGAGGACTTCGACGCGGTCTCCGTCGGAGAGCGCGGTCGTCGCCCACTGCGCGCGCGGGACGACGGTTTCGTTGAGGGCGGCGGCCACTCCGGAGGGCGCCGCGGTGAGCGTGCGCACCAGGGTGCCGAGGGCCGTGCCGGGCGCGACCTCGCGGGTCTCGCCGTTGACCGAGATGTTCATGCGGGCTGCTCCGTGAGTGCGGCGGTGAAGCGCTGGGGAGTGAACGGGCGGGCCTCTTCGGGCAGTTCGCCGGTGGTCAGGGCGTGTGCGAGGGCGTCGCCGGTCACCGGGGTCAGCAGCACCCCGTTGCGGTAGTGGCCGGTGGCCAGCAGCAGGCCGTCGAGGTCGGTCGGGCCGAGCAGCGGCGCGTTGTCGGGCGAGCCGGGGCGCGCCCCGCGCGGGTCTCCGTCAGCGGCAGCTCGGTGATGCCGGGCACCAGCTCGTGGGCGTCGCGCAGCAGCTCGTAGACGCCGCCCGCGGTCACCGTGGTGTCCCAGCCCAGCTCCTCGCTGGTCGCGCCGACGACCAGTTCGCCGTTCTCGCGCGGCACCAGGTAGACGTGGCTGCCGCGGACCACGGCCCGGACGGTCCGGCTCAGGAACGGCGCGTACCGCTCGGGCACGGTCAGCCGCAGCACCTGCCCCTTCACGGGCCGTACCGGCGGCAGGACGGCCTCCGGGACGCCCGCCAGCCGCCCGCTGAGGCTTCCTGCGGCGAGTACGACCTGTCCGGCGGCCAGTACGGTCCCGTCGGCCGTGACGACGCCCGTGGCCCGGTCCCGGACGACGGTGAGCCGCTCCGCGCGGACGCGGTGGAACACCACCCCCGTCCGCTCGCACGCCGTCACCAGCGCCGCCGCGAGCCGCCGCGGGTCGATCTGGTGGTCGCCGTCGACCCGCAGGCCCCCGCGCACGCCGGGCGCGAGCATCGGCTCCAGGCGCCGGCACTCGCGTCCCGACAGCCACTCCGACTGCAGGCCCGACTCCCGTTGCAGGGCGTGCAGTTCCCGCAGGTGGGCGCGGTCGTCGGCGTCCAGCGCGACGGCGAGCGTGCCGCACCGGCGGTACCCGAGGCCGTGCCCGGTCAGCTCGGTCAGCTCGGCCGCGAACTCGGGGTAGCGGCGCGCGGAGGCGAGGTTCAGGCCGAGCAGGGTCTCCTCGCCGTAGTGCAGCTCGGTGACGGCGGCGAGCATCCCGGCCGCCACCTGGGCGGCCCCGCCGCCCGGTTCGGGGTCCAGCACCGCCGTGGCGAGCCCGCGCTGCGCGGCCCGCCAGGCCGTGACCAGGCCGATGATCCCGCCCCCGATGACCAGGACGTCGGGGGTGACGTCGGATCCGACGTCGGATGTCTCGGACGTACGCGACATGGGCGTCCAGCCCCTCCCTTCGCCGGCATGACCCGGATCAGGTTCGTACGGTCGGAGGCCGCCAGCCTCCCTCTCAGCCCGGTGCGTCCGGGCTCCCGCGAGTGCTTTACGTTGGCCACCCTAGCCCGCCGCCGCATGTCTCAGTAAGGGAGCCTCCGCCCGTGGCCCGTACTCTCGACGGTCTCGTCCTCGCCCCCGTCGCCGACCAGGCCCCCGGCCAGGTGGGCACCCGCACGCGGTTCGCCTACCACGAGAAGGACGGCGAGATCTGGGCCGAGTACGCGGGCGGCGACGTCGTCCGCGGGCACCTGGTGGGTACCCGGGAGGGCGACCGGCTGGACTTCCGGTACGTCCAGCTGAAGCGCGACGGGACGACGTCCTCGGGGCACTGCGTGTCCCGGGTGGTGGAGCTGCCCGACGGGCGGGTGCGGCTGGAGGAGAGCTGGGAGTGGGAGTCCCAGCCCGGCCGCGGGACGAGCGTGGTCGAGGAGATCCCCGCGGATGTGCAGCAGGTCACGGGTGACGGCCACTGACTGACGGACTGTCAGTTGTCTATGGTGATCAGGTGAGCGAGCAGACGCAGGAACGGGGATCGTCCGCACCGCGGCGGGTGGTCGTGGCCGGCGCGGGCATGGCCGGCGTGCAGACCGCGGTCGCCCTGCGCGAACAGGGCTTCACCGGCACGGTCACCCTGATCGGCGCGGAGCCCCATCAGCCGTACGACCGGCCGCCGCTGTCCAAGGCCGTCCTGCTCGGCACCGCCGAGGGCTCCGCCTTCGACGTCGACTTCGAGGCGCTCGGCATCGAGCTGCGCCTCGGCCGCGAGGTGCTCGGCGTGCGCCCCGCCGGCCACGAGCTGGACACCGAGGCCGGACCGGTGCCGTACGACGTCCTGGTCGTCGCCACCGGCGCCGCGCCGATCCCGCTGCCGGGCGCCGAGGGCGTGCCCGGGGTGCACCTGCTGCGCACCCTGGACGACGCCGAGCGGCTGCGGCCGGTGCTCGGCCGGCAGCACGACATCGTGGTCGTCGGCGCCGGCTGGATCGGCGCGGAGTTCGCGACCGCCGCGCGGGAGGCGGGCTGCGCGGTGACCGTCGTGGAGGCCGCCGCCCGGCCGCTCGCCGGGGCGCTGCCCGCCGAGGTGGCCGCGCCGATGGCCGCCTGGTACGCCGATGCCGGGGCCGAGCTGCGGCTCGACGCGCGCGTGGAGCGCGTCGAGCCGGGCGCGGTGGTCCTCGGCGACGGGACACGGCTGCCCGCCGGGGCCGTGGTCGTCGGCATCGGCGCCCGCCCCGCCACGGCCTGGCTGGCGGGCTCCGGCATCGAGCTGGGTCCGCACGGCGAGGTCGTCGCGGACGCCGGGCTGCGCACCTCCGCGCCGGACGTGTACGCCGTCGGCGACTGCGCGTCCTTCCCGTCCGGGCGCTACGGCGAGCGCCTGCTCGTGCACCACTGGGACAACGCCCTCCAGGGCCCCCGCACGGTCGCCGCGAACATCGTCGGCACCGCCACCGGGGAGCCCTCCGCCGTCTACGACCCGGTCCCGTACTTCTGGTCCGAGCAGTTCGGCCGCTTCGTCCAGTACGCCGGGCACCACGCGTCCGCCGACACCCTCCTGTGGCGCGGCGACCCCTCCGGGCCCGCCTGGTCCGTCTGCTGGCTGCGCGAGCGGCGCCTGGTCGCCCTGCTGGCGGTGGGCCGCCCGAGAGACCTGGCCCAGGGCCGCCGCCTGATCGAAGCGGGCACCCCGATGGACGCCGGACTGCTCACGGATCCGAGCCGGCCGCTGAAGTCGGCGACGGCCTGACCGGCCGGGGGCGCCCCGCCACCCACTCCGTCGGCCCTGCCGCGACCGCCCCGGGTACCGACTGTCAGTCCGGGATGGCAGGCTTGGTACGTGACCGAGATTGACGCAAAGATCGATGCTCTCGTCCCCGCCTGGCTCACCCTCCCCGACATCGCCGAAATGCTCGGTGTCGAGGTGACGCGCGTCCGGCAGCTGGTCAAGGAGGGCCAGCTCATCGCCGTGCGCCGTGGGGAGAACCGCGCGCTGCACGTCCCCGCCGCCTTCATCGACGGGGACAAGGTCGTCAAGGGCCTGTCCGGGACCCTGACGCTCCTGCGGGACGACGGCTTCACGGACGAAGAGATGCTGGAGTGGCTCTTCACCCCTGACGACAGCCTGCCCGGCACGCCCGCGCAGGCCCTCAGCGAGAATCGCGGCACGGAGGTGAAGCGCCGGGCCCAGGCGCTCGCCGTGTGACGCTCGTGGTGTGATCCGAGCACACTGATTCGAACAACCGCCCGGAGTACGGGCCGTGGCGCGCACCGGGCCGCGGCCCGTACGCCGTCGACAACGGGGGGACACCCATGCCCGACACCGCCACAGCCGCCCGCGAGCGGCTCGCCGCCGCCCGGCTCTATCTGTGCGTGGACGCCCGCAGGCGCCAGGGCGACCTGCCCGAGTTCCTGGACGCGGTCCTGGCCGGCGGCGTGGACATCGTGCAGCTGCGCGACAAGGGCATGGAGGCCGCTGAGGAGCTGGCGCACCTGGAGGTCTTCGCGGACGCCTGCGCCCGGCACGGCAAGCTGCTCGCGGTCAACGACCGCGCGGACGTCGCCCACGCCGCCCGCGCGGACGTGCTCCACCTCGGCCAGGGCGACCTGCCGGTCCCCGCGGCCCGCGCCGTCCTCGGTGACGACGTGCTGATAGGCCGCTCCACCCACGCCGAGTCCGAGGCGGCCGCGGCCGCCGTCCAGGAGGGCGTGGACTACTTCTGCACGGGCCCGTGCTGGCCCACCCCCACCAAGCCGGGCCGCCACGCCCCCGGCCTCGGCCTGGTGCGGTACACGGCGGCCCTGGGCACCGACCGCCCCTGGTTCGCCATCGGCGGCATCGACCTCGGCAATCTCGACGAGGTGCTGGACGCGGGGGCCCGCCGGGTCGTCGTGGTGCGCGCGATCACCGAGGCCGACGACCCCGGCGCGGCGGCGGCGGAGCTGGCGAAGCGGCTGCGGGAGGCGTAGGGCCGAGCCCTCGGCCCCGGCGCGGGCCCGTACGGGCCCGGGCGCGGGACCCGTGCCGGTCCCGCGGTCCGCGGCTTTGTCCAAGGGGTGGACAACAAAGCGACGAATCGGGCAAATTTCCTGCCTCCGGTTGGGTGACCCCCGCCCCCTGGCTAACCTGCCCGTATGGCCCTCGGCACCGCATCCACCAGGTCGGATCACGCTCCGACCGTGCGCGACATGCTCGCGACCGGCAAGACGACGTACTCGTTCGAGTTCTACGCCCCGAAGACCCCGAAGGGCGAGCGGATGCTGTGGAACGCGCTGCGCCGGGTCGAGGCCGTGGCGCCCGACTTCGTCTCCGTGACCTACGGCGCGGGCGGCTCCACCCGCGCCGGCACCGTCAAGGCGACCGAGGCGATCGCCTCGGACACCACCCTCACTCCGATCGCCCACCTCACCGCCGTCGACCACTCGGTGGCGGACCTGCGCAACATCATCGGCCAGTACGCCGACGCCGGGATCCGCAACATGCTCGCGCTGCGCGGCGACCCGCCCGGCGACCCGATGGGCGAGTGGGTGCCGCACCCCCAGGGCCTCGCCTACGCCGCCGAACTGGTCGAACTGATCAAGAACTCCGGCGACTTCTGCGTCGGCGTCGCGGCGTTCCCCGCGATGCACCCGCGCTCCACCGACTGGGACACCGACGTCCGGCACTTCGTCGACAAGTGCCGCGCGGGCGCGGACTACGCGATCACCCAGATGTTCTTCCACCCGGAGGACTACCTGCGGCTGCGCGACCGGGTCGCGGCGGCCGGCTGCGACACGCCGATCATCCCCGAGGTCATGCCCATCGGCAGCGTGAAGACGCTGGAGCGGATCCCGTCCCTCACCAACGCCGCCTTCCCGGCTGTCCTGAAAGAGCGGATCCTCGCAGCCAAAGACGATCCGGCCGCTGTACGCTCCATCGGTATCGACTTCGCCACGGAGTTCTGCGCGCGGCTGCTGGCCGAGGGAGTGCCCGGACTGCACTTCATCACGCTCAACAACTCCACGGCGACGCTGGAAATCTACGAGAACCTGGGCCTGCACCACCCACCGCAGGCCTAGACCGGCCGCACGGTCTTACGACACACTGCGTAGCGGCCACTGGGAGAGGGGCGTACATGGGCTGGACGGTCCTCTACATCGCGTTCGGCATCGTCGCGCTGTGGCTGCTCGGTGAGGTGCTGCTGCAGTACAAGGCCCGACTGCGCTGGCGGCTGCTGGCGTTCGTCGGCTTCCTGGGTGTCGTCGTCGGTGTGCTGATCCCGTCCGTCGTCGTGATCGGGCTGGGTGCCGCCGCCTTCGCCGTCGGGCAGACCTACGTCACGCTGTCGTTCCGTCGCGGCTTCGCGGCCGGCTGGGCGGTCACCGGCCGCCCGGCGCTCGGCGGCGGCAAGCGCAACCGCCGCGACCGGCAGGAGCCCACCCTGGAGGTGTCGGACCTCCGCGCGAGCGACTACCCCGACGCCACGCAGGGTGACGACAGCGGCCTCTACGACGACGACCACGACCGCGACGACGTCTTCACCCCGGCCCGCGCCGCCGCCCCGGCGGCCGCCGAGACCACCGCCGTCTACGAGCCGCAGCCGATGCCCGACGACACCGGCTCCTACGGCGTGTACGGCGACTCCGGGTACCCGGGCGGCGACCGCCCCCAGGACCAGTACGCGGCCACCGCGCAGACCGCCGACCAGGGCTACGGCTACGACGGCTACTCCGGCTACGGCCAGGGCTACGGCTACGACACCACCGGCCAGCAGCAGTACGCCGCCTACTCGGACCCGTACATCGGCACCCAGACCTACAGCGGCGCCGCGTACGACCCCGCCTACGACACCCAGTACGGCCAGCAGGCCTACGGCCAGGACCAGTTCGCCACCGGTGGCTACGGCGGCGAGACCCCGGGCGGGGTGTGGGTCCCGCAGCAGCGCACCACCGACGACCCGTTCGGCGGCGAGCTCCCGCCGGAGCAGCCGTACGGCCACCCCGGCGACGGCCAGGCGCACGGCCAGGGCTACGACGAGCAGTACCGCTTCTGAGCGGTCCGGGCCACGCGGTACCCGGGGCTCACTGGGAGCCCCGGAACTCCGGGCCCTCCACGATCAGTCCCGCGACCAGCGCGCCCGACATCCCGGCGTGCGGCAGCCCGCCGCCCGGATGCGACCAGCCGCCGACGGTGAACAGGCCGGCCACGCCGGTGGAGTTGGCCGGGTGCAGCAGCCGTCCCCCGCCCGCCGCCAGCGCCGGTGCCGGGACCGACCCGTCCGCCACGCCGGTCGCCTCCGCGATGTCGGCGGGCGTGCGCACCTCGTGCCACAGCGCACGGTCCCGCAGACCCGGCACGGCGCGCTCGGCGGCGGCCAGCATGCGGTCCGCGTGTCCCCGCAGCTCCTCCGGGGCGGCCCCCGCCGGGACCGCGGCCGTCAGCGTGACCGCCTCGTGGCCCGCGTCCGGGACCAGCGCGGGGTCGTCGGGCCGCAGCACGGTGACCGTGGGCGGCGCCGCCGCCCCGCCGTCGAACACGTGACCAAGTTCGGCGTCCCGGTCCGGCGCGTGCACCACCGTCCGGTGCGCCGTCCCCGCCGGCCGCTCGCCGCGCAGCGCCAGCAGCACCGTCAGCCGGCTCGGCAGCCCGTGCCGGGCCGGGACGCCGTCCGTGCCCCGCACCGGCAGGCCCGGCGTGACCCGGCCGAGCGTGCCGGGACCGACCCCGGCGACCACGAAGTCCGCGTCCGCCACCGCGCCCCCGGCCAGCTCCACGCCCACCGCGCGGCCGTCCTTCTCCAGCACCCGCGCGACCTCGGCACCGAAGTGGAACTCCACCCGGCGCGCCACGCAGCGGTCGTACACCGCCCGGGCCAGCTCCCGCAGCCCGCCGCGGACGTACCAGGTGCCGAAGGCGTGCTCCATGTACGGCAGCACCGCCGCGCTCGCGGGGACGGTGCGCGGGTCCAGGCCGTACGCCAGCGCGTGGCTCTCCAGCAGGGCGGCCAGTCGGGGGTCGCGCAGCTCCCAGGCACCGATCTCGGCGAGGGTGCCCGCGCGGCGGGTGCGCAGCACCTTCCGGTGCGGGACCGCCGGGTACGGCTCGCGCTCGGCCAGCACCTGCCAGTTCGGCCACAGGGGCTCCTCCAGGAGCGGCCGGCGGGTGCGGTCCCAGGCCTCCCGCGCCCGCACCAGGAAGTCGCCCCAGCGCTCCCCGGCCCCGGCGCCCAGGGCCTCGTCCAGGGCGGTGACCACGCCCGCGCGGGAGGCGTTCGGCAACGGCACCGCCGTGCCGTCCGGGAGGACGTGCAGCGCCGACGGATCCACCTGGACCAGCTCGACGCAGGCCTCCAGCGGTTCCTTCCCGGTCTTGACGAACAGGTCCCGGTAGACCGCGGGCAGCGGCAGCAGCCCCGGTCCGGTGTCGAAGGAGAAGCCCTCCCGCTCCCGCCGGCGCACCGCGCCGCCGTACGTCTCCGTCCGCTCGTACACCGCCACCCGGTGGCCCGCGACGGCCAGCCGGGCAGCGGCCGCCATCGCGCCCATCCCGGCGCCGATCACCGCAATCCGTGCCATGCCGGCGACTTTATCCGCCGCCACCGGCAGTCGTTCCGGCCGCACCCCCGGGAGCGTCTGGGGGTGAGTGCGCAGCGGTGAGTATCCGTACCTAGGTGCCGAGATGAGTACGGGCGCGGATGGGGGAAGGCCCGTGCGGACGGGAGAGTGGAGGCACGGAGAAGGGGCGCGGCTCCGGCACCGGCGACACGGGGCGCCGGAACGGAGCGGCCCTCGATCCGCTCCTTCCGCCGGCCCAGGTCGGCGGAGGCGAGGCACGGGGGAACCGGGGGACGACCGACGGGGGTTCCAACGGGGGAACGCACGGGGGAGACAGAAGGCGCCGGTCCACACGGTGGCCCGCGGGGGACGCGGCCACCTCGGACCGGCGCCTTCGCCTGCCCGCCCGGTTCCCCCGCGGCTCAGCGGCGGCCGCTGACCCGGCCCTGGAGCAGCCGGGACAGTGCCGCGTGCACGTCGTCGAGGGTGCGCTCCGGCTGGAAGGACTGCCAGTCCAGGGCGGCCACCAGGACCATGCCGACGAGCGCCGCCGCGGTCAGCTGGATGTCGATCTCCTCGGCCAGCTCGCCGTTCTCCACACCCGCGCGGAGCACGTCCTCCACGACCGCCACCACCTGCTGTCGCACCACCATGAGGGTGGACTGCCAGGCCCGGTTGGTGCGCCACAGCTCGGCCACGTAGAGCTGGGTGAAGGCCGGGTAGCGGGCGATGAACTCGAGGCCCGCGCGGATCATCGCGTCCAGCGCGTCGACCCTGCTGCCGCCCTCCCGCTCGGTCCGCTCCGCCGCCTCCCGCAGGGAAGCGGTGAGCAGACCCACCCCATGCCGCAGCAGCTCCTCGAAGAGGACCGACTTGCTGGCGAAGTTGTAGTACACCGTGCCCTTGGCGACCCCGGCCCGCTCGGCGATCTCGTCGACGGTGGTGGCCGAGAAGCCCTGCTCGGCGATGAGCGTGACGGCCGCCTCGTAGAGCTTCTGCCGGGTGGCCTCGCGGCGCGTGCTGCCGCCCGACGGGGCGCTGCTGCTTTCCATGGCCCCGATTCTCACAGGAACGGCCACCGGAGCGGGCACGGGATGCGAGGTCACAGGGACAGCTCCGGGTGCAGCTTGTCCAGCGTCCACACCTGGCGGCGGCGGGCCGACAGGGCGGTCAGCGCGAGCGCGCCCGCCGTGAAGGCCGCGAGCACCGCGCAGGCCTGCCAGACCGGGCCGAGACCGCCGCCCGTGATGAGTCTGCGCAAGGCGTCCACGATGTAGCTCATCGGCAGGTAGGGGTGGATCGCGTTGAAGAAGCCCGGGCTGGTCTGCACGGGGTAGGTGCCGCCCGCCGAGGTCAGCTGGAGCATCAGCAGGGCGAGCACCAGGATCCGGCCGGCCGCGCCGAAGCGGGCGTTGAGCAGCTGCACGATCGCCGCGAAGCAGCCCGTCACCAGGAACAGGAAGCCCACCGTCCCGGCCGCCCGGGCCATCTGCAGACCGACCGCCCAGTGCAGCACCGCCATCAGCGCCGCGGTCTGCGCGACCCCGATCGCCAGCACCGGCAGCCAGCCCGCCAGGGCGATCCGCCAGGCGGAGGCGCCCGCGGCCAGCGCCCGCCGGTTCAGCGGCGGGATCACCATGTACGCCACCATCGCGCCGACCCACAGGGACAGCGGGATGAAGTACGGGGCGAAACCGGTGCCGTAGTTGGGCGCCCGGTGCAGGGACTGCGAGGCGAGCTGCACCGGGTCCGCCATGACCTCGGTCCGCCGGTCGCGCTCCCGCTCGTCGTAGTCGGGGATCCTCTCCGCGCCGTCGTGCAGCCCGTCCGCCAGCTTCACCGAGCCGTCGACCAGCTTGTACATACCCCCGCTGAGGTCGTCCGCGCCGGTCTTCAGCTTGCCGACGCCCTCGTCCAGGTCCACGGAGCCGGTCTTCGCGGTGCCGAGTCCCGTGTGGAGCTTCGCGGCGCCCGCGGCGACCTTCCCGGCGCCCTCGTTCAGCTTGTTGATCCGCCGGACCGCGTCGTCCAGGTCCTCGGACAGGTGCGGCGCGCGGTCGGCGAGCGACTGGGCCTGCTCCTGGAGGGTGGCCAGGTGCTTGTCGAGCTTCTTCAGGTCGCTGTCGTGCTCGGTGACCAGCGTGTCGAGGTCGCCGGCGATCGACGCCACGTCGGCCGCGGCGCCCTTGGCCAGTTTCAGGTCGGGGCAGGCCGCGTCGGGCAGCACGGCGTCCTCGCAGCGGGTCCGGTAGACGCCGGCCAGGGTGCCGGACGCCTCACGCGCGCGCTCGGCCGCCGCCGGGGCCGTCTCGGAGAGGCTGTCGAGGTTGTCGCGGATCGTGCCGGCCGAGTCGGCGACGAACTGGGCGGTGTCCCCGATGAACTTCTCGTTGTCCTTCAGGAAGGGCCCCACCTTGCCGGAGATCCCGTTGACCTTGTCGGCGAGGGTCTGGGTGCCCTCGGCGACCTTCTTCGAGCCGTCCTCCAGGTCACCCGCGCCCGTGTGCAGCTTCCGCAGGCCCTTGGCCAGGTCGCCGCTGCCGTCCTTGGCGTCCCTCAGGCCGTCCGCGAGGTCCTTGGAGCCCTTCTCCGCCTTCCCGATGCCGCCCTTGAGCTTGTCGGCGCCGCCGGCGGCCTTCACGGTCTCGCCGTGGATGTCGGAGAACGAGATGAAGATCTTGTCCAGGAACGACCGCGACGCCTTGGTGGACGCCGCCGTGCGCACCTCGCTGAACACGGTCCGCGAGATCTGCCCGACGATGTAGTTGTTGGCGTCGTTGGTGCGCACCTGGAGCGCGCCCGTCTCGGGAAGGTCGCCGGAGCTGGAGGCGATCCGCGCGCTGAAGTCCTCCGGCATGGTCAGCGACAGGTAGTACCGGCCGTCCTCCACGCCCGCGCGTGCCTCGGCGGCGCTCACCTCGTGCCAGTCGAAGACCTCGCTCTCGCGCAGCCCCTCGACGATGTCGTCGCCCGCGTTCAGCTTCTTACCGCCGGCCGTGGCGCCCTGGTCGTCGTTCACCAGCGCCACCGGGATGCGGTCGAGCCGGCCGTACGGGTCCCAGAAGGACCACAGGTAGAGCGCCCCGTACAGCAGCGGCAGCAGCAACAGCGCCACCAGGGCGGCGCGCGGCAGCTTGCCCCGCGCGAAGCGCCGCAGCTCAAGCGCGGCCAGTTTCGGCGACCGCATCGGCCGTCTCCTTCACCTCGTCGTCGGCCTGGGGGTGGTCGGGCGTCTCGTGGGGCGCGGCGGCCTCGGCCCGGTCGGCCCGGTCGGCTCGCTCGGACCCGGTGCCGGGCTCCGGGGCCGACCCGTTCGGCTCGGCGCTCCCGGTCTCCCCGGTCTCCCCGGCCTCGTCGGTCTCGCCGGTTTCCCCGGTCTCGTCGGTCTCCCCGGCCCGTGGCGGTACGCCGTCCCCGTCGGCCCCGGACGCCTCCGCCGCGCGCGTGGACACCGCCACGGCGTCCTCGGGTGCCTCGCTGCACACCGCCAGCACCGTCGTCCCGGCCGCGGCGAGCGACCGGAGCAGCGCCCAGACCTCGGCCCGCTCGGCCTCCGACAGCTTCAGGTCGGTGTCGTCGACGCCGAGCAGCCGCGGGCGGCCGATGAGCGCGAGGGCGACCGACAGCCGCAGGGCCTCGAGCCGCTCCAGGTCCCGTACGGCGGTCCGCAGGCCCTTGGGCAGGGCGTCCCGGTCGAGCCCCGCGGCGGTCAGGGCGGCGTCGATGCGCAGCGCGGCCTCGCCCCGGCGCTCCCCGCGCGGCCTGAGCAGCCCGCGCAGGGAGTCACCGAACCGGCGCTGGAGCAGCACCCGCTCGCGCAGGTGCTCGCCCACGGTCAGCGACGGGTCCAGGTCGGTCACGCCCGGCACGTGGGCGAGCGCGCTGATCCGGCGCAGCGCCGCCATCTGCTTCGGCAGCCGGGCGT
>NZ_MUND01000454.1 GCF_002154375.1 Streptomyces glaucescens | reverse complement strand
CGGCGGCCCGCGCGGCCCGCCGGGCCAGCATCGTCGTCGACCGGCCGTCGAGGTACGGCAGGACCACTGCCTGCCCGCCCCACGCGCGCAGCGTCTCCGCCTCGGGCAGCTCCTGCACGGAGTAGTCGCCGCCCTTCACCCACACGTCGGGCCGCAGCCGGGTCAGCAGCTCCTGCGGGGTGGCCTCGTCGAACACCGCGACGGCGTCGACGCTGCCGAGCGCCTGGAGGACCCTCGCCCGGTCCGCCACCGGGTTGATCGGACGCCCGGGGCCCTTGAGGCGGGCCACGGAGGCGTCCGAGTTGAGGCACACGATGAGGCAGTCGCCGATCCGCCGGGCGCTCTCCAGCAGCCCGACGTGCCCGGCGTGCAGCAGGTCGAAGCAGCCGCCGGTGGCCACGACGGTGCCGCCGCGCGCCCGTACCCGCTCGGCGACGGCGAACGGGTCCGTCGCGGGGGCCTGCCGGACGGGCGGGTCGGGTTCGGTGCGCCACAGCGCCGGGTTCCCGGCGCCGCCCGCCGCCACGAACGCGGCGGCCTCGGCGACCGCCCGCTGCAGCGCCTCCTCGGGCAGCGCCCCGTCGGCGAGCGCGGCGGCGGTCGTCGCGGCGAAGCAGTCGCCCGCGCCGCACGGATCGCCGCCCGCCCGGTACGGCGCCGGGACCAGCATCGGCGTGCCCCCGGCGGGCCGGGTCAGCAGCACCCCGCGCTCGCCGAGCGTCACCGCGACCCCGGCCGCCTGCCAGCGGTCCGCGAGCCGCGAGCCGCGCTCGGCGTACGCGCGCAGCGACTCCCCGTCACCGGGGCACAGGCCGCGCGCCTCGGCCGCGTTCGGTGTGACGAGCCGGGCGCCCGGCACGGGCGCCTCGCCCTTCGGGTGCGGGTCCCACACCAGCGGGGTGCGCGGGACGACGGCCTCCAGGTGCCGCCGTACGGCACGCGCGGTGTGCCGGCCGTAGTCGGCGACCAGCACGGCGTGCGCCTCGGCCAGCGCCGTGCGCACCGCCTCGTCGGGCTCCCCGGGCTCGGGCTGTCCGGGTTCGCCGCCGCCCCGGTCGATGCGGACCAGCGGACGGCCGCCGGCCAGCACCCTGGTCTTCACGGGCAGGGTGCCGCGCAGCGGGATCTCCACCAGCCGGACCCGGCCGCGCAGCTGCCGGCGTACGGCCTCGCTGGCGGCGTCGTCGCCGAGCGCGGTCACCAGGACGACCTCCCGCCCGCCGCGGGCGGCCAGCGCGGCGGCCAGGCCGGCCCCGCCGGGGTGGCGCCGGTCGTCGGTGACGTCCACGACGGGTGCGGGCGCGTCCGGGGCCAGCCGGGTGGCGACGCCCTCGACGTCCTCGTCGAGCAGCACGTCCCCGACGACCACCAGCCGCCGCGGCCCCGTCACGGCATCCTCCCGGCGACGGTGGCCCGCTCCCGGACGGCGGCCTCGGTGCCGAGGGCCGCGTCGAAACCCTCGCAGAGCAGGTGCACGGCGACCAGGTGGGCCTCCTGCACGGTGGCCGTGGTGTCCGCCTCGACGCACAGCGCCTCGTGCGCGGCCTCGGCCAGCGGGTTGGGGGCGGGCCCGGTCAGCGCCCACACCCGCAGCCCGGCCCGGCGGCCCGCGACGGCCGCGCCGATCAGGTTGGCGCTGCGGCCGGAGGTGGACAGCAGCACCAGCACGTCCCCGGGGCGGCCGTGGGCGGCGACCTGCCGGGCGTACACCTGGTCGAAGCCGTAGTCGTTGCCGATGGCGGTGAGGCTGGAGGTCTCCGCGTGCAGGGAGATCGCCGAGAACGCGGGCCGCTCGTGCCGGTAGCGGCCGACCAGTTCGGCGGTCAGATGCTGGGCCTGGGCGGCGCTGCCGCCGTTGCCCGCGGCGAGCAGCCGGCCGCCGGCGGGCAGGACGGCGGCGAGCCGGCCGCCCCAGTCCGCGAGCCGGCCGAGGCCGTCGGTGCGCAGCCGGACGAGGGCCTGCTCCAGGGACCGGCAGTGCAGCCGGGCGGCGGCGAGTGCAGGGGATTCGCTCATGCTGGTCGGGCGTACCGCCTCGGGACGACGGCGGCGGAACCCGCACCTCCTTCGAACGTCGGTGCTCGCAGCGGTGACAGGCGGGCGGTCGGTGCTCCCTCGGAGCCCTGGCGGCCGGTGCTTCCCCGGGCGCTCGCTCAGACCACCTCCGTCACGGCCGGCGCGGCCTCCAGGACGGCGCAGTACGCCGCCTCGGTCTCGGCGGCGACCCGCGCCCAGGTGTAGCGGCGCAGCACCCGGCGGCGGCCGGCCGCGCCGCACGCCAGGCGGGTCTCGGGGCGGCCGAGGAGATCGGCGGCCGCCCGGGCCAGCGCCCGCGGGTCGCGCGGCGGCACGAGGCGGCCGGTGCCGGGGTCGGCGACGGTGTCGAGCTGGCCGCCGACCGCGCTGGCCACCACGGGGACGCCGCAGGCCATGGCCTCCAGCGGCACGATGCCGAACGGCTCGTAGTCCGCCGGGCACAGCACCACGTCGGAGCCGCGCAGCAGCGTCGGCACCTGCCGGCTGGGCACTCCGCCGGTGAACCGGACCCGGTCGGCGACACCGGCCCGGCGGGCGATCTCCCGCAGCCGCCGTACCTCCGGGTCGTCGTCGAGCCCGTGTGCGGGCGGGCCGCCGGCCACCACGAGTTCGGTGTCGGGCAGCAGGGCCAGCGCGGCGATGGACACCGCGGCGCCCTTGCGCGGGACCAGCCGCCCCAGCTGGAGCAGCCGGTAGGGGTGGGGGCCGTGCGGGGCGGCCGGACCTTGGGGGGTGAACAGCTCGGTGTCGACCCCGCAGGGGACCACGCTCACCTTGTCGGAGCGCACGCCCATCCGGGCGAGTTCGGCGACCTCGTCCCGGCAGGTGGCGATCACCCGGTCGCAGCCCAGGCCCACCTCGGTCTCCAGCGCGATGCGCTGCGGCGGGCTGGTGTCGGCGAGCTGCTGGTGGCGGCGCTTGACCGTGCCGAGCGCGTGATACGTGTGCAGCAGCGGCAGGTCGAGGGCGCGCACCGCGTGCAGCGCGGCGAGGCCGGACATCCAGAAGTGCGAGTGGACCAGATCGGGCGGCCGGGACCGCCACACCCGGATCAGCTGCCGCCCGAACTCGTCCATGTGGGGCAGGAGTTCATCCTTGGGCAGTGGCTCGGGCGGCCCGGCGGGCACATGGTGCACCTCGACCCCGTCGCGCAGCGGCACCCGGTCGGGCAGCTCCCGGCTGTCCCGGCGGGTGTGCACGGTCACCCGGTGCCCGCGGTCGGCGAGCGCGCCCGCGAGCGCGGCGACGTGCACGTTCTGCCCGCCCGCGTCCACCCCGCCGAGCGTGGCGAGCGGGCTGGCGTGCTCGGAGACCAGCGCGATGTCGAGGGAGCCGGGGCCGCCGGCGTCCGGTGCTGCGGTCAGGGAACCGACCGATGCCGTCATGAGCGCACCTCCGTCATCACGCGCTCCCAGTCGTTGAGGAAGCGCTTGAGCCCGTACCGTCCGAGGGCCGCCTGGCGGGCCCGTGCCCCGTCCTCGGCCGCCGCTTCGGGCTCCGCGAGATAGCGGCGGGCGGCCTCGGCCAGCATCTCGGGGCGGGTGGACAGCACGCCCGCGCCGGGCGGGACGGCCTCCACGGCCTCCGTGGTGGCCAGCGCCACCACCGGCATGCCCAGGTGCATGGCCTCCAGCAGGGACAGTCCGAGGGAGGTCCAGCGCACCGGGTGCACGTAGAGCCGCCGCTCGGCCATCGCCGCGTGCAGCTCGTTCTGCGGCAGGTCCAGTGCCCGGCAGCGATCCCCGGGCAGTCCGAGGTGGGCGGCGAGTCCTTCGGTGCGCATGCCGAAGACGTCCAGCGGCGCGGCCTCGGCCAGGGCGGGCAGCAGGTCGGTGCCGGTGTACCGGCCGCGCCGTACGGGTTCGTTGACGACGACCGCCGCGCGGGCGAGCCGGCCCGTGTACCGGTGGCCGGGGTCGACGATGCCGTGCTCGATCACCTCGGTGCGGGTGGAGCCGTTGTCCCAGAAGAGGCGGTTGAAGTGGGTGACGTGGACGAGGGTGAGGTCGTCGCGGTCGGCGAACGGGTGCCGGGTGTCCGGTACGCCGCCGTCCGGGGCGTTGTGCTCCAGGTAGACGGCGGGTACGTCCCGGCCGGGGCGCCGGCCGCCGAGCCAGCGTTCGGCCAGCTCCAGTTCGTGCGGACGCTGGAGGACGACCAGGTCGACCTCCGCCTCGCGCAGCTCGTCGGGGGGCAGTTCGCGCACCGAGGCGGGCCAGGAGAAGGTGCGGGCCCGACCGCGGCCGTCCGGGCNNCTGGACGAACGCCGTCGTCCAGGAGCCGTGCACATGCCACAGGAGAATGTTCACCCGGTCACTCCTTGCTCGCTTGCCCCTTTTGTCACAGTTGTCTGGTGAGCCGTCTTTCTTGTCTCCGTCAAGTTATTCATCCCGACCGGTCGGTCGGTCGTGCGGCCGCCGCTCAGCTCGGCCACCGCGGCCAGCACCTCGGCGTCCCCGATGCCGTCCAGGCACGGATGTCCCGGCGTGGGACAGCGGCGCGCCCGCGTCCCCGCGCAGGCCGCCCGCTGATCACCCAGCAGCACGAACGGCACCCCGTACGGCCGCCACCGCTCGGCCGGCACCACGGGGGCGAACAGCGACACCACCGGAGTGCCGACCGCCGCGGCGAGATGCGCCGGACCGGTGTTCCCGGTCACCGCCACCCGCGCCCGGGCCAGCACCCCCGCGAGCTGCCGCAGGTCCGTGACCCCGCCCAGGTCCAGCGCGTGCCGCCCCGCCACCCGCGCGGTCAGCTCACGCTCCCCGCGCCCCCCGGTGACCACCACCCGGTGCCCCTCGGCGGCCAGCGCCGCCACCGCCCGCGCCGCCCGCGCCGGACTCCACGCCCGGGCCGGTACGGCGGCGCCCGGGTGCAGCACCACATACGGCTCGTC
>NZ_MUND01000453.1:172-20996 GCF_002154375.1 Streptomyces glaucescens | reverse complement strand
CCAGTACTGCGCCGCCGCGTTGGCGAGCCCCACCGTGTACGGGTACGCCGTGTCCCGCCCGATGATTCCCACACCGGCCACCCGCCCCCGCCCGCTCGCGCCGACATACCCGGGTATGCCCAGCGAGTCCGCCCACGGGGTCGTGAGCGTCCCGGGGTACAGCGACGGGGAGGGTGCGCCGCCGTCGGTGAAGGCGATGACGTACGGGCCCTGGAGGCCGAAGCGCTGGGCCTCCGTCTGGTTCTGGCCGTAGTACAGGATCTCGTACAGACCGCCGCCGTCGGCGCTCTGGTGGCGCAGCAGCGAGCGGTAGAACGGGCCGCCGGAAGCCTTCTCGTGGTTGCTGCGCACGAGCCACAGTCCCACGCCGCCGCTGCTCCAGCCGACGTGGGTGTAGTCCGTGACACGCAGCTTCGAGAAGTGCTTGGAGCGGGTCTGCCCGTCGGGCTTGGCGAACACGTCCGAGGCCTCGATGGCGGTCGGGGCGTAGGTGTAGGAGTCGGGCTCGTCGTTGCGGAACAGCCCGGCCTTCACCCGCAGGATGAACCGGGTCGCGGTGACCGAGTCGTCGGCTTTCTCGGTCCACAGGTAGACGTTGTCCTCGCCGCTGCGGGCCGCGTAGTAATGCCGCAGCGTGCCGTACGCGACCGAGATCAGGATCGTGGACCCGGACTGCCGCAGGGTGACCGTGGAGCTGCCGAGGCCGGACTCGATGTGCGAGTTCTTGCCGCCGTAGCCCTGGTACTCCGTGCCCCGGTAGACCAGCGAGGTCAGGTCGCCGTTGGACTTGCTCACCTTGAAGACCAGGTTCGCGCCGGTGTCGACCCGGTAGTGCGTGCCCTCGTCGCTCCAGCCGAAGGCAGCTGTGGTCGCGGTGGACGCGGCGGTCGCCGTCGGCGGACCGCCGAGGGCCGCCGCGCCGGCGGCGGCCGCGGTGCCGAGGACGAGGGTGCGGCGGCCGACGGGGCGGTGCGCGGATGCGGACACGGGGTGCCTCCTTCGGGAGGTGCGGGGGTGCGGGTGACAGGCAGAGTGACAGTTGAATCGATTTCACGAAAGGGCTTTCACAGCAGGAGAGTCGGAACCCGGAGTAAATCCGCTCCAGGCCTAGAAAGCGCTTGCAGGAAGCGGTACGGTCCTCCGCCAGACCACGTCGTCGGGATCGAGGAGCCGGGAATGAGACGTTTCAGTATCGCCGCGCTGGCGGCCGTCACCCTGGGGGCCGCGCTGTCCACCGGACCCGCCCACGCCGGACCCGCCCGCGCCGGCGCAGCCGACCCCGGTACCGCCCACACCGGCACCGCCGCGCCCGCGCCCGGCATCGCGAACTGTGCCGCGGGCACCTGCCGCTTCGACGTCCCGCCCGGCACCTACGACGTCAAGGTCCTGCTCGGCGGCGACACCGCGTCCAGCACCCGGATCACCGGCGAGACCCGGCGCGCCCTGCTCCCCGAGACCGCCGCCCCGGCCGGCGAACGCGTCGCCCGCAGCTTCACGGTGGACGTCCGCACCCCCGAGGGCGAGCCCACCGGCCCCGCCGGCACCGCGGGCCTGGACCTCGTCATCGGCGGCTCGGCCCCCGCCCTCGCCGGCATCCGCGTCACCCCCGCACGGCACTCCCGGCAGATCTTCCTCGTCGGCGACTCCACCGTCTGCGACCAGCCCGGCGACCCGTACGCCGGCTGGGGCCAGCACCTGCCGCAGTACCTCCGCAAGGGCCTGTCCGTCGCCAACCACGCCGACTCCGGCGAGAGTACGGTCACCTACCGGCAGGACCCCCGGCTCTGGGCCACCGTGGAGCCGCTCGTCCGCCCCGGCGACCTGGTCCTGATCCAGCTCGCCCACAACGACAAGACCACCGACGGGGTCACCTACCGGGCCAACCTCGAAGCCCTGGTGGACGGCGTCCGCGCGAAGGGTGGCGAGCCGGTCCTCGTCACCCCGATCGTCCGCCGCTGGTTCAACTCCGACGGCACGCTCGACAACAACACCGCACTGCTGGTCAACGGCCTCGGCGTGGACCACCCGGCCGTCATCCGCTCGGTCGCCGCCGACCGCCGGGTGCCGCTGATCGACCTCACGGCGAAGACCAAGGCGGTCGTGGAATCGCTCGGCACCGAGGCGTCCAAGGCGCTGTACCTCACCAACGAGAAGCGCGACAACACCCACACCTCCGTCCACGGCGCCACGGTCTACGCGGCCCTGGTCCGCGACGAACTCCTCGCCCAGCACCTCGTGCCGCGGGGCCTCGTCCGCGCGGAATGAGCCCCTGGGGCACCCCGACCGGAACCGGGGCGCCCCAGGTTCGGGCCGACGGCCCCCACCGCGCCGTCGGCGGCTCGCAGCGGGCACCTCTCAGGACGGGCACTCCTCGGCATGCGGCACCTCTCAGGACGGCACTCCGTAGCAGGAGACCAGCGCGGCGGCGCGGTCGCGCAGGGAGGTGCGCAACCACTGCGGGGCCAGGGCTTCCGCGTCCGTGGTGAGCTGCCACAGCGCCCATTCGGCGTGCCGCGCGTCCTGGTAGGTCACCTCCAGCCGCAGCCGGCCGTCCGCGTCGGGTTCCTCGGCGCGGACGGCCAGTGCGGTGCTCACCAGTTCCTCCCACCGCGCCGGATCCACCCGCACCAGCACGGTGACGTGGTCGCCGGACAGGAACTGCGCACAGCGCTCCCGCCAGACCCGGTCCAGGTCGACCCGTTCCGGCCGCTGTGCCGGTTCGAGGAGTTCCTCGGCGGCCAGCACCCGTGACAGCCGGTAGGTGCGGTCCGCGCCGGACCGGGTGGCCAGCAGGTAGCCCCGGTCGCGTACGGTGACCAGGCCGATCGGGTCCACGGTGCGCCACTGCGGCGCCTGGCCCGTGGCCGCGTAGTGGATGCGCAGCCTGTGGCCGGCGAGCACCGCGCGCCGCACCTCGATCATCGTGGTGCCGGGCAGCTCCTCGGTGGCCGGGCGGCGGGACAGCAGATCGCTCTCCGGGTCGACGAGCAGCCGCCGGGCCGCGTCGCTCGCGGCGGCCCGATGGCCCTCGGGCAGCGCGTCGGCCACCTTGCGCATGGCCGAAGCGAGCGCTGAGCCGAGGCCGAACACCTGCTCCGCGCGCCCCGCTCCCGCGACCAGCAGGGCAAGCGCCTCGTCGTGGTTCATCCCGGTGAGATCGGTCCGGAAATCGGGCAGCAGCGCGAAGCCGCCGTGCCGTCCGCGTTCGGCGTAGACCGGGACGCCGGCCGCGGACAGCGCCTCGATGTCGCGCAGCACGGTGCGGGTGGACACCTCCAGCTCGCGGGCCAGCGCGGCCGCGGTCAGCCGGCCGTGCCGACGCAGCAGCAGCACCAACGAGATCAACCGGTCGGCACGCATACGAGGAACGCTAGCGACATACGTGACTGAGGATGTCGTGATTCGCGGGGAGGCTGGTTCACCGTGACGCCGGAGCCGGTGCGCCGCCGAGCCTTCGGACGTCCGCACCGCCCGAACCGAATGGAGCTGATGTGGCGATGGAGCGATCGACGGTCAACCCGTGGACGTGGTCGGAGCAACTGGGCTACAGCCAGGGTGAGATCGTCTCCGGGCACACCCGGACCCTGTACTGCTCCGGGCAGGCCGCGATGAGCGGTGACGGCAAGCCCCGGCATGCCGGTGACATGGCGGCGCAGTTGGCGCTGGCCATGGACAACCTGGAGGCCGTGCTCGGCGCGGCCGGCATGTCCCTCGCGAACCTGATCCGGCTCGACGTCTACACCACCGACGTCGACCGGCTCTTCGAGCGCTACGGCGTGCTGGCGTCGCGTCTGGGCGCCGCCGGGGTGGCGCCGGCCACCACGATGCTCGGGGTGACACGGCTCGCCCTCCCCGACCTGATGGTCGAGTTGGAGGGGACCGCGGTCGCGTGAGGTGACCTCACCGCCTCCGGGAGGGTTGCCGGCCGGACCGGGTGCGCGCGGACAGCGCGTGGGCGGGGGATCCACTCGCGCAGGGCGGTCGGTGGGACCCACTCGGGAGAGCAGCGCCCCGGATCAGTCCTCCGGGCGCGCCCCGCGGGTGGCTCCCGCCGACGCCGCCACCACGCACAGCACCGCGAGCCACTGCGACCAGTGCAGCGACTCCTGGAGCACGATGAGGCCGATGAGGGCCGCCATCGCCGGTTCCAGGCTCATCAGGATGCCGAACACACGCGGTGGCATCCTGCGGAGGGCCTCCAGGTCCAGGGAGTAGGGGATCACCGACGACAGCAGCGCCACGCCGAGCCCCGCCGCCAGCACCCACGGCTGGATCAGCGCCGTTCCGCTCTCGGCCACGCCGAACGGCACGGCCACCAGTGCCGCGACGGCCATGCCCAGGGCCAGGCCGTTGCCTTCCGTGGTGTGCCGGCCCAGCGCCGCGCCGACCAGGATGTACAGGCCCCAGAAGGTGCCTGCGGCGAGGGCGAACAGGAAGCCGACGAGGTCGAGGTCGCCGCGTCCGCCCATCAGCAGGACCACTCCGCCCGCCGCGAGCAGGGCCCAGAAGGCGTCCAGCCATCGCCTGGAGCCGGCCAGCGCCACCGTCAGCGGTCCGAGGAACTCGATGGTCACCGCGATCCCCAGCGGGATCCTCTCCAGCGCGAGGTAGAAGCACAGGTTCATCAGGGCGAGGATCACGCCGTAGCCGACGACGACTGTCCACGCGCGGCGACTCATGCGCAACGTCGGCCGCCACAGCAGCATCAGCACCGCCGCCGCGAAGAGCAGCCGCAGCGCGACCGTCCCGAAGCTGCCCACGGCGCCGAACAGGTGCTTGGCCAGTGCGGAGCCCACCTGGACGCTGACGATGCCGAGCAGGACCAGGGCCGGCGGCGGGATCGCGTCGAAGGTGCGTCCGGCGAGCGCGGACAGGGGGGCCCGGGGGGAGGGGCCGTGTTCGGTTCCGTCGACGACGTTCAGGGTGGCCACCCGTGGAGTATCGACGCCCGGGCGCCCGCGCGTCGTTCGATTTTTCGTCACCCGAGCACTGTGAAAGCGCTTGCCAGGCTGTTCGATCCGTGGTGACCTGCGGGAGCCCTCCACGCCCGAACCGCGCAGGAGAGAAAGAGGACCGATGCAGCTGCCCCCCGAGGACCGCACGCTCAGCCCGTACACCGGATACACCCGTGCCCACTGGGAGGCGGCGGCCGACGCGCTGCTCGCGGCCGTGGAGCCGTACGCCACCGGGGACTTCGCGCTCTACCACCTCCCCGGCGACCGGGAGAGCCGGTCCGGCCGCCTCTCCGACGGCCTGGAGGGTTACGCCCGGACCCTGCTGCTGGCGGCCCTCTGCCGGGACGAGACGGCGTTGCAGCGCTACGCCGACGGACTCGCGGCCGGCACCGCGGGCGTCTGGCCGCGTGTGCGCAGCCGCACCCAGCCGCTGGTGGAAGCGGCGTCGATCGCGCTGGCGCTGCGGCTGACCCGGCCGCTGCTGTGGGACCGGCTGGACGAGCCGGTGCGGCAGCGCGCGGCGGCCTGGCTCGCGGACGCGCTCCACGCCGAGGCCTGGCCCTGCAACTGGGAGCTGTTCCCGGTGACCGTGGGCGGCTTCCTCCAGGAGATCGGATACGAGACGCAGGCGTCCGGGGCGGCGATCGACCGCGGTCTGGAGCGGATCGAGAAGTGGTATCTCGGCGACGGCTGGTACACGGACGGCGACGGCCGGAAGTTCGACTACTACAACGGCTGGGCGATGCACCTGTATCCGGTGCTGCACGCGTGGCTGGCGGACGACGGTGAACTGCTGACCGCATACGGCCGACGGTTGTCGGTACACCTCACCGACTACGCCCGGCTGTTCGGCGCCGACGGCGCCCCCGTCCATCAGGGCCGCTCCCTCACCTACCGCTTCGCCACCACGGCCCCCCTCTGGCTCGGCAGCCTCACCGGCCATACACCCCTGACGCCCGGCGAGACCCGCCGGCTGGCCTCCGGCGCCCTGAAGTACTTCCTCGACCGGGGCGCGGTCGACGAGCACGGCCTGCTCACCCTCGGCTGGCACGGCCCCGACACATCGGTCCTGCAGGGCTACTCCGGCCCCGCCTCCCCCTACTGGGCGAGCAAGGGCTTCCTCGGCCTGCTCCTGCCCCCGGACCACGCCGTGTGGACCGCCGAGGAGGAGCCGGGCCCGGCGGAGCGGGAGGACGCCGTCACCCCCGTCGGCCCGCCCAACTGGCTGCTGCAGTCGACGCGTTCGGACGGCTTGGTCCGCCTGCACAACCACGGCAGCGAGGACGTCCGCTACGACCCGCACTACACCCGCCTCGCCTACTCGACGGCGACACGGCCCGACCCGGCGTACGACAACAGCGTCATCGTCGGCGGAGATCCGAGCCGTACGGAGATCGTGCCGCTGGGCGTGGGCGACGGCTGGGCGGCGTCGCGGCACTCGGCGGGCGGGGGAGCACGGGTGACAAGTGCCGTGCTCGCGCACGGGGCCGCCGAGGTGCGGGCACACCTGGTGACGGGGCCGGCGCCCGGTACGCCGGTGCGGGTCACCGGATGGGCCGCGGGAGACGGCCTGCGCGCCGAACTGCTCCCGCTGCACGGCCTGTCCGACACGCTGACCGGTGTCACCGGCGGCGACCGGGCCCCCGGCAACGACGGCGCCACGGAGGGCGACGGCGTCCCCGGCAACGACGGCACCCCCGGCAACGGAACCCTCTTCGTCGCCCTCGCCCGCCTCACCGCCGACCCGGACCCCGTGCCGCTCGCCGACACGGTCACCGTCCGGGTGGACGAGGGCGCCGGAGAGCTGGAGGTCCGCTGGAGTCACGGGCCCGCGCTGCGCGTCCGGCTGGACGCGGACGGGGCGGACGTACGCCCGGTGTGAGTCCGGTCGCCCGCCCGGCGCGGGTCCTGGCGCGGACGCTTCGGCCGGTACCGAACGGATCCGCGCCTACCGTGCGGACATGACCGAAACGCCCACCGGCCCGACCGCCTTCGCCGAACTCCACCACAGCGGACCGCCCCTCCTCCTGCCCACCGCCTGGGACCACGCCTCCGCGCGGCTGTTCGCGGCACAGGGCTTCCCCGCGATCGGTACGACCAGTCTCGGGGTCGCGGCGGCGGCCGGGCTGCCGGACGGTACGGCGGCGACCCGGGACGAGACGCTGCGTCTGGCCCTCGCCCTGGGCGCGGAGCCGTTCCTGCTGTCGGTGGACGCGGAGGGCGGCTTCGCCGACGACCCGGAGCAGGTGGCGGAGTTCGCCCGGGAACTGGCCGTCGTCGGGGCCGCGGGGATCAACCTGGAGGACGGTCTCGGCTCGCCCGCGCGGCACGCGGAGAAGATCGCGGCGGTGAAGTCGGCGGCCCCCGGCCTCTTCGTCAACGCCCGCACGGACACGTACTGGCTGGGCGACGGCGAGGGCACCGGGCGCCGTCTGGCGGCCTACGTCGAGGCGGGCGCGGACGGTGTGTTCGTGCCCGGCCTCAGCGACCCGGCCGGGATCGCCGCCCTGGTCGCGGACCTCGGCGGCGTCCCCCTCAACATCCTGTACGCGCCCCACGGCCCCACCGTCGCCCACCTCGCCGACCTGGGTGTACGCCGGATCAGCCTCGGCTCGCTGCCGTACCGGCGGGCGCTGGGTGCGGCCGTGGAGGCGGTCGGGGAGATCCGCGCGGGGCGCGTGCCGCGGGGTGCGGTGCCGTCCTACGACGATGTGCGGGCGTTGGCCGGCCGGCCCGCCGCGGGGTGACCCAGTGTGTCCGCGAGCCGGTCGGCGAACGCCTCCGGGTGCTCCAGGGCTCCCAGGTGACCGCCGGGGAACTCGGCGAAGGCGCCGCCCGTCCGCTCGGCGAGGACCCGCGCGGTGCGGTGCAGAAGCCGCCCGCGTGAGCCGTCGCCCGCCGCGAGGGTGAGGCGGGCGGCGGCCGGTGCGGTCAGGTGGGGGACGTAGGAGGTGAAGGGGACCAGGACGTGCGCGAGGAACAGCGCCATCGGCTGGGACAGTTCCTCCGCGCGGGTGAGGGGCTGCCCATCGGGCACGGCGTCCGGTGTCCGCTCCTCCAGCGTGGCGGCGAGGCGTTCCGCGGCGGCGGCCGGGCCCGCGGCGCGGTAGGTGTCGTACACCTCCCGGAACGCGGCCCGCTGCCGGGCCCCGTCGGGCAGGGCGGCCACGCACGGCGGCTCGTGCGCGACGACGTGCCGCAGCCGCCGGGGGTGCCGGGCGAGCAGGTCGAGCGCGGCGATGCCGCCGGAGCTGGTGCCGAGGACGTACGCGGACTCACCGTCGGGCAGCACCGCCTCCAGCACGTCCCGGGCGCCGTCGCTCCACTCCTCGACCCGCTGGTCGGCGACGGGCCGGCCGAGCCGCCCGTGGGCGAGGCCGAGCGGGTCGTACGTCACGACCGTGAAGCGCTCGGCGAGGCGCCGGGTCAGCGGGCCGAGACCCATCGGGTGCCCGGTGCCGCCGGGGACGACGAGCAGGACGGGCCCGTCGCCGCACACGTCGTGGTCACTCATGGGGGTGGTCGTTCTCCTCGCGGGGCCAGTGCGTCAGGGCCGTGTGCAGGGCGTCGACGGCACGGTTCCAGGACTGCTGTACGTCACGGGGGGCGCCGAAGCCGCCGCCGGCCTCCAGGACGCAGTAACCGTGGAAGGTGGCGCGCAGCAGGCGCACGGCGTCGGTGAGGTCGGGTTCGTCGAGGCCGTAGGCGCGCAGCATGCCGTAGGTGATCTCGGCGGTGCGGCGCAGGGCGGGGGAGTCGGCGAGGAGGGACTGGTCGATCCGGATCTGGGTGGCCGCGTACCGGCCGGGGTGCTCCAGCGCGTACGCGCGGTAGGCGCCCGCGAACGCGGCCAGCGCGTCCTTGCCCGCGCGTCCGGCGACGGCCGCCGCGATCCGGTCGATCAGCTCGCCGCCGGCCCGCAGCGCCATCCGGGTGCGCAGGTCCTGAAGGTTCTTGACGTGCGAGTACAGACTCGCGTCCTTGACGCCGAAGCGGCGTGCCAGCGCGGACAGGGTGACGTTCTCGAACCCGGCCTCGTCGGCGAGTTCGACGGCGGCCGTGACGAGACGGTCCGCGGTGATACCGGCACGGGGCACGGCGCTCCTCCCTGACTTCACCTAGGGGCTCTAGGAAAAAGCCTAGTGAAGCCAGGGAGTGGGTGGCGAGGGACTTTCAGCCGATCGGCGCGTACAGCACACCCAGCTTGTCGATCTCGGCGCCCGCACGGCCGGTGAAGCCGACGATCTGCCGGCCCGGCGGTGCGGTGAACGTGGCCGCGTCCGCGGTGGGCGTGCCGGAGGCGAGCGTGCGGCCCCGGTCGGTGGTGAAGGCCGCCGAGAAGACCCGGGTCCGGCCGTCCTTCTGGCCGCGCGTCAGCCGCACCGACGTCAGGTGCTCGCCCGCGCCCAGCGTCAGCGACGTCGCCGTGCCGCCCGTGCCGCCGTGCGACAGGACGGTGCCGTCGGCGTGGGTCAGGGCGACGGCGTCCAGGCGGGCGCCGCCGCGCAGGGTGAGGGTGCGCGGGGCAAGGGCCCGCGGGAGGTCGTCGGCGTCGGTGAAGGCGGTGCCGTGCGGACCGCCGAAGAAGTCGCTCGCGCGCAGGGCCGGGTCGAGCGTCCAGGAGAAGCCGGTGGTGTGCGGGAAGTGGTCGGACAGGTGCTCGCCGTCGGAACGCAGGAAGCCCGCCCAGTCGTTGCGGTAGTGGGTGGCGGTCAGGTCCAGCAGGCCGTTGCCGCGGTAGAGGATCTTGTCCACCACCTCGCAGTCGTCGGCGGGCTCGGTCGCGTCGCAGACCAGCGGCTCGCCGCCCTGCGCGGGAGGCGTACCGCCCCTCACCAGCCGCACCCAGGCGTCGGTCAGGCCGTTCTCCGCCGCCAGGGTGCGGATGGTGTCGCCTGCGCGGGTGTAGCGGGTGTTGGTGTCGCCCATGACGATCACCGCGTTGCCCGCGGAGTTGGCCTGGACGAAGTCCGAGAGCTGCGCGACGTTGGCACGGCGCGCGGCCAGCGCCGCGTCCGTCACGTCGGCGTTGGTGTGCACGTTGTAGAGGTCCACGAAGACGCCCTCGGCGAGCCGGACCCGGGCGAGGGTGAAGCCCTTCGGGGTCAGGCAGTCGGTGCCGGCGCAGTCGTTCCAGTCGACGCGCTGGAAGTCCTCGAAGGGCAGGTCGGAGAGGGTGTTCAGGCCGTCACCGAACCCGGCGCCGCCGCTGGTCGCCGTCCGGTACGGGTGGGTGTCGTGGGCGTAGAGGGCCGCGTGGTGGTTGAAGTCCTCCTGGACGTTGACGATGTCGTACGTGCCGAGCCGCTGCCCGATCAGCGGGGTGTTGGTCTCCGGGTCGCTGTCGCCGAGGCCGAGGGGGAGGCCCGCGATGTTGTACGTCAGGACGGTGAACGAGCCCGTGTCCGCCGCCGCGGCGGACACGGCGAAGGGATCTGCGGCCGCAGCCGCGGCGGGCGCCGGGCCGGCGGTGACGAGCCCGGTCGTGGCCAGGACGGCGGCGGTGAGGGTGCCGAGCAGTCTTCGCATGGCGTCTCCAGGGGGAGGCGTGGCTTCTCAGATCAGGGGGCAGGGAGGCGTGGCACCTCAGGGGAGGGCGGGGGAGAAGTGAGCGGTGCTCAGCTTCCGGCCAACAGAGCCGCCGGGCAAGGGAGATCGGGGAAACCGTGAAAGTCCCGACGAGCGGCCGTGTCCGGTATCCCTGGCGCTCACCCCCGAGTCCTGCCCCATTCATCTTCCACGCCGATCCTCCTGACGCGGCGCGGCTGCGCGCCCAAGAAGGCGGCCGCGGAAGGCAGCGGCATCGAGGAGGCACACCATGGGGCACGTCCACCAGCACGGCCACGGGCACCACCATCACCACGACCACGACCACCCGCACGACCACGCGGCCCTGCCCGCCGCCTTCGACACCACCGTCCCCGACGAGGCCCTGACCCCCGAACAGCAGTCCCGCCGCTCGCTGCTGCGCCGCGCCGGACTGCTCGGCGCGGGCCTGGCGGCGGCCAGCGTGCTCACGCCGCAGTCGCAGCCCGCGAACGCCACCACGAACGCCGCGAAGGCCGCGAGCACCGCCGCGGGCGGCCGGAAGCGGGACGGCTTCCTGTGGCTCGCGGGCGACCACCACATCCACACCCAGTACAGCAGCGACGGCAAGTACCGCGTCGTCGACCAGGTACGCCAGGGCGCCCGGCACGGCATGGACTGGCTGGTCATCACCGACCACGGCAGCGCCACCCACGCCAAGATCGGCGTGGAGAAGGTCAACCCGGACATCAAGGCGGCCCGCGCGGCCTACGAGGACACCCTCGTCTTCCAGGGCCTGGAGTGGAACATCCCGGCCGCCGAGCACGGCACCGTCTTCGTGCACCCCGGCCGCAACGAGGTCGCCGTTCTCAAGCAGTTCGAGACCGACTACGACGGCAGCGTCAAGGGCGCCACCGACTCCACGCCCGCCAACGAGGCGCTCGCCGTGGCGGGCCTGAGCTTCCTCGCCGAGCAGGTGCGGGCCCGCAAGGTCAAGGACGCGCTGATGCTCGCCAACCACCCCGCGCGGCGCGGCGTCGACTCCCCGCACGAGATCCGCGCGTGGCGCGACGCCACCCCGGCCGAGCACCAGATCGCCGTCGGCTTCGAGGGCGCCCCCGGTCACCAGGCCGCGGGCCTCCCGGCCCCGCTCGGCATGAACCGCGCCCGCGGCATCTACGACAACAACCCCAGCGCCAACTCCTTCCCCGGCTACCCGCCGGAGTCCTACCGCACCTGGGGCGGCTTCGACTGGATGACCGCCACGGTCGGCGGCCTGTGGGACAGCCTCCTCGCCGAGGGCAAGCCCTGGTGGATCACCGCCAACTCCGACTCCCACCAGATCTACGGCGACACCACGACGCGCGGCCCGGGCGGCGACTTCAACCGCGACGGCCGCCACCCGGACCCCGTCTACGCCGGGAAGATCGACGTCACCCAGGGCGACTACTGGCCCGGCCAGTACAGCCGCACCCACGTCGGCGCGGACGGCTTCTCCTACGCCGCCGTCATGGACGGCATCCGCGCCGGACGCATCTGGGTCGACCACGGCCAGCTGATCAGCGGCCTCGACGTCCGGATCGCGGGCGGCCGGCGCTGGGCCACCCTCGGCGGCGCCCTGCACGTCCGGAAGGGCACCCGGGTGACGCTGACGGCGGACGTGGCCCTGGCCGGCGGCCCCAACTGGGCCGGGTTCGTGCCGAGACTGGCCCGGGTCGACGTCATCCAGGGCGACGTGACCGGCGAGGCGACGGACAAGGACACCTTCACCGCCCCGACCGCCAAGGTGGTCAGGTCCTACGAGGTGAACAAGTCGACCGGCACCGTCCGCCTCACCTACGACCTCGGCCGGGTCGACCGCCCCGTCTACGTCCGGCTGCGCGGCACCGACGGCAACCGCACCGCCGTGGGCCCGATGGGCGCGGCCGTCGACCCGGCGGGCCCGGCGCTCGACGTGGTCGGCGACGCCGACCCGTGGCGCGACCTGTGGTTCTACTCCAACCCGGTCTGGGTCCTGCCGTCATGACCGGGCTGCATGTCCCATCGGGTGTCCCGTCGGATGCCCCGTCGGACGTCCCGTCCGCCCGGCCGTCCCACGTCCCGCCGTACGTCCTCACCGTGGACCCGGGGCTGACCGACCTGCGCGCGGCCGACCACCTGCTGCGCCGGCTGGCGGCCGAACTCGCGCTCCCCGAGGACACGTTCGGCTGCACGCACCTGCTGCGGGACGGCCGGCCGCGGGTCGCCCTCTCCCTCACCACGTCCGCGGAGGGCTGCCGGGAACGGCTGGCCGCCCAGGGGTACGAGGCGACGGGCGGCGCCCCCGACGCGGTGGGGCGCGCGGTGCTCTTCCCGGGCGCCGACGGCCTCACCGGCACGCTGACGGTCGCGGAGCTGCTGTCCCGTTCCGCGATCGACCGGGTGAGCGTGCTGGGGGCGGGCGGGTCACCCGACCCGGAGACGCCGCTGGTGACCCGGGACCACGTCCGCCCCCAGTGGCAGCGCGGCGAACTGGTGCTGACCGTCATGCCCGCCGCGGGCGGCCGGCTCACCCCGTTCGAGGTCCCGGACCCGACCCCGTGCTGCGCGGACCACTGACCGCGCGGGACGGCCCGGACCGCCGGCCGGCGCCCGCACCGGGCACCGGCCGACGGCGGTGTCTCAGCCGGTCGCCTCGAAGAGGAAGGAGAAGACGGCCGGTTCGGCCCGCAGGTGGTACCGCGGCAGCGCGCCGGGACCGCAGGACTGGGAGCCGAGCCCCATCTGACCGTGGTCGAGATTCACCCACACCGTGTCGCCGGGCGTCAGGTCCGAGAGATGCCCGGCGGCGTCCAGCTGCTCGTTCGTCCAGCGCCGGGCGCTGAACCAGAACGCCGGGTCGCCCTCGATCCGCAGCCCGCCCAGCTCCGCCCAGCGGACGTCGGCGCGGGCGCCGTTCTCCTGGGGACGGACGTACGGCGTCTGCAGATCGTCCACGGTCGACCGCCAACGGCCGGTCATCGACGCCGCCCTGCTGTCCGGGTACGCCTCACCGGGCCCGCCGCCGAACCACGTCACCTCCTGTGCCGCCGCCAGTCCGAACCGGATGCCGAGCCGCGGCAGCGGCAGCCTCCAGTCGCCCTCGGGCGTCACGGAGACGGTGAGCTGCACACGGTCGCCGTCCGACGTCCAGCGGTATGCGGTGCGCAGCCCGATGTCGGCGGCGGCCGGCGCCACCCGCGTCCGCACCGTCAGCGCCTCGTCGCCCACCTCCACCCCGTCCAGCCGGTGCCGCATCCGGTGCAGGCCCAGCTCGCGCCAGAGCAGCCCGTAGCGGGCGTCCGGCTGCCAGGGCGCCCCGTTGTCGTTGTCGGTCGGTGCCCGCCACACGTCCAGGCGCAGCCCGGACACCGCCACACCGCCGACGGCCCGCAGCGCGCCGGTGCGCGCGTCGAAGGACGCCGGGCCCAGGGACAGCCGCCCCTCGCGCACGGCCGGCCGCGCGCCCGCCGCCGGCGACGGCGCGACCCGCCCGGTGACGGGCACCTGCCCCCAGGCCACCACATGGCCCCGCGGCGCCCATGCCGTCGCCTCGGCGGTCACCGCCCGCACCGTCCACCGCGTCTCCGCCCCGGCGGGCGCGTCGGCCGGCCGCGGCGGCAGCTTCACCTCCGCCGACCCGCCCGGCGCCAGCGGGGGCACGGACAGCTGGCCGGTCCCGGCCGTCTCGCCGTCCACCTGGTACGACCACTCGAACGCGAGCCAGGACAGATCCGCGAAGTCGTGCCGGTTGGTGACCCGGACGGTGCCGTCCCCGCCGTCGCCGTCGATCCGGACCGGCTCGATCACCTTCCGGTACTCGGCCAGCCCGGGGGACGGCCTGCGGTCGGGGAGGACCAGCCCGTCGCAGACGAAGTTCCCGTCGTGCAGCTCCTCGCCGAAGTCGCCGCCGTACGCGTAGCCGAACCGGGGATGCCGGATGCCGTGGTCGATCCACTCCCAGACGAAGCCTCCCTGGAGCCGTTCGTACGTCTCGAACAGCCGCTGGTAGTCGGCGAGTCCGCCGGGGCCGTTGCCCATGGCGTGGGCGTACTCGCAGAGCACGAACGGCAGTCGGCGCCGCTTGCGGGTGCCGCCGTCCAGGCCGCGGCCGATCTTCTCGACCTCGTCGTGGAAGGCGTACATCCGCGAGTACACGTCGGTGTCCCGGCAATCGCTGTCGCCCTCGTAGTGGATCAGCCGCGAGCCGTCCCGGCCGCGGATCCACTCCGCCATGGCGGTCAGGCCGCGCCCGGTGCCGGCCTCGTTGCCGAGGGACCAGACGACCACCGACGGATGGTTCTTGTCCCGTTCCACCATGCGGGCGGCGCGGTCCAGCAGCGCCGGGGTCCAGCGGTCGTCGTCCACGGGGTTGTCGCGCCAGGCCTGCTCGGTGAACCCGTGGGTCTCCAGGTCGCACTCGTCGATCACCCACAGCCCGTACTCGTCGCACAGGTCGAGGAAGGCCGGGTGCGGCGGATAGTGCGAGGTGCGCACGGCGTTGATGTTGTGCCGCTTCATCAGCAGCACGTCCTCGCGCATCGTCGCCGTGTCGAGGGCCCGCCCCCGCTCCGGGTGCCACTCGTGGCGGTTGACGCCCTTGAACAGCACCGGCCTGCCGTTGACCTTGATCAGGCCGTCCTCCACGACGACGGTCCGGAAGCCGATCCGCAGCGGTACCCGCTCGCCCGGCGTCGCCAGCACCCCCTCGTACAGCCGGGGCGTCTCCGCCGTCCACGGCTCCACCGGGACGGTGACCGGCTCGCCGGCCGCGATGTCGACGCCCAGCTCGGGGACGGTGATCCGGCCGGGCACCTCGGAGTCGACCCGCAGGGTGCCCGCGCCGCTGGTGTGGTCGTAGGAGGCGTGCACGAAGAAGTCGCCCGCGGCGCCCTCGGGGCGGTGCAGCAGGGTGACGTCCCGGAAGATGCCGGGCAGCCACCACTGGTCCTGGTCCTCCAGATAGGAGCCGGCGGACCACTGGTGGACGCGGACCGCCAGCACATTGTCCGCAGTCCTCAGCAGACGGCCGACCGCGAACTCGTGCGGCAGCCGGGAGCCCTTGAACTCGCCCAGTTCCGTGCCGTTCAGCCACACCCGCGCGCAGGACTCCACCCCCTCGAAGCGGAGCACCGCGGCGCCGTCCGCCGGCCAGTCCGCGGGCAGGTCGAAGACGTGCAGATGGTCGCCGGTGGGGTTCTCGGTCGGGACGCGCGGCGGGTCGACCGGGAAGGGGTAGAGGTGGTTGGTGTAGATCGGCGCACCGTGGCCCTGGAGGACCCAGTGGCCCGGGACGGTGATCTCCGGCCAGCCCGTGGCGTCGTACCCGGGCTCGGCGAACGAGTGATCCTCGGCGTCCGCCGTAGCGGACAGCCGGAACCGCCAGCGGCCGTTCAGCGACAGGGCGGGCGCGTCGGAGGACGCGTACCAGGCGCGCGGCGGGAGGCAACCGCGGCCGGGGGAGACGTCCTCGACGTAGTCGACGGAATCGATGTGAGGGACGTGTTCGACGTGATCGGCGGACGCGGGGGTCGTGCGCACAGACATCGGTCTCCTAGCTCAGCCCTTGATGCCGGTCTGGGCGATCCCCTGGACCAGCCAGCGCTGGAGGAAGAGGAACACGAACACCAGGGGCAGGATGGAAATGGCCGTGGCCATGAAGATCAGATGGAAGTTGACGGTCTGGTTGGTCATGTACGAGGAGAGCGCGACCTGGACGGTCCACGCGCTCGGGTCCTGGCCGATGACCAGCGGCCACAGGAAGGCGTTCCAGCCGCTGATGAAGGTGATGGTGGCGATGGCCGCGAAGAAGTTCAGCGAGTTGGGCACGACGACCCGCCAGTACGCCCCCCAGTGGCCGAGCCCGTCCACGCGCGCCGCCTCCTCCAGCTCCTTGGGGAATCCCAGGAAGTACTGCCGGAACAGGAAGCAGGTGAAACCGCTGAACAGGCCCGGGACGATCAGCCCGCGGTAGGTGTCCACCCAGCCGAGTGACGACACCAGCACGAAGCTGGGGACGAAGGTGACGGCGGTCGGCACCATCAGGGTGACCAGCACGGCGTAGAAGATCTTGTCGGCGTGCCGGTACGGGATCCGGGCCAGGCCGTATCCGGCCAGCGAGCAGACCAGCAGCGTGCCGACGGTGTGCAGGGTCCCGACGACCGCCGAGTTCCACAGCGAGCGCGCGAAGTCCACCGTGGGATCGTCGAACGGCTCGGTGACGTTGCCCCACTGGATGTCGGTGGGGAAGAACTTCCACTCCTCGCCCGTGATCTCCGGATCCGTCATCAGCGCGTTGCGGACGATCAGGTAGAAGGGAACGAGGAAGAGCAGGGCGGCGACCGTGGTCGCGGCGTACAGCCCGGCGGAGCCCATGACACCGCCGCGCCGCACCCGTCGCGGTGCCGCCGGCCGGTCGGTCGTGGTGGTCACTTGGACTCGTCCCCCCTTCCGAAGCCCAGGAACTTGCCCTGGAGCAGGGTCACGACGCAGATCAGCAGCGTCAGGATCACGGCGCCCGCGCTGCCCGCGCCGTAGTCCTGGTTCTCGCCGAGGGCGATGTAGTACAGCTCGACGAGGGGAGGACGGCCCCAGGTTGACTTGGACAGCAGATTGAAGAACTCGTCGAAGGCCTGGTACGCCTGCACCAGGAGCAGCAGGATCACGGCCGTCGACGTGGCGCGCAGCTGCGGCAGGGTGATGTGCCGGAAGGTCTGCCAGCCCGGCTTCGCCCCGTCGATGGCGGCTGCCTCGTAGAGCTCCTGCGGGATGTTCTGCAGCGCCGCCAGGAACAGGATCATGAAGAACCCGGCCTGGAGCCACAGCCGGACGGTGACCAGGACCAGCCAGTACCAGGGCGGGTCGGGGCTGGCCAGCCAGGCGATGTCGTCGACGCCGAACCAGCCGAGGACGGTGTTCATCAGGCCGAAGCGGACCCCGCTGAAGATCGACATCTTCCAGATGAGGGCGGCGGCGACATAGCTCACGGCCGTCGGCAGGAAGAACACCGACCGGAAGAACGCCCGCAGGAACCGCAGCCGGTTCACCATCAGGGCGAGCCCCAGGGAGAACGCCCAGGTGGTGGGCACGATGAACGCGGCGAAGACGGTGAAGGTGACGAGCGACCCCGTGAAGTCGTCGTTCGTCAGCATGTACCGGTAGTTGTCGAAGCCGATGAACTCGCTCGGGGTGACCGTGAAGCGGGCGTCGAAGAAGGAGAGCCAGAGGCTCCAGCCGATCGGGACGTAGACGAAGATCGCCAGTCCCAGCAGGAACGGGCCGGTGAAGAGCCAGAAGTTGAAGGTGCTGCTGCCCCGCAGCCGCCGTCGCCGCCGGGCCGGGGTGGCCGGGGTCGCCGGGGCGGGGCTCTTGGGATCGCGCGTGGCGGTGGTCGACATGACGTGGCTGCCTGTCCGCCGGCCTATCCGAAGAGCTTCTTCAGCTCGCGCTCGACCTTGCCGTCCGCCTTGTCGAGCGCGGCCTCCGGGTCACCGCCCGAGCGGACGCAGTCCGCGACCACGTCCTCGATCGCGTCGATCATGGCCTGGGTGAAACCGATGTTGTCGAAGTGGCCGTACTCGTCGAACAGCCGGACGCCCTCGGCGGGCAGGCCCGACTTCAGCTTGTCGGCGGACTCGGCGATCGAGACGCGCGGCGGGACGTGGAAGCCGTAGGAGAGCGCCCAGTCCTCCTGGTACTCCTTCTGGTCGATCCACAGCCACTTCACGTACTCCTTGGCCGCCTCGACGTTCTTGCCCTTGGCGTTGACGAACATCGACCAGCCGCCGTTGTAGACGGCAGGCGCGCCGGCGTCGGTGACCTTCGGGAAGGGGAAGATGCCCAGGTCGTCGCCGAGCGCCTGCTGCATCTGCGGCATCGCCCACATGCCGCACCACTGGATCGCGGTCAGGCCCTGGTTGAGCGCGGACGGGTCCCAGAAGTCGGTCGGCGCGCCGAGCAGCAGATCGCCGCTGGTGAACAGCTTGCGCAGCTTGACCAGCCCTTCCTTGACCCCCTCGGTGTGGTAGGCGATCCGGTTCTTCTCATCGAGGGTGTCGGCACCGGCCGCCCAGATCAGCGGGCGGATCACCGCGTCCAGTTCGTTGCCGAGGAAGACGCCCTTGACCTTGTCCGTGGTGAGCTTGGCCGCGGCCTCGATCAGCTCGTCGAGGGTCGTCGGCACGTCGACGCCGGCCTTCTCGAACAGGGACTTGCGGTAGAAGAAGAACTGCGGGTCGTCGATCATCCGGATGCCGTATATCTTCCCGTCGACCGTGTGCGAGGCGATGTCGGCCTGGTTGAAGTCGTCCTTCACCGGCTCGACGAGGTCGGTCAGGTCGGCCACCTGGCCGCTGCGGACCAGCTGGATCTGCGGGTGGAACTCGAACAGGTCCGGCGCGTTGTCCGTGAGCAGCGCCGAGAACAGCTTGCTCTCGAAGTTCTCGCCGGTGATCCACTGCGTGGTGACGCCGGCTTCCCTGTACGCCTTCGCGTACCGCTTGACGGCCTGCTCGGTGCCCGGCTCGCCGTAGGCGTGGAAGTACTGGACGAGCCGCTTGCCCGAACCCGAGCCGCCGCCGCGGCCGTTGTTGCCGCCGCACGCGGCCAGCCCGCCGGCGGCGGCCAGGCCCATCGCGGCCCGCAGGACGGATCGGCGGTCCCAGGAGGAGTTGCTGAATGCCGGCATGCTGACGTCCTTGTCTGTCGAGTGCGGCTGCGGTCGGTGCCGGACGCTAACCTTCACCTAAGCCTTCGGCAAGGGGTTGGACGAAGTCCGTGCGAAACGTTGTGCCACGTTCGGGATGCCGGACGTGCCGGGGTGGCGGGCCGGTGATCCAGCGCCGCCCGCCACCCGCTCCGCACGACCGTAACCACCCCGCGCGGACCAGGACTTTCCTCCGCTACCGCCGGAACCAGGCCTGGTCGGCGCCGCCCGTGAGCTGCAGAGGATCACCCTGCTGCCGTCCGCGCTCGCCTGCCCGCTGACGTCGGGCAGGCGGGCGACCCGGGCCCGCACCCGCGGGTCGAAGTTCTTCAGGTCGTTGACCCACCAGGCGCCGGACGCGCCGATGTGTCGATGGTCTGGGCGCCGTGCGGGGAGACCTCGGCCACCGCCGGGGACTCGGCGGCGGCACCGGGGGGCGCGGACATCAGGGTTCCGGCGGCGGCCAGTGCGGCCACGGCCGTCCCGAGGATCGATCTGCTGGTGCGCAACGTGCATCCCTTCCGTCGTCACGAAGGCGGTGCGGTACGGCTCCTTGCAGGTGTCGTGCGTCGTGCTGCGGCCCGCTGTCCGACCGACCGCAACGCGCCCTCCAGCGCGAACGTCGCCGCGCCCAGGCACACCGGGTCGGTGGGGATCGGGGAGAGGACGATCTCGGTGGCGGCCAGCGGCCGCCCGAGCGCGTGCCGGGCGACGGCCTCGCGCACCTCGGCGAGCAGCGGCTCGCCCAGCGTGGCCGCGACCCAGCTGCTGAGCACGACCACCTCGGGGTTGAGCAGATTGACCAGGTCGGCGATACCGGCGCCGAGATAGCGGGCGGTGTCCCGGACCACCTTCACGGCCACCGGATCGCCCGCGGCGACCCCGTGGGCCAGTGCCCGCACGGTGGCGGTCTGGTCCTCCGGGTGGAGCAGGGTGCTGCCGGGGCTCAGCTCCCGCAGGTTCAGCATGATCCCGGGCGCGCCGACATACGTCTCCACGCAGCCGTGGTTGCCGCAGTGGCACAGCCGCCCGTCCAGCACGAGGGTGGTGTGCCCCCACTCGCCGGCGCTGTTGCTGACCCCGCGGTGCAGCCCGCCGCCCAGCACCAGGCCGGCGCCCACACCGGTCCCTAGGTTCACCACCACGGCGTCCCCGCGCCCGCGCGCGGCCCCGAACCACAGCTCGGCGACCGCGCAGGCGCGCAGCGGGTTGTCCAGGTGGAGGGGGTAGGCGATGTGCTCGGTGAGCAGGTCGAGCAGCGGGACGTCGTGCCAGTCCCAGTTGGGCGCGTACTCGGCGACCCCGGTGTCCCGGTCCACCTGCCCCGGCACGCTCACCCCGACGCCCAGCACCCGGGCGCCCTCGACGCCGGCCTGCGCGACCACCGAGCCGACCGCCGCCGCGGCATGGCCGACGACCTGCTCGGGGCGGCTCTCGCCGGGCCGCATGTCCTCCTCGGCCCGGGCCAGCACGTTCAGCGCCAGGTCGAACAGCTCGACATGGACGTACGTCTCCGCGATGTCCACGCCGATCAACGCGCCCCCCGACGCGTTGACGGCGACCAGGCCCCGGGGGCGCCCGCCCGCCGAGTCCTCGAACCCGACCTCGGTGATCATCCCGA
>NZ_MUND01000453.1:0-128 GCF_002154375.1 Streptomyces glaucescens | reverse complement strand
TCGTCCCTTCGGCTCGTGCGGAACCGGGCACGACGGCACCGGCGCGGCGCAAGGCTATGGGGAACGGGGGACTTTCGACAAGGGGTTTGGAAAGGGGCTTTATAAAGTCCGCGCCGACTCCGCGCCGA
>NZ_MUND01000452.1 GCF_002154375.1 Streptomyces glaucescens | reverse complement strand
TTCGAGCTGGGCGGCGACTCCGCCTCGGCCGTCGCCCTGGTCAGCGGCCTGAAGAAGCTCGGCTGGACCGACGCCGGCGTCCGCGACGTGCTGCGCGCGGAGAACCTGCGGGACCTCGCCGACCGGCTGCGGGAACGGAGCGTGTGACACGATGTGCGGCCTGTGCGGGACCTACGCCCCGGACAAGACCCTGGACCGGGCCGTCGCCGCCGCGATGCACGCCCGGCTGGTCCACCGCGGACCGGACGAGACCTACTCCCTGAACACACCCACGCTCTCGGCGAAGCTCGGCCGTCTCGGGATGACCGCGCTGAAGGACGGCTGGCAGCCGGCCGAGGACCCGAGCGGCCGGTACACGGCCCTGACCAACGGCGAGATCTACAACGCGGCCGAGCTGCGCGCCCTGCTCGGCGGCGGCCCGCCCGACAACCGGGTCGACGTCGCCGTGCTGCCCGAGCTGTTCGCCCGCTACGGGCCCGCGGGCCTGGCCCGCGTCGACGGGCAGTTCGCCACCGTCATCCACGACCGGGCCGACGGCAGCCTCCACCTGGGCCGGGACCGCTTCGGCATCTGCCCCCTGTTCTACGCCGTGCTCGGCACCCACGTGCACTTCTGCTCCGAGCTGAAACCGCTCGTGCGGAGCGTGCCGCACACCTGGCGGCTCGACCTCGGCGCGGTCGACCAGTACCTGGCGCTCGGCAACATCGTCGCGCCGAGGACCCTGGTCGAGGACGTGCGAGCCGTACCGCCAGGCTGCGTGGTCCGCTTCGGCGACGGGCCCCCCGAGACCGTGCGCTACTGGCGGTACGGGGACTTCCAGGAGACGGACCGCCCCGTCACCGGGGAGGAGATCCGCGAGGCCGTGGGACGGTCGGTGACGGACCGGCTGCGCGCGGACGTCGAGATCGGCGCCTATCTCAGCGGCGGCTTCGACTCCAGCACCCTCGTGCTGGAAGCGGCCCGGGCCCGGGAGAAGCCCGCCCGGACGTTCTCCGTGCTCTTCGACGACGTCACCCTCGACGAGGGACGGTTCCAGCGCGAGATCGCCGACGCCGTGGGCAGCGAGCACCACCAGATCCGCTGCAGCCCGGACCACGTCGCCGCCGAGTTCGAGGACATGGTGCGCCACTGCTGCTATCCGCAGCGCGAGACGTACAACGTCGCGGCCCTGATGCTCGCCCGCCAGGTCCGGCTCACCGGCCTCAAGGGCGTGATCTCCGGCGAAGGCGCCGACGAGCTGTTCTTCGGCTACGACTCGTACGCGTTCGACGGCGCCCGCCGCACCCCGCCCGAGCCGCACGCCGAGAACGAACACGCGTGGGGGAGGGCCGACTTCGGCTGGGAGACCGACCGCACCAGGACGGCCCGACGGCGGGAACAGTGCCTCACCCCGCGGGCGCTCGACGCCCTGCCCGGCAGGGAGTACTGGCGGGACCGGCTGATCCCCTTCGACGACCGGGAGACCGCCGCCCTGACCCGGATGCAGCTGCGGTCGATCGCCGACGTGTACGTGCAGCTGAGCGGACACCTCCTCGGCGACCACGGCGACATGATGCTCATGGCGAACTCCGTGGAGGGCCGCTACCCGTTCCTCGGCAACCCCGTCGTCGCCCTGGCGCTCGGCGTCCCCGACGAGCGGAAGATGGCCGACTTCGAGGGCAAGGCCTGCCTGAAGGAGGCCTACGCCGGCATCGTGCCCGACCGGATCCTGCACCGCGCCAAACAGGGCTTCACGGCGTACGGACTCACCGACACCGCCGACGAGCGGACCCTCGCGCGCTGGCGGGACCTCGTCGCGGCCAGTGGCGTCTTCCGCCCCGACGCGCTGGACGTCCTCGGCGCCGACGCCACGCCCGACAAGTGGGACGTCCGGCTGAGCCTCATCAGTATCAGCGCGATCATCGACGAGTTGGGACTGCGGTCATGACGGACACCTGGCACGAGCTGCTGCACGGCCGGCAGTGGTCCTCGGCGTCCACCGTGTGGGTCGAGGACGGCACCGAGTACAGCTGGGCGCAGGTCGGACGGCTCGCCGCGGCGGTCGAGGCGAGCGTCCGCGCACACGGCCCGGCCCGCGTGGTCGTCATCCGGTCCCGGCACAAACTCGGCTGCTTCGCGGGACAGCTGGGCGCCTGGCGGGCCGGCTCCGTGGCCGTCGCCGACGACCACACCCTCACCGACCGGGAGTTCGACCGCGTACGACCCGACCTCACCCTCACCGTGTCGGTGGGTGCGCACCCGTCGGTCGAGCCCGCCGGACGGCCGGCCCGCCGGCCGCGCCCGCAGCCGCTCCCCGACGACGTCGTCGCGGTCAATCACACGTCCGGCAGCACCGGCAGCCGCAAGGCCGTCGCCGTCAGCCGCGGGAACCTGCTCGCGCTCTTCGCCTGCCGGGACCTGGACGTGCCCGTGCCCGGCCGGCTCACGGCGGGCAGCTTCGCCACCCCCACCTACGACGGCTGGTGGTTCGACACCTGGCGCACGGTGGCCGCGGGCGGGAGAGTGGTGTGCCTGCCCCACGTCAACGACGACGTCTTCGCCTGGCCCGGCCTCGCGCGGACGTACGGCATCGGCCGCCTGCTGCTGCCCGCCGCGGTCCTCGCCACGGTCGTCGAGGTACTGCCGGAGGCCGTCGCGGACATCCCCTGGCTGTTCAGCGGCGGCGAGCAGTTCCGGGTGTCGACGTACCGGCAGGCCCGGCAGGCGGGCCTGCGCCCCACCTTCGTCAACCTGTACGGGCCGACCGAGGCCACCTTCGCCACCCACCACCACCGGCTGCCCGAGGACCTCACCGCACCGGCCGTCCCCATCGGCCGCCCGCTGGACGGGTGCCGGCAGGTCCTGCGCCGACCGGACGACGGTCCGCCGGACGCCCGCGAACTCGTCGTCAACGGCCCGTTCGTCTGCCTCGGCTACCTCGACGACGGCGTCCTCACGCACCGCTTCCGCGACGAGGACGGACAGCCGTCGTACCGCACCGGAGACCTGGTGCGCGCCGACGGCGACGGCAACCTGGTGTTCGCCGGGCGACTGGACGGCCAGGTCAAGGTGAACGGCATGCGGGTCGACACCGCCGCCCTGGAGCAGCGGGTCACCGCGCTGCCCCGGGTGCGGGACTGCCGGGTGGTCCAGCACGAACGGCACACCGTGGCCTTCGTCCGGACCGACCCGGCCACACTCGGGGACCCGGCCACCCGGTCGCGGATCGAGACCGTCGTCCAGGACTTCTCGTCCGCGATCGGCATCAGCCTGGTGGACCGGTACCCGGTCAGGGCCGGCGGCAAGGTCGACGTCCCCACCCTGATGGACCACTACCGAACGACAGACAAGGCCGAGGAGACATGACGGACATCTCGCCAGCTGCCATCACCGACTGCGTGCGCACGGTACTCGACCGGGACCTCGCCGACGACACGGACATCTTCACCGCCGGCGTCGACTCCCTGGCCGTTCTGCGGTGCCGCGCCCTGCTGAAGGAACGCACCGGAGTCAAGGTCCCGGGGCACGTCTTCTTCGAGGGCCGCACCCCGGCCCGGATAGCCGACCTGATCGGAGGCACCCATGCTGGTCGTTGAGGACAGCCCGCTGTACTCGCCGGAGTTCTTCGCCGACGACGACCCGTGGGCCTATCTGGCCGACCTGCGCGCCCACCACCCGGTGTCCGTGCACCGCCGCGACGACGGATACCAGTTCTACGCGCTGACCCGGTACGCCGACATCTACGCGGCCTACGTCGACCACAAGCGGCTCAGCTCGTCCTACGGAACGATGGTCGACGGCTCCTACCTGCCGCAGAAGGACTCGGCCTCCGGCCGCATGCTCATCGTCACCGACCAGCCGGCGCACACCGCCATCCGCAAACCGATCAAGACGAGCGGGTTCAGCCGGGAGATGCTCGCCAGGGTCGGCCGCACGGTACGCCGCAACATCCACGACGCCCTCGGGAAGCTGTCCGTGGGCGACCGGCTCGACTTCAGCACCGTCGTGGCACCGGAGCTGCCCAAGGGCGTACTGGAGGTCCTGTTCGGCATCGGCCCCGGGGACGCCCACCGGCTGCTGGAAGCCACCCGGACGATGATCGGCTACCGCGACGAGGTGTACGCCGGCACCTCCCCGCTGGACGCGCTCGTCGACGCCCAGCTGGAGGTGCTCGAGTTCATCGACGACCTGATCGGGCACCGGCTCGGCTCCGGACGGACCGACGACATGATCGGCTTCCTGGCCCAGTGCGTGGCCGACGGCACGATGCCCCGCGACGTCGCGGTGCTCAACGGCCTGAACGTCGCCGTCGGCGGCAACGAGACGACCCCGCACACCGCGAGCCTGACCGTCCACACCATCGACGGGGAACGCGATCAGTGGCGCAGGGTCGCCGACGGCGACGTCGGCTGCGACGTGGCCACCCAGGAGTTCCTGCGGTGGACCTCGACCAACAGCTACGTGCAGCGGCTGGCGGTGGAGGACTTCCCGGTCGGCGATCACGTCATCCCCGCCGGCAGCTTCGTCACCCTGTGGAACATGTCGGCCAACCGGGACCCCGACGTCTTCGAACGCCCCGACGAGTTCCTGATCGACCGCAGCGACAACAAGCAACTCGCCTTCGGGGCCGGTGTGCACCGCTGCGTCGGTGCCCCCGCGGCCACCCTGGAGATCCAGACCTTCCTCGAGGAACTGGCCGCCTGGGACAAGGCGTTCGCGGTCCTCGCACCGCCCCGTCGGCTGCGCTCGAACTTCATGCTCGGGCTGACCGAACTCCAGGTCGAGGTGGTCGACGCCAAGGAATTCGGCACGTGAGCGAGACCACCGCCGGTCAGGACCTGTGCGTCTGCTTCCCGGCCGCCGGGGGCGGCGGCGTCACTCTCACCCTGCTGAAGGACGCCGCCGCCCGCCACGGCCTGACCGCACTCACCCTGCCGAACGCCGACTCCGTGCCCGACCTCGACTCGGGCCGGTGGCAGGAACGGACCGTCGAGGAGATCCGGCGCGCCGCGGACCGCGGCGGAGCCCGCCGGATCGTCCTCGCCGGGCACTCCATGGGCGGACTGTCCGCCGTCCGCCTGCACCCGGCCCTCGACGCCGACGGCGCCCGGCCGATCGGGGTACTGGTCATCAACACACCCTGCCCCGACTCCTCAGGACGCATACCGACGATGTCACAGCTCTCCGACCCCGAGATCGCACAGGTACTCGCCCACGACGGCTTCCCCCCGGAGTTACTCGACGACAAGGACATGCTGGCCGAGATCGCGCACGGCCTGCGCGCCGACGCCGCGGTGGCCGACCGCCTCGCCGAACGGTTCGGCCCCGCCGGCCGCCTCACCGACCTGCACGTGCTGTGCGGCCGGGACGACCGGTTCATCCCGCCCGAGCGCTGCGCCGCCTGGGCCCACCGGGTCTCGGGGGAGTTCCACCTGACGGTCGTACCCGGCGGGCACAGCCTCGACCCGGCCCGGACCGCCGCCCTCGGCCGCGCCCTCGCCGGCGTGCTCGCCGCCACCCGCACCGAGGAGGGGGCGGCGTGAGCGGACTGCAGAAGTCGCTGGGCGGCACCGTCGGCACCTTCCTCGCGCTGTCCACCATCCTCGGCAGCGGCATGATGATCCTGCCCGGCACGAGCTACCAGGACCTGGGCCGCTCCGCATGGCTGCCGTGGGCCGTCGCCGCCGTCTCGGTCATCCCGCTGCTGTACTGCTATGCCTGGCTGGGGCGCCGCCACCCGTCGGCGTCCGGGGTCGCCCACTACTCCGAGGTCGCCTTCGGCCGGCCCGTCGGACGGTCCTCCGGACTGCTGGCCACCCTCGCGCTGGTCGCCGGCATCCCGGCGACCGCCATCACCGGCGGACGCTACGTCGCCCAGTTCTCCGGCGTACCGAGTCTGGCCTGGCTCTTCCCGGTGGCCGTCCTGGCCGCCGCCACCCTGATCGGGTGCCTGGGCGCGAACGTGTCCGGGAGGGTCCAGGTCGCCCTGGTGCTCGGCCTGTTCGTCCTGGTCACCTGCACCGCGCTGGTCGCGCTCGGAGCGCACGGCGTGGAGGCACCGAGCACCGCCCTACCGCCGCTGGGGGAGCTGGGCAGCGTCCTCACCGCCGTCTACGTCGCCTTCACCGGCTGGGAGACCGTGGCCTTCACCTTCGAGGAGCACAAACGCCCGGACGCCATCCCGCGCATCTTCGCCGCCTCCTACGTCATCGTGGTGGCCCTCTACGGGCTGGTCCTGCTGGGTCTGTTCAGCGCGGTGGCCCCCGGCGACGAGGCCCTGGACGACGCCCCGCTGCTGCGGCTGGCGGAACGCTCGCTCGGGGACCTGGGCCGGCCGGTGACGCTGGCACTGGTCGTCGCCGCCATCACCGCGAACGTGTGCGCCTCGGTGCTGGCCCTGTCCCGGCTGGTGTTCGGCATGGCACGCAGCGGCTACCTGCCGGGCCCGCTGGCCCGGGTACGCGACCGGGACGGCAACCCGGTGACGTCCGTGCTGGTGGTCGGCGCCGTCCTGACCGTGATCGCGCTGCTGGGCGCGACGGGCGCCATGTCGTTCGAGCTGCTCTTCGTGCTGTCCGGCGGTATCTACTTCGTGCTCTACGGGCTGGGCGCGGCCTCGTACGCGAAGCTGGCCGGGCCCGGCGGCACGCCCAGGGCGGTCACCGCGCTGTGTGCCGTCACGGTGGTCGCCGTGACGGTCCTGGCCGGTCCGCCCATGTGGTGGTGCTGGGCGCTGTTCGCCGCCGTCTGGCTCGTGACCGCCGCCCTCGCCCGGCGCCCGTCGACGAGGGAGCCCGAGTACGAGGGCGCGGACCGGTGAGCGCCGCGGCGGAGCCGGACGACCGGCACGGACCTGCGGAGAGCGTCATGAACGACACCGAGAGCGCCACCGTCTTCTTCCCCGGCGCCGGTTCCTTCGGAGCCGAGTTCCGCCCCCTCACCCAGGCGCTGGGCCGGTCGTCCTGGCCGGTGCGCTATCCGGGGCGGCCCGGCCGGGACTACGGCGCCCCGGCCGCCTCCTTCGACGCGGTCGTGCGGGCCTGCGCCGAACAGATCGTCCAACGGCCCGCCGTGCGTCCGCTGCTGTTCGGCCACAGCTACGGCGCGTACGTCGCCTACGCCACCGCGGCCCGCCTGCGCGAGGCCGGCGTCGAGATCGCCGCGCTGGTGGCGGTGGGCGCCGCCGGGCCCGGCCGGCTGCGGGTGCCGGAGCAGGCCACCGCGGGCCCGGCGGAGGCGGCGGCCTACCTCGACCGTGTCGATCCCGGCGTCCTGGCCGGGGCCCCGTCCGACGAATGGCGAGCCGTCGTCGCCGAGACGACGGCCCAGGACCTGCGCCTCCTGTGGCAGTTCACCCCGGCCACGGTCCCCGGCCTGCACTGCCCCGTCCTGGCGGCGCGCGGCACCGAGGACCCGCTGACCACGGACGACACGATCGCCGCGTGGCAGCACACCACGACGGGCCCGTTCACCCTTCGCACCTTCCCGGGCGGCCACTCCGGCCTGCTGGGCTCACCCGACTGCGCCTCCTGGCTCCAGCGGATCCGGGAGACGGCGGGCTCCTGACGCCGACGGCGTGACGGGGGAGCGGCTCCAGCAGCCGCCTCCCGTCCGCGAAGGGTGCGTGCCGCACACTTCGCGCGAGGTCACCCCGCCTGCGTCGCCGCAGCGAGCGTACGGATGGCCGGCAGATCGGCGTACAGGTTGTTGCCGGGGCACTCGGTCGGATACCCGTCACGGTGGCCGGAGATCCGGTTCAGGGTGACCTTCTGGCCCTTGGTGTACTTGCCGTTGTCGGCGGCCGCGGTGAGCACGACGCTTCCGGCGGCGTCGTACCCGTACAGCCCGAGCTTCCAGGCGGCGACCGCGGCCACCGCCTCGCGCACGGGCGGTGAGGAGAGCGCGTCGTTGTAGTTGCCCAGGACGGCGACGCCGGCGGTGTCGGTGTTGAAGCCGTAGGTCTGCGCGCCCAGGACGGGCTTGTCGATGCCGCCCGCGCGGCCCTCGAAGACGGTGCCGCACTTGTCGACGAGGAAGTGGTAGCCGATGTCGTTCCAGCCCTGGCTCTGCACGTGGTAGAGGAAGATCGCGCGGATGATGTCGGGTGACTGCTCGCAGGTGTAGTCGTTCGTGCCGGCGGTGTGGTGGGCGAACACCGCCTTGGTGTCGGTCGTGTAGGTCGCCGGGTCCTTGACCAGTGACTCGTCGGCGCCCCAGCCCGAGCGCGTGGTGACGACGGGC
>NZ_MUND01000451.1:16982-17444 GCF_002154375.1 Streptomyces glaucescens | reverse complement strand
CCGCCCCGGCCGAGGGCACCGCGCCCGCCCTGTACGCCCTGCTGGAGTCGGCCCTCGGCATCGAGCACGCCCACACCATCGCCACCGCCCACCCGGCTCTGCGCGGTATCGCGCTCGGCGAGGCCGACCTCCGGGCCGACCTCGGCGTACGGGAGGACGCGGGCCTGGAGTGGCCGCGCTCGCGGGTGGTCGTCGCCGCCCGCGCGGCCGGGCTGCCTCCCCCCACCCAGTCGGTCCACCTCGACACCCGGGACCTGAAGGGCCTGGCCGCCTCCTGCGCCCACGGCCGCGCCCTCGGCTTCCTGGGCCGCGCCGCCATCCACCCCCGCCAACTGCCCATCATCGAACGGGCCTACCTCCCCACCCCCGAGGAGATCGAGCAGGCGGAGACGGTGGTGAAGGCGGCGACCCGGGAGCGGGGCGCGCAGGCCCTCGAGGACGGCACGTTCATCGACGCGGCGG
>NZ_MUND01000451.1:0-16913 GCF_002154375.1 Streptomyces glaucescens | reverse complement strand
GAGGGCGCCCGGAGATCTCCGGGCGCCCTCGGTGACGTACGCAGGAGCCGCCGTCAGCTCTTCCTCGCCGACTCGGCCTCGCCCGCGGCGCCTCGGTCCTCTGACGTCCCGGCCTTCTCGGACGTCCCGGCCTCGCCCGTCTGCTCGGCCTTGTCCGTATCGGTGTTCTCGGCGATCTCGGCCTTCTCGCCCCCGGGGCCGTCCCCGGCCTCCACGGACTTGGCCTCCGTGCCGCCGTCGGACGGCTGGGCCCCCGGCTCCACCGCGCCCTCCCGGCCCGGCCGCTTCTTCGCCGACACCACGATGTAGACCACGGCGAGCAGGAAGACGAACAGCGCGGTCCAGTTGTTCAGCCGCAGGCCCAGGAAGTGGTGGGCGTCGTCGACGCGCATGTACTCGATCCAGAACCGGCCCGCGCAGTACGCCGCGACGTACAGCGCGAAGGCGCGGCCGTGGCCCAGCTTGAAGCGCCGGTCCGCCCAGATCACCAGCAGCGCCACACCCACGCACCACAGCGACTCGTACAGGAAGGTCGGGTGGTAGTACCCGGGCATCCGGCCGTCGGCGGTGGAGGTGATGTGCAGCGCCCACGGCAGATCGGTCTCGCGCCCGTACAGCTCCTGGTTGAACCAGTTGCCCCAGCGACCGATCGCCTGGGCGAAGGCGATGCCGGGGGCGACGGCGTCGGCGTAGGCGGGCAGCGGGATGCCGCGGCGACGGCAGCCGATCCACGCGCCGAGCGCGCCGAACGCGATCGCGCCCCAGATGCCGAGGCCGCCCTCCCAGATCTTGAAGGCGTCCACCCAGTCACGGCCGTCGCTGAAGTACAGCTGGTAGTCCGTGATGACGTGGTACAGCCGGCCGCCGATCAGGCCGAACGGCACCGCCCAGACAGCGATGTCGGCGACCGTGCCGGCCCTCCCGCCGCGGGCGATCCACCGCTTGTTGCCGAGCCAGACGGCAACGAAGACACCGATGATGATGCAGAACGCGTAGCCGCGCAGCGGAATGGGGCCGAGGTGGATCACCCCGCGCGACGGGCTGGGAATGTAGGCAAGTTCCATGGCAGGGTCGACGCTACCGTGCCGGACCGGCCCGGCGTCGGGCAGCCCGGCTACGGGTCCATAACGGGCCGGTGCCCGGTGTCATCCCTTGGCGGCCTCCTGCACCTGCTGCTTGAGCTTGGCCGGGGTCATCGTCTGGTCCTGGTAGATGTTCCGGCCGTTCAACAGGACGGTCGGGGTGCCGCTGAAGCCGCCCTTGTTGAAGGCCTGGGCGGACTTGTCGACCCAGGCGCTGTGCGTGCCGTCCTCGACACAGGTGCGGAACGCGGGCGTGTCCAGGCCGTCGACCTTGCCCGCCAGCTCGATCAGCTTGTCCGTCCCGGCGAACGCGTCGTCGGTCTCGGGGGGCTGGTTGGCGAACAGCACGTCGTGGTACTCGACGAACTTCCCGGCGTCCTGGGCGCAGGCCGCCGCGTTGGCGGCGGTGCGGGAGCCGCTGCCGCCCATGTTGCCGTCGATGATCGTGGCCAGGCGGTACTCCACCTTGAGCTGGCCGGCATCCGTCAGTTCGTGGATCGTCGAGCGGTAGTTGCTCTCGAACGACTTGCAGGCCGGGCAGCGGAAGTCCTCCCAGACGGTGAGCGTCGACTTGGCTCCGCTCTCGCCGACCGGGATGACGAGGCTGTCCTCGCCGTTGGCACCCGAGGGCGCCACGACCGGGCCCGCGCTGTCACCCCCGTCGTCCTTGCCCGCGTTGGCGGCGACCACGCCGATCACCGCCGCGAGGCCCAGCACGCAGACGACGCTCGCGCCCACGATCAGCCCTCGGCGCCGCTTCTCCGCGGCCTTCTGCTTCTCGCGCTCCGCCGCCAGCCGTTCCCGGGCGGTGCGCTTTTCGTCACGGTTTTTCTCGCTCACACCCCGCAGAACGAACCGGGGAGGCGCAGCGCGCCTCCCCGGCTCCAGGTCCACCCGTTCGAGCGACCCGTACGACGATCGGGTCCGTCACTCCCCGTCCGCTACGCCTGTCCGCGCACGCCCTTCGCCAGTTCGCCCGCGAGCACGCGGACGGCCTCCACACCGGCCGCGTGGTCGGGAGCGTCCAGCATCCGCTTGACGAAGGCGGAGCCGACGATCACCCCGTCGGCGAAACCGGCGACCTCGGCGGCCTGCGCCGCGTCGGAGACGCCGAGGCCGACGCAGACCGGCAGTTCGGTGGTCGCGCGGGTGCGCTCCACCAGGTTCTGCGCCTGCGTGCCGACCGACTCGCGGGTGCCCGTGACACCCATCAGGGAGGCGGCGTACACGAAGCCGCTGCCCGCCGCCGTGATCTCGGCGAGCCGCTTGTCCCTGCTGCTGGGCGCCACCACGAACACGGTCGCGAGCCCGTGCTTCTCGGCGTGCTCCCGCCACAGCGCGGACTCCTGCACGGGCAGGTCGGGCAGGATGCAGCCCGCGCCGCCCGCCTCGGCCAGCTCGGCGGTGAACCGCTCGACGCCGTAGCGGTCGATGGGGTTCCAGTACGTCATGACGAGCACCGGCTTGCCGGTGGCCGTGAACGCCTCGCGGACGGTGCGCATGACGTCGGCGATCTTCACGCCGCCGCGCAGGGCGATGTCGTCGGCGGTCTGGATGACCGGGCCGTCCAGGACCGGGTCGCTGTGCGGCAGACCGACCTCGACGACGTCCGCGCCGCCGTCGAGGACGGCCTTGATCGCGTCGATGCCGCCGTCCACGGTCGGGAACCCGGCCGGGAGGTAGGCGATGAGGGCGGCGCGGCCCTCGGCCTTCGCCGCGGCGAGCGTGTCGGTCAGCAGCCGGATGTTCCCGCTCACTTGGCGTCCCCCTCGATCTCGGCGGTGCCGGAGGCGTCCTGTGCGACCTCGGCGTCGGTGTCGTACAGGCCGAAGTAGCGCGCGGCGGTGTCCATGTCCTTGTCGCCGCGGCCGGACAGGTTGACCACGATCAGCCCGTCCTCGCCGAGTTCCCGGCCGACCTCCAGGGCGCCGGCCAGGGCGTGGGCGCTCTCGATGGCCGGGATGATGCCCTCGGTGCGCGACAGCAGGCGCAGGGCCTGCATGGCGGCGTCGTCGGTGACCGCGCGGTACTCGGCGCGGCCGGTGTCCTTGAGGTAGGAGTGCTCGGGGCCGATGCCCGGGTAGTCCAGGCCGGCGGAGATGGAGTACGGCTCGGTGATCTGGCCCTCCTCGTCCTGGAGGACGTAGGAGCGGGAGCCGTGCAGGATGCCGGGCTCGCCCGCGGTCAGGGTGGCCGCGTGCTCGCCGCTCTCCACGCCGTGCCCGGCGGGCTCGCAGCCGATGAGGCGGACGGACTCGTCGGGGATGAAGGCGTGGAAGAGGCCGATGGCGTTGGAGCCGCCGCCGACGCAGGCGATCGCGGCGTCGGGCAGGCGTCCGGCGCGCTCCAGGAGCTGGCGGCGGGCCTCGACGCCGATGACCCGGTGGAAGTCGCGGACCATGGCCGGGAAGGGGTGCGGGCCCGCGACCGTGCCGAACAGGTAGTGGGTGTGGTCGACGTTGGCGACCCAGTCGCGGAACGCCTCGTTGATGGCGTCCTTGAGGGTGCGGCTGCCCGACTTCACGGCGATGACCTCGGCGCCGAGCATGCGCATCCGGGCGACGTTCAGGGCCTGGCGCCGGGTGTCGATCTCGCCCATGTAGATGGTGCAGTCGAGGCCGAACAGCGCGCAGGCGGTCGCCGTGGCGACGCCGTGCTGGCCGGCACCGGTCTCGGCGATGACGCGGGTCTTGCCCATGCGCTTGGTGAGCAGCGCCTGGCCGAGCACGTTGTTGATCTTGTGGGAGCCGGTGTGGTTCAGGTCCTCGCGCTTGAGGAAGATCCGGGCTCCGCCCGCTTCCGCGGCGAAGCGGGGGACCTCGGTGAGCGCCGACGGGCGGCCCGTGTAGTTGACGAGGAGGTCGTCCAGCTCGCGGGCGAACTCCGGGTCGTTCTTGGCCTTGTCGAACTCGACGGCCACCTCGTCGACCGCCGCGACGAGGGCCTCCGGGATGAACTTGCCGCCGAACGCGCCGAAGTAGCCGTCCGGGCCCGGAACCTGCCCCTCCGGGTCGGGGATGAAGAAGTTGCTGGGCATGCGTGAGCCTCACGGTGAGTGTGGTGAAAAGACACTGTCGCCGTGGGGGCGGAGACGGTCAGCCGGCCGCGCGACCGTTGTGGCTGGTCGCGCGCATGCGGCGGAGCCGCATGTCAGACAGAGCCCCCGCGCCCCTGAGGGGGGCGCTGCCATCGGCGGCCGTTGACCTGCCCGGGCTCGTCACCGATGACGTACCGCACCCGGCGGCCGTGCACCCGGCGGGCGGGGGCACGGCAGCCACGGGGCCGGCAGCCGCGCGCGAGGCGGGCGTACGGGTCCCGGGCCATCGGCGCGGTGAGTGTGTACGTCATCGTCGGTCAGCCTAGCGAAACCTCAGCCCCGGCCGTGCCGGAGTGCCGGATGCTCGCCCGCGGCGACCAGATCGGCGACGGCCGTCTTCGGGTCCTTGCCCGTGACCAGCGACTCGCCGACCAGGACCGCGTCGGCGCCGGCGTTGGCGTAGGCGATCAGGTCGTGCGGGCCGCGGACGCCGGACTCGGCGACCTTGACGATGTTGTCCGGGATCTCCGGGGCCACCCGCTCGAAGGTGCCGCGGTCGACCTCCAGCGTCTTCAGGTTGCGCGCGTTGACGCCGATGATCTTGGCGCCCGCGTCGACCGCGCGCTCGACCTCGTCCTCGTCGTGGACCTCGACGAGCGGGGTCAGGCCGATGGAGACGGCCCGCTCGATCAGCGACTCCAGGGCGGGCTGGTCGAGGGCGGCGACGATCAGCAGGGCGAGGTCGGCACCGTAGGCGCGGGCCTCCCAGAGCTGGTAGGAGGTGACGATGAAGTCCTTGCGCAGGACGGGGATGTCCACGCGCGCGCGGACCGCCTCCAGGTCGGCGAGCGAGCCGCCGAAGCGGCGCTCCTCGGTGAGGACGGAGATGACGGCCGCGCCACCCGCCTCGTAGTCCGCGGCGAGGCCCGCGGGGTCGGCGATCGCGGCCAGCGCGCCCTTGGACGGGCTGGATCGCTTGACCTCGCAGATCACCTTGACGCCGTCGCCCCTCAGCGCGGCCACCCCGTCCTTGGCCGCGGGAGCCTTCGCCGCGCGCTCCTTGAGCTCGTCGAGGCTGACGCGCGCCTGCCGTTCCGCGAGGTCGGCACGGACTCCGTCGATGATCTCGTCGAGCACACTCACGCGAGCGGCCCCCTTCCAGTCGGCTGACTGTCACAGCGGTCGGTCGGAACCTATGGTCATGGCGATGGTATCCGGAGGAAGGCGAAGGCTTCGCATCCGGTTGACGCCGGTCCCACTACCTGGACATCAGTGCGGTGATCAAGGATGCAGCCAGCCGCCGAACGGCAGGTTCCGGACAACGGTGAAGACCAGCACCAACGCGCCGGCGGCCCACAGGTGCGCGGACCGCGGGTCGACGCGGAACGGCCGGCCGCGGGCCGCCCGGACCACCCATACGGTCCACGCCACGGCGAACAGCGCGTACCCGGCGACCGCCACCGCGTTGGCCTGGAGGGCGGCCGGGAGATCGCCGTGCACGAGGGCGTGCGCGCTGCGCAGCCCGCCGCAGCCGGGGCAGTACAGGCCGGTCAGGCGCAGCAGCGGGCAGGCGGGATAGTGGCCTGGCTCGTTGGGGTCCACGGCGCCGACGTACGCGAAGGCCGCGGCGACGGCCGCCAGCACCCCGGCGGGCACGGCCAGCCGGGCCGCGACCGGTGCCGTGGTGCGGCGGGCGGGGTTCGCCGTCCGGGAGTCGGGGGTCACGTCTCGCATTGTGCCCCGCACGGGGTGCGGACGCGCGTGAGGGGCGGCCGGCGGGCCGCCCCTCGACGAAGTTCGCTGTGGTGCCGTGCCGGGCCGGGCCGGATCAGCTCTCGGCGGCGACCGGCTCGCGCGTGGCCGCGGCGGCCTTCGGCTTCGCCTTGGCGGCGCCCTCCGCCATCTTCAGGGGCTGCGCCTTGGGCATGCCCAGGCCCATCGCGCGCATCACGCCGCCCACGACACCGCCGAGGACCACGATGGCCATGCCGCCCCAGAAGCCCATCGGGTTGGCCATCACCATGAAGGCACCCGCGACGGTGAAACCGATGAAGGCGATGATGACACCGGTCCAGGCGGCCGGGGTGTGACCGTGCCCGTGGCTGCTGTCCGCCATTGCTTGCTCCTCGTAGCCGTGTACGTGTGTGAGCCTGACGCTCGTCGTCCATTGTCCCGTACGCGTGCGCCGCTCCGGCCCCGGGGTCGCGTCTCTTTCGCCACACCCGGGCCGGGTCGGCCGGATCTCGCCGCCGGCCGTCAGGCCGGGCCGGTGCCGGTGGGGTCCTCGCCGCGGTCCAGGGCCTTCCACAGGTCCTCGGGCCGGTCCGGGTCGACGGCCGGGGCGGCACGGCGCGGGCGGGGGGCGCCGGAGCGCTCGTAGCGGCCGGACATGGCGGGCCAGAGGCGGCCGTAGCGCAGGGCGAGCAGCCCGGCGCACAGGATCAGCGCGCCGCCGGCGGCCGCGGCGAACGGCCACGCGGTGTGGCTGAGGGCGTGCACGGCGGCCGAGGTGTCGCCGGAGGCGCGGGCGGCCTGCTCGTCGAGCGCGGCGGTGTCCGACGCGCCGAGCAGGGCGGCGACGGCGATGCCCGCGCCGGACAGCGTGAGCAGCGCGGCCACGACGAGACGGCCGGCGCGGCGGACGGCGAAGACGGCGACGAGCGCGGCGAGGCCCACTATGGCCAGGGCCGCGGGGACGCCGGTCACGTCGCTGCCCTTGGCGGTCAGGGGGAAGGAGCCGCCGGCCACCGTCGCGGTGCCCTCCGACCACTGCTGGCGGGTGGCGAGGAGCACCACGGCCGCGCCGAGGGCGCCGCACAGCAGCGCCACGGCGAGGCTCCGGCGCCCGGCCCGCGAGGGTCGTGCGGCTTCGGAACGGGGGTCAGGTACGGCAGTCACGTACTCCACTATCGCCTGAGCCCCGGGCGAACCGTCACCCGGGGCTCACGTGATCCGTGCCCTACTCGCCGAGCCGGTTGGCGGTGTGGACGGCCCGCAGGACCGCGGCGGCCTTGTTGCGGCACTCGGTGTCCTCGGCGACGGGGTCGGAGTCGGCGACGACTCCGGCGCCCGCCTGGACGTAGGCGGTGCCGTCGCGCAGCAGCGCGGTGCGGATGGCGATGGCGGTGTCGGAGTCGCCCGCGAAGTCGAGGTAGCCGACGCAGCCGCCGTACAGCCCGCGCCGGGACGGCTCCAGCTCGTCGATGATCTGCATGGCGCGCGGCTTCGGGGCGCCGGAGAGGGTGCCGGCCGGGAAGCAGGCGGTCAGCACGTCGAACGCGGTACGGCCCGCGGCGACCCGGCCGGTGACCGTGGAGACGATGTGCATGACGTGCGAGTACCGCTCGATGGACATGAAGTCGACGACCTCGACCGAGCCGGGCTCGCAGACCCGCCCCAGGTCGTTGCGGCCCAGGTCGACGAGCATCAGGTGCTCGGCGCGCTCCTTGGGGTCGGCGAGCAGCTCCTCGGCGAGGGCCTGGTCCTCCTGCGGGGTGGCGCCCCGGTGCCGGGTGCCGGCGATGGGGTGCACCATGGCCCGCCCGTCCTCGACCTTGACCAGCGCCTCGGGGGACGAGCCGACGACGTCGAAGGCACCTCCGTCGGCGCAGGGGAACCGGAACAGGTACATGTACGGCGACGGATTGGTGGCCCGCAGCACCCGGTACACGTCCAGCGCGCTCGCCGTGCACGGCGTCTCGAACCGCTGCGACGGCACCACCTGGAAGGCCTCGCCCGCGCGGATGCGCTCCTTGATGTCCTCGACGGCCGCCTGGTACTGGGCGCCGCCCCACAGCGCGGTGTACTCCGGCAGCTCGGACGGCGGCAGGACGGCGGGCGGCTGGGCGACCGCGCGGGACAGGTCCGCCTCCATGGCGTCCAGGCGGGCGACCGCGTCCGCGTGGGCCTCGTCGACGCCGGTGTCCAGGTCGTTGTGGTTGATCGCGTTGGCGATCAGCAGGACCGAGCCCTCCCAGTGGTCCATCACCGCGAGATCGCTGGTGAGGAGCATGGTCAGTTCGGGGAGGCGCAGGTCGTCGCGCTCGCCGGGGCCGATCTTCTCCAGGCGGCGCACGATGTCGTAGCCCAGGTAGCCGACCATGCCGCCGGTGAAGGGCGGCAGGCCCTCCTGGTGCGGGGTGTGCAGCGCCTCGATGGTGGCGCGCAGGGCGGCGAGCGGGTCGCCGTCGACCGGGACGCCGACCGGCGGGGTGCCCAGCCAGTGGGCCCGGCCGTCGCGCTCGGTGAGGGTTGCCGCGGAGCGGACGCCCACGAAGGAGTAGCGGGACCAGGAGCGGCCGTTCTCCGCGGACTCCAGGAGGAAGGTGCCGGGGCGCTCGGCGGCGAGCTTGCGGTAGAGCGCGACCGGGGTGTCGCCGTCGGCGAGGAGCTTGCGGGTGACGGGGATGACCCGGCGGTCGGTGGCGAGCTTGCGGAACGTCTCGAGGTCCATGGCCGCCGACCTTACTGATTCCCGGCCGGCGCGCCGGCGTCCCGAAGGTCTTCCGACAGCACGTCCTCGTCGAAGCAGGTGCGCGCGCCGGTGTGGCAGGCGGCGCCGACCTGGTCGACCTTGACCAGCACGGTGTCCGCGTCGCAGTCCAGCGCGACGGACTTCACCCACTGGAAGTGACCGGAGGTGTCGCCCTTGACCCAGTACTCCTGGCGGCTGCGGGACCAGTAGGTGCAGCGGCCGGTGGTCAGCGTGCGGTGCAGCGCCTCGTCGTCCATCCAGCCCAGCATCAGCACCTCTCCGGTGTCGTACTGCTGGGCGATGGCGGGCAGGAGACCGTCCGCACTGCGCTTGAGGCGCGCCGCGATGTCGGGGTCCAGGCCGCTGGGCCTGCTGGCTGGAGGCGTGCTGGTCATGGGGCCATTGTGCCGCGCGCCGCCGGCGGTCACGGCGCGGCGTCCACCAGGTGGTCAGAGGGCGCCGAGCAGATGGTCAGGGGGCGCGGAGCGTGCTGGCCGGGGGATGGTGGCCGGGTGACGGGTGGGCGGACGGGCTACCCGGTCGTAGGCTGACGGCATGTCGACCTTTGCCAAGCGCGAACGGCTCCTCCTCGCCGACCTCTTGGAAACCGCGGGCCCGGAAGCACCCACCCTGTGCGAGGGCTGGCAGACCCGGGACCTGGCCGCGCACGTGGTGGTGCGCGAGCGCCGCCCCGACGCGGCCGGCGGTCTGCTGATCAAGCAGCTCGCGCCGCGCCTGGAGAAGGCCATGGAGGAGTTCGCGGCGAAACCGTACGAGGAGCTGATCCAGCTCATCCGCACCGGACCGCCGCGCTTCTCGCCGTTCTCCCTGAAGCAGCTCGACGAGATGTCGAACACGGTGGAGTTCTACGTCCACGCGGAGGACGTCCGGCGCGCCCAGCCCGACTGGACGGCGCGGGTGCTGGACCCGGTCTTCCAGGACACCCTGTGGTCCCGGATGGAGCGCACGGCCCGGCTGATGGGCCGCGGCGCCCCGACCGGCCTGGTGCTGCGCCGTCCCGACGGCCAGACGGCGGTCGCGCACCGGGGCACCCCGGTCGTGACGGTGACCGGCGAGCCCTCCGAGCTGCTGCTGTTCCTCTACGGCCGCCAGAACGCCGCCAGGGTCGACCTGGAGGGCGACGCGGACGCGATCGAACGCCTGCACGGCAGCAAGCAGCTCGGCATCTGAGCGACGGTGGAGGGCTGAGCCCCGCGGCGCGTCACCGCACCGGGTGGCCGGCCTCCCGCAGGGTCTGCTTGACCTCGCCGATGCGCAGGTCGCCGAAGTGGAAGACGGAGGCGGCGAGGACGGCGTCCGCGCCGGCCTCGATCGCGGGCGGGAAGTGGTCGAGCCGGCCGGCGCCGCCGGAGGCGATCACGGGGACCGTGACGTGCTTGCGGACGGCCCGGATCATCTCCAGGTCGTAGCCGTCCTTGGTGCCGTCGGCGTCCATCGAGTTCAGCAGGATCTCGCCCGCGCCCAGCTCGGCGGCCCGGTGCGCCCACTCGACGGCGTCGATGCCGGTGCCCTTGCGGCCGCCGTGCGTGGTCACCTCGAAGGACCCGCTCTCCGTCCGCCGCGCGTCCACCGACAGCACCAGGACCTGCCGGCCGAAGCGCTCGGCGATCTCGCGGATCAGGTCGGGGCGGGCGATGGCGGCCGTGTTGACGCCGACCTTGTCCGCGCCCGCGCGCAGCAGCCGGTCCACGTCGTCGGCCGTACGGACGCCGCCGCCGACCGTGAGCGGGATGAACACCTGCTCGGCGGTGCGGCGCACCACGTCATAGGTCGTCTCGCGGTTGCCCGAGGACGCGGTGATGTCCAGGAACGTCAGCTCGTCGGCGCCCTCGGCGTCGTACACCTTCGCCATCTCGACGGGGTCGCCCGCGTCGCGCAGGTTCTGGAAGTTGACGCCCTTGACGACCCGGCCGTTGTCCACGTCCAGGCAGGGGATGACTCGGACCGCCAGGGTCATGACTGCTCGGCTCCTCTGAATGCCTCTACTTCGACCTCGACCAGGATGCGCGGGTCCACGAAGCCCTCCACCACGAGGAGGGTGGACACCGGCCGCACCGTGCCGAAGATTTCCTGGTGGGCGCGGCCCACCTCGTCCACGTCCCGGGCGTGCGTCAGGTACATCCGGGTGCGGATCACGGACTCGACGCCGAGCCCGAACTCACCGATCGCCTCCAGGGCGCCGGTGAAGGCCACCTTGGCCTGTTCGTACGGGTCGCCCTCGCCGTACAGCACCGTCCCCTTGAAGGACGTGGTACCCGCCACCAGGACGCGGTCGCCCGCCGCGACGGCGCGTGCGAAACCGAAAGACTCTTCCCAGGGACTTCCGCTCTGCACGCGCCGCACGGTTCCGGACGTCATGACGACACTGCCTCCAGGGCCTCTTCCAGGGTGAACGCCTTCGCGTACAGCGCCTTCCCGACGATGGCGCCCTCGACACCGAGGGGGACCAGCTCGGAGATGGCGCGCAGGTCGTCCAGGGAGGACACGCCGCCGGAGGCCACGACCGGGCGGTCGGTGGCCGCGCAGACGTTCTTCAGCAGTTCCAGGTTGGGGCCCTGGAGGGTGCCGTCCTTGGCGATGTCGGTGACGACGTACCGCGCGCAGCCCTCCTTGTTGAGGCGGTCCAGCGTCTCGTAGAGGTCGCCGCCGTCGCGGGTCCAGCCCCGGCCGCGCAGGGTCGTGCCCCGGACGTCCAGGCCCACCGCGATCTTGTCGCCGTGCTCGGCGATGACCTTGGCGACCCACTCCGGGGTCTCCAGCGCGGCCGTGCCGAGGTTGACGCGGGTGCAGCCGGTGGCGAGCGCGGCGGCCAGCGAGGCATCGTCGCGGATGCCGCCGGACAGCTCCACCTTGATGTGCAGTTCCGCCATGCGCTCGGCGACCTCGGCGATCAGCTCCCGGTTGTCACCGGTACCGAAGGCCGCGTCCAGGTCGACCAGGTGCAGCCACTCGGCGCCCGAGCGCTGCCAGGCGAGGGCGGCCTCCAGCGGGGAGCCGTAGGAGGTCTCGGTGCCGGACTCGCCGTGCACGAGGCGCACGGCCTGGCCGTCGCGGACGTCGACGGCGGGGAGCAGTTCGAGCTTGGCCATGTCTCTACAGGGTTCCGATCCAGTTGGTGAGCAGCTGCGCGCCGGCGTCGCCGGACTTCTCGGGGTGGAACTGCGTGGCCCACAGGGCGCCGTTCTCCACGGCGGCCACGAACGGCTTGCCGTGCGTGGACCAGGTGACCTTGGGCGCGGCGATCGCCGGGTTGTGCGTCTCCAGCTTCCAGTCGTGGACGGCGTAGGAGTGCACGAAGTAGAAGCGGGCGTCCGCGTCCAGGCCGGCGAACAGCTCGGTGCCGGCCGGGGCGTCGACGGTGTTCCAGCCCATGTGGGGCACGATGTCGGCCTGGAGCGGTTCGACCGCGCCGGGCCACTCGTCGAGACCCTCTGCCTCGACGCCGTGCTCGATGCCGCGGGCGAAGAGGATCTGCATGCCGACGCAGATGCCCATGACGGGGCGTCCGCCGGAGAGCCGGCGGTCGATGATCCAGTCACCGCGCGCGGCGCGCAGGCCCTGCATGCAGGCGGCGAAGGCGCCGACGCCCGGCACCAGCAGGCCGTCCGCGTTCATGGCCTTGTCGAAGTCGCGGGTTATCTCGACGTCGGCTCCCGCGCGGGCGAGGGCGCGCTCGGCGGAGCGGACGTTGCCGAAGCCGTAGTCGAAGACCACGACGCTCTTGGTGCTCAATTCCACACCTCCAGCCGCATGACGCCCGCGACGAGACACATCGCGGCGCCGATGGACAGCAGCACGATCAGACTGGTCGGCATCTTCTGCTTGATGAAGGAGATGATGCCGCCGATCAGGAAGAGCCCGACGACGATCAGCGCGGTCGAGGAGCCGTTCACAGCGCGCCCTTCGTCGACGGGAGGATGCCCGCCGCGCGCGGGTCGCGCTCGGAGGCGTACCTGAGGGCCCGGGCGAGCGCCTTGAACTGGCACTCCACGATGTGGTGCGCGTTGCGGCCGTACGGCACGTGCACGTGCAGCGCGATCTGCGCCTGGGCGACGAAGGACTCCAGGATGTGCCGGGTCATCGTGGTGTCGTACTCGCCGATCATCGGCGCCATCTTCTCGGGCTCGGTGTGCACGAGGTACGGGCGGCCGGACAGGTCGACGGTCACCTGGGCGAGCGACTCGTCCAGCGGGACGGTGCAGTTGCCGAAGCGGTAGATGCCCACCTTGTCGCCGAGGGCCTGCTTGAAGGCGGCGCCCAGCGCGAGGGCGGTGTCCTCGATGGTGTGGTGGGAGTCGATGTGCAGGTCGCCCTCGGTCTTCACGGTGAGGTCGAAGAGACCGTGCCGGCCGAGCTGGTCGAGCATGTGGTCGTAGAAGCCGACACCGGTGGAGATGTCGGTCTTCCCGGTGCCGTCGAGGTCTATCTCGACGAGGACCGAGGTCTCCTTGGTCGTACGCTCCACGCGTCCCACGCGGCTCATGCGTTCAGCTCCTTCTTCACTTCACGGACCGCGTCGAGGAACGCGTCGTTCTCCTCCGGGGTGCCGGCGGTGACCCTGAGCCAACCCGGCACGCCGTTGTCCCGGACCAGGACGCCCCGGTCGAGGATCTTCCGCCAGGCCTCGTGGGCGTCGGCGAACCGGCCGAACTGCACGAAGTTGGCGTCCGAGGCCGTGACCTCGTAGCCGATCGAGAGCAGCTCGCTCACCAGGCGGTCCCGCTCGGCCTTCAGCTGCTCCACGTACCCGAGCAGCGTGTCGGTGTGCTCCAGGGCGGCCAGCGCGGTCGCCTGGGTGACCGCCGACAGGTGGTACGGCAGCCGGACCAGCTGGACGGCGTCGACGACGGCCGGGTGCGCGGCGAGGTAGCCGAGGCGCAGGCCCGCCGCGCCGAACGCCTTGGACATGGTGCGGGAGATCACCAGGTGCGGGCGGCCGTCGAGCAGCGGCAGCAGCGAGTCGCCGTGGCTGAACTCGATGTATGCCTCGTCCGCGATCACCATGGACGGCTTGGCGGCCTGCGCGGCCTCGTACAGCGCGACCACCGTCTCCGGCGGCACGGCGGTGCCGGTGGGGTTGTTCGGGGTGGTGATGAAGACGACGTCCGGCCGGTGCTCGGCGATGGCCTTCTCGGCCGCCGCGAGGTCGATCGTGAAGTCGTCGTTGCGGGGGCCGGAGATCCAGCCCGTGCCCGTCCCGCGCGCGATGAGGCCGTGCATCGAGTACGACGGCTCGAAGCCGATCGCGGTGCGGCCGGGCCCGCCGAAGGTCTGCAGCAGCTGCTGGAGGACCTCGTTGGACCCGTTGGCCGCCCAGACGCCGGCCAGGCCGACCTCGTACCCCGACGTCTTCGTCAGGTACTCGGCGAGCTTCGTGCGCAGCTCGACCGCGTCCCGGTCCGGGTAGCGGTTGAGGTGGCGGGCCGCCTCGCGCACCCGCTCGGCGATCCGCTCGACCAGCGGCTCGGGCAGCGGGTAGGGGTTCTCGTTGGTGTTCAGCCGTACCGGGACGTCGAGCTGGGGCGCGCCGTAGGGGGACTTGCCGCGCAGTTCGTCCCGGACGGGGAGGTCGTCGATCCGGATGTTCACTTGCTCTCCGGCACCTTCCAGTCGAACCGGGCCTTGATCGCCGCGCCGTGCGCCGGCAGGTCCTCCGCCTCCGCCAGCGTCACCACGTGGTGGGCGACCTCGGCGAGGGCGTCGCGGGTGTAGTCCACGATGTGGATGCCGCGCAGGAAGGACTGGACGGACAGGCCCGAGGAGTGGCAGGCGCAGCCGCCGGTGGGCAGGACGTGGTTGGACCCGGCGGCGTAGTCGCCGAGCGAGACCGGGGCCCAGGGGCCGATGAAGATCGCGCCCGCGTTCTTCACCCGGCCGGCCACGGCCGTGGCGTCGGCGGTCTGGATCTCCAGGTGCTCGGCGCCGTACGCGTCGACCACCCGCAGGCCCTCCTCGACCCCGTCGACCAGCACGATCGCGGACTGCTTGCCGGTGAGGGCGGGCACGATCCGGTCGTCGACGTGCTTGCTGGCCGCGACCTGGGTCGCCAGCTCCCTCTCCACGGCCTCCGCCAGCTCGGCGGAGTCGGTGACCAGCACGGCGGCGGCCAGCGGGTCGTGCTCGGCCTGGCTGATCAGGTCGGAGGCGACGTGCACCGGGTCGGCGGTGGAGTCCGCGAGGATCGCGATCTCGGTGGGGCCGGCCTCGGCGTCGATGCCGATCTTGCCGGTGAAGTAGCGCTTGGCCGCAGCGACCCAGATGTTGCCGGGGCCGGTGACCATGTTGGCGGGCGGGCAGGACTCGGTGCCGTACGCGAACATCGCCACCGCGGTCGCGCCGCCCGCGGCGTAGACCTCGTCGACGCCGAGCAGGGCGCAGGCGGCGAGGATCGTCGGGTGCGGCAGGCCGCCGAATTCGGCCTGGGCCGGGGAGGCGAGCGCGATGGACTCGACGCCGGCCTCCTGGGCGGGCACGACGTTCATGACCACCGAGGACGGGTAGACCGAGCGGCCGCCCGGCGCGTACAGCCCGACACGCTCGACCGGCACCCACTTCTCGGTCACGGAGCCGCCGGGCACCACCTGGGTGGTGTGGGTCTCACGCCGCTGGGCGCGGTGGACGAGGCGGGCGCGGCGGATGGACTCCTCCAGGGCCGCGCGCACGGCCGGGTCCAGTTCCTCCAGGGCGCGGGCGAGGGCCGCGGCCGGCACCCGGACCTGGTCGAGCGTGACGCCGTCGAACTTCTCGGCGAAGTCGATCAGCGCCGCGTCGCCCCGATGATGCACGGCCTCGCAGATCGGACGCACCTTCTCCAGGGCGGCCGATACGTCGAAGTCGGCTCGGGGCAGCAGGTCGCGCAGGGCGGGACCCTCCGGGAGGGCGTCGCCGCGCAGATCGATTCGGGAGATCACGTGCTCAATTCTCGCAGACCGGCGACGGCGGTCGTCCGCGCGTATCAATGGCTGATACAGAACCCGGCGCGGCCCCGGAAGTTCCTCCTCACGTTTCGTGTTCGAGGCGTCACTCAGCGGGCATGAACAGCTGTACGAGGACCGAACTCGCGAGTATCCGGGGAAGGAGGGACTGTTGTGACCGAGGGGGCCGCCTTACGGACCGGGGACATCCCGGACGATCTGACCGCCGCCGAGGCCGGCATGTGGCAGGCCTTCCGCAGCGGCACCGTCTACGACCTGCGCAGCGGCGACAGCGTGATCGACGATCCGCACGGCGGGCAGCCCTGGGGCCCGGAGCGGACCGTGCGGGCCCGGATCGTGTGCTGGCTGCTGCTGGACGGCCCGCCCGCCCTGGCCGGCCGGGTGTCCTCGCTGAAGCTGACCGGGGTGCAGATCAACGACTCGATGGACCTCTCCGGCGGCACCGTGGTGCCGTACGTCGAGCTGACCGGCTGCCGCTTCGAACAGGAGGTCAGGCTGCCGGAGGCCCGCTTCACCACCGTTCGGCTGGTGGACTGCTCGGTGCCCCGGCTGGAGGCCGCCCGTGTGCAGACCGAGGGCGACCTGCACCTGCCGCGCTGCCGCTTCCTGAGCGGGATACGGCTCACCGACGCCCAGATCGGCACCGACCTGCTGCTCAACCAGGCGATCGTGTACCGCGACCGCAGCGGCCGGTCCATCGCCGCGGACGGCCTGAACGTCGGGCAGGACCTCCAGGCCGAGCTGCTGGAGTCGCACGGCGAGCTGAGCCTGCGCAGCGCCACGGTCGGCGTCTCGCTCAGCCTGCGCGGCGCCCGGCTGCGCAACCCGTACGGCAGGCTCGCGCTCAACGCCCCGCAGCTGACCGTCGAGCGCACCCTGTACCTCACCCCGGCGGGCGTCGGCGGCCTCCAGCTGAGCGGCCGCACGCCCGCGCAGGGCACCCGGGTGCAGCGCTTCGAGTGCCAGGGCGGGCTGCGGCTCGACGACGGCCGGTTCGGCGACGCGGTCGACCTCGACGGCGCCCGCCTCGTCCTCTCCGACGACCAGGAGCTGTCCCTGCGCCGGATCCAGGTGCCCGAGCTGCGCTTCCTCGGGGAACGCCCGCAGCGCGGCAAGGTGGTGCTGTCCGGCGCGCGGATCGTCAACCTGGTCGACCGGGCGAGCAGCTGGCCGGGCCCCGGCCACCTGCACATGCCGGGCTTCACCTACGAGAACCTGGTCCCGCAGGGGCCCTTCCCGCTGGCCGTGCGGCTGGAGTGGGTGGCGGCGGCGACCGCCGAGTACAACCCGGACCCGTACGAACGCCTCGCCGCCGTGCTGCGGGCCGGCGGCGAGGACGAGGACGCCCGCGAGGTGCTGCTCGC
>NZ_MUND01000450.1 GCF_002154375.1 Streptomyces glaucescens | reverse complement strand
GCCCCGGACAAGGTTACTGGGTGCGGGTCCCCCATCCGGACGAGCGCCCGCCCCGGAACACCGGCCCGGCCTCCCGGCCCGGCGCACGGCCACACCGCGCCAGCGGCCCCGGCGCTCTCAGCCCGTCCGTCGCCCGGGGACGAGACCCGGCCAGCGCCGAAGCGGGGTCCGGGGGCAGCAGCCCCCGGAGACGGCCACGGGCGCGCCGGGCACGTCACTGCCGGATCGCCCACCCCCGCTCGCGCAGCGCGGCAGTCAGCACGGCCACCGCCTTCGGCTCGACCGACAGCTGCACCAGACCGGCCTGCTGTCCCGTCGCGTGCTCGATCCGCACGTCCTCGATGTTGACCCCGGCCTGCCCGGCGTCCGCGAAGATGCGGGCCAGCTGCCCCGGCTGGTCGTCGATGAGCACGGCCACGGTCTCGTAGACCCGCGGCGCGGACCCGTGCTTGCCGGGGACCCGGACCTGTCCCGCGTTGCCGCGCCGCAGCACGTCCTCGATGCCCGCGGTGCCCTCGCGCCGCTTGGCCTCGTCGGAGGACTGGAGGGCACGCAGGGCGCGTACCGTCTCGTCGAGGTCGGCGGAGACGTCCGTGAGGAGGTCGGCGACCGGCCCGGGGTTCGCGGAGAGGATGTCGATCCACATCCGGGGGTCGGAGGCGGCGATCCGGGTGACGTCCCGGATGCCCTGCCCGCACAGGCGTACGGCGGCCTCCTCGGCGTGCTCCAGTCGCGCGGCGACCAAGCTGGAGACCAGGTGGGGCATGTGCGAGACGAGCGCCACGGCCCGGTCATGGGCGTCCGCGTCCATCACCACGGGAACGGCCCGGCAGTGCGAGACCAGTTCCAGGGCGAGGTTCAGCACCTCGGTGTCGGTGTCCCGGGTGGGGGTGAGCACCCAGGGGCGGCCCTCGAAGAGGTCGCCGGTGGCGGCGAGCGGACCGGACTTCTCACGGCCGGACATGGGGTGGGTGCCGATGTACGACGACAGGTCGAGGCCGAGCGCTTCCAGCTCGCGCCGTGGGCCGCCCTTGACGCTGGCCACGTCGACATAGCCGCGCGCGACCCCGCGCCGCATGGCGTCGGCGAGCACGGCGGCGACGTGGGCGGGCGGGGCGGCGACGACGGCGAGGTCGACGGGGCCGTCGGGGGCCTCGTCGGTGCCGGCGCCGAGCGCGGCGGCGGTGCGGGCCTGCTCGGGGTCGTGGTCGTCGAGGTGGACGGTGACGCCACGCTGGGCGAGGGCCAGGGCGGCGGAGGTGCCGATCAGGCCGGTGCCGATGACGAGTGCGGTCCTCACTGGGCGATGTCCTTGCGCAGAGCGGCGGCGGCGCCGAGGTAGACGTGGTGGATGCCGGTGCGGGGCCGGTCGGACTCGATGTGGGCGAGGACCCGCACCACGCGGGGCATGGCGCCCTCGATGTCGAGTTCCTGGGCGCAGATCAGCGGAACGTCGACGATGCCGAGCCCGCGGGCGGCGGCGGCCGGGAAGTCGCTGTGCAGGTCGGGGGTGGCCGTGAACCAGATGCTGATCAGGTCGTCGGCGGTGAGGCCGTTCCGCTCCAGGATGGCGGTGAGCAGGGCTCCGACCTGCGCGTCCATGTGCTCGGCGTCGTCCCGCTCCAGCTGGACGGCCCCCCGGACCGCTCGTACCGCCACGGCGCTGCTCCTTGCTGTGTACGTACCGGATCTGCGTCCGACCAGCCTAGTCAGCCCCGGGGGCGCCGGGCGCCCGGCGCCCGCCCCCTGAGACGGCGCCCGCCCGCGCCGACGCGACGTGCCGGGTCCGGTTCAGTGGTCCCAGAGCGCGCCCAGGGTCGCCAGCTCGTCCCGGTACTCGATGCGGTCCGTCCAGGCCGCCGGCCAGACGTCCGCGCCGTGGTGGGCGCCCGCGAAGGCGCCGGCCAGGCAGGCGATGGAGTCGGAGTCGCCGGAGGTGCAGGCGGCCCGGCGCAGCGCGGTGAGCGGTTCGTCGACGAAGAGCAGGAAGCAGAGCAGTCCGGTGGCCAGGGCCTCCTCGGCGATCCAGCCCGCTCCGGTGGCCAGGCACGGGTCGGTCTCCGGGGAGACGGTGCGCACCGCGTCCTGGAGCCGGGCGAGGACGTCCAGGCACTCGTCCCAGCCGCGGGCGATGAAGTGCTCGGGGCTGGGGTCGTGGGCGCGGGTCCACAGGTCGCCGAGCCACTCGTGGTGGTAGCGGGTGCGGTTGTCGTAGGCGTACGACCGCAGCAGGCCGACGAGTCCGGTCGGCTCGGCGCCCTGGGCGAGCAGGTGGACGGCGTGGGCGGTGAGGTCGGAGGCGGCGAGCGCGGTGGGGTGGCCGTGGGTGAGGGCGGACTGGAGCTGGGCGGCGCCCGCGCGCTGGTCGCCGGTGAGCCCGGGGGCGAGTCCGACGGGTGCGACCCGCATGTTGGCGCCGCACCCCTTGGAGTCGGTCTGGCTGGCGTCCTGCCAGATCCGTCCCTCCTCCTTGAGCAGGGCGCAGGCGACCAGGCAGGTCCGGCCGGGGGCGCGGTCGTTCTCCGGGGACCGGTACCAGTCCACGAACTCCTCGCGCACCGGCCGCGCCAGCCGCCTGGGCGCGAGGAAGCCGCGGTCCATGGCGGTGCGCAGCCCGCGGCCGAGGGCGAGCGTCATCTGGGTGTCGTCGGTGACGAGCGCGGGCCGGGGCAGGTCCATGTCCCGCCAGGGGCCGGACCTGGCGAGGATCGCCGGCACGTCGTCGAACTCGGTCGGACAGCCGAGGGAGTCTCCGAGGGCGAGGCCCAGGAGCGCTCCGGTCGCGGCACGTTTCGGCATGCGGATCACCATCCCCTTTATCGTCACTCTGACAATAAAGGGGATGGGGGACGCCGACAAGCCGGTTTAGAGGTCGACTTCCTTCATCAGCATCCCGACCTCCGTGTTCGACAGCCGCCGCAGCCAGCCCGACTTCTGGTCGCCCAGGGTGATCGGGCCGAACGCGGTGCGCACCAGCTTCTCGACCGGGAAACCGGCCTCGGCGAGCATGCGGCGCACGATGTGCTTGCGGCCCTCGTGCAGGGTCACCTCGACCAGGTAGTTCTTGCCGGTCTGCTCGACGACCCGGAAGTGGTCCGCGCGGGCGTAGCCGTCCTCCAGCTGGATGCCGTCCTTCAGCCGCTTGCCCAGGTCGCGCGGGATGGGACCGACGATCGCGGCCAGGTAGGTCTTCTTCACGCCGTACCTGGGGTGGGTCAGCCGGTGCGCCAGCTCGCCGTGGTTGGTGAGCAGGATGACACCCTCGGTCTCGGTGTCCAGCCGCCCCACGTGGAAGAGCCGGGTCTCCCGGTTGGTGACGTAGTCGCCGAGGCACTGCCGCCCCTCCGGGTCCTCCATCGTGGAGACGACGCCGGCGGGCTTGTTCAGGGAGAAGAACTGGTACGACTGGGTGGCCACGGTGAGCCCGTCCACCTTGATCTCGTCCTTCTCCGGGTCGACGCGCTTGCCCTGTTCCAGGACGATCTCGCCGTTCACCTCGACCCGGGCCTGCTCGATCAGCTCCTCGCAGGCGCGCCGGGAGCCGTAGCCCGCGCGCGCGAGCACCTTCTGCAGCCGCTCGCCCTCCTGCTCGGCGCCGGGGAAGGTCTTGGGCAGCTTGACGTCCTTCTTGCCCGCGTACCGCTCCCGGTTGCGCTCCTCGATCCGCGTCTCGTACTCGCGGGAGGTCGCCGGGGCCGACCGTCCGCGCTGCTGGGGCTTCCGGGGACCGCCCTTGGCGCCGCCGCGGGCCGACGGGCCGCGGCCCGACTTCGGACCGTCCTGGGTGGCGCCGGGGCCGACGTCGTAGCGCCGCTCCTCCGGGCGCGGCCTCTTCGGCCGGCCGCTGCCCTGCTTGTCGTCGCGGTTGTTGCCGGCGCCGCGGAAGTTACCGCGACCACCGCCGCTCCCGCCGCGGCCGCCGCTGTTGCCACCACGGCTCCCGCCGTTGTTTCCGCTGCTGTTCCTGCCGCTGCTGCTTCGCATCAAAGTTCCGTCTTGTCGTCTGCGTCCTCGGAGTCCGGAGCGTCCGGATCGAACGACGGCACGCCTTCCAGGGTCTCGGCCTCGATCGCCTCCGCCTCGGGGAGGAAGGGCGCGAGCTCCGGTAGCTCGTCCAGGCCGCGCAGGCCCATCCGCTCCAGGAAGTAGTTCGTCGTCCTGTACAGGATCGCACCTGTTTCGGGTTCCGTGCCCGCCTCCTCGACCAGTCCGCGCTGGAGGAGGGTGCGCATGACGCCGTCGCAGTTGACCCCGCGGACGGCCGAGACCCGGCTGCGGCTCACCGGCTGACGGTAGGCGACGACCGCGAGCGTCTCCAGCGCGGCCTGGGTGAGCCGGGCCGTCTGGCCGTCCAGGACGAGACGTTCGACGGCGGCCGCGTACTCGGGACGGGTGTAGAAACGCCAGCCGCCCGCGACGAACCGCAGCTCGAACCCGCGGCCCTGCGCCGCGTACTCGTCGGCCAGCTCCCGCAGCGCGTCGGCGACCTGGCGCCGGGGCCGCTCCAGGATCTTCGCCAGGTGCTCCTCGGTGGCGGGCTCGTCCACGACCATCAGCACGGCCTCCAGGGCGGGCTTGAGATCGAGTGCGGCGACCGTCTGCTCGCTCGTCACGCCTTCTCCTCCTCCGGCTGCTCGGGCGGCCGGTCGAACTCGTCGGTCACCAGGGGCCGGTCGTCCCCGTCCCCGCCGGTCCAGCGCACAAGCAGTTCCCCGAGGGCGGTCTCCTGCTCCAGGGCCACCGCCTTCTCCCGGTACAGCTCCAGCAGCGCCAGGAACCGGGCCACGACGGTGAGGGTGTCGTCGGTGTCCTCGACCAGCGCGCGGAAGCTCGCCTCGCCCAGCTCCCTGAGCCGGGCCACCACGATCCCCGCCTGCTCCCGCACGCTGACCAGCGGCGCGTGGATGTGGTCGACGTACACCTGCGGCTTCGGTCTCGGCTGCATCGCCTTGACCGCGAGCTTCGCGAACCCTTCCGCGCCGATGCTGATGACGACCTCGGGCAGCAGCTCGGCGTGCTGGGGCTCCAGCCCGACGGTACGGGGGTAGCGGCGGGCCTCGTCGTCCAGCCGCCCGCTGAAGATGTCCGCGATCTGCTTGTACGCCCGGTACTGGAGCAGGCGGGCGAAGAGCAGGTCCCGCGCCTCCAGCAGCGCCAGGTCGGCCTCGTCCTCCACCTCGGCGGCGGGCAGCAGCCTGGCGGCCTTCAGGTCGAGCAGGGTGGCGGCGACGACCAGGAACTCGGTCGTCTGGTCCAGGTCCCAGTCCGGGCCCATCGCCCGGATGTGCGCCATGAACTCGTCGGTCACCTTCGACAGCGCGACCTCGGTGACGTCCAGCTTGTGCCGGGAGATCAGCTGGAGCAGCAGGTCGAACGGTCCCTCGAAGTTGGCGAGCCGCACCGTGAAGACACCGTCGTCAGGGGCCCCGGGCTTTGGCTCGGCGGGCTCCGGCCCGGATACGGCCGCCTCCGGCTCGGGCTCCGATACGACCGGCTCCGGCTCCGGCACGACCGGTTCCGCTTCGGGTTCCGGCGCCGCCACGGAAGCGTCGTCCGGCTCCACCCTCGGGGCCCCGGGCCCCCTGCCCAGCGCACGCCGACGCCCGGCACGGCCGGAGGCGGAAGCGTCGTACGAGGTCATGGCCCCCGCAGGCTACCGCTACCGCCCTCGCAGCCGCCGTACGAGGATGCTGGCGTCCCCCCGGGTCTCCAGGTCGGCGAGCACGACGGCCACGGCCTCGCGCACGATCCGGCCCCGGTCGACGGCGAGCCCGTGCTCGCCGCGGAGCACGAGACGCGCGTGCTCCAGGTCCATCAGCTCCTCGGCGGAGACGTAGACAGTGATCTTCTCGTCGTGCCGCTCGCGTCCGCTCGGCCGCCGCGTGGCCGTCCGCCCGCGCTTGCGGGGCGCGGCCGCGGCAGCACCTTCCTGCGCCGGCTGGCGCCGCGTGGCGCGCTCCCCGGCGGCGGCCCGGCTGCGGGACTCGCCCGCCTCGGCGGCGTCGGGGTCCGCGGGCATGTGCTCGGCGCCGTCGCCGTCGCCGCCCTGGGCGGGCACGGCGTGCGGGGCGTCGTCCGCGATCGCCGGGTCGCTCTCGCCGGCCGGAGCCGGCACCCGGGGCTCGCCGCCCGCCGGGCGCCGGGGAGTGGACGGCTGGAGTGCCATGCCCCCTGTCGTACGGAACAGTTCGTCGGCCCCCGGCAGACTCACTCGGCGTGACACCGGGCGAGCACCTCCCTGGCGAGCTGGCGGTAGGCGGCGGCACCGACGGAGTTGGAGGCGTACGTGGTGATCGGCTCACCGGCGACCGTGGTCTCCGGGAAGCGGACCGTGCGCCCGATGACCGTGTGGTAGACGTGGTCGTCGAAGGCCTCGACGACCCGCGCGAGCACCTCGCGGCTGTGCACGGTGCGCGAGTCGTACATCGTGGCGAGGATCCCGTCGAGCTCCAGCTCCGGGTTGAGCCGCTCCTGGACCTTCTCGATGGTCTCGGTCAGCAGCGCCACACCGCGCAGCGCGAAGAACTCGCACTCCAGCGGCACGATCACCTTGTGCGCGGCCGTCAGCGCGTTGACCGTGAGCAGGCCGAGGGAGGGCTGACAGTCGATCACGATGTAGTCGTAGTCGGGCAGCAGCGGCTTGAGGGCGCGCTGGAGCGACGACTCGCGGGCGACCTCGGAGACCAGCTGGACCTCGGCCGCGGAGAGGTCGATGTTGCTGGGCAGCAGGTCCATGTTGGGGACCGCGGTCTTCAGCAGCACCTCGTCGGCCGACAGGCCCCGCTCCATGAGCAGGTTGTAGACGGTGAGGTCCAGCTCCATGGGGTTGACGCCGAGACCGACCGACAGCGCGCCCTGCGGGTCGAAGTCCACGAGCAGCACCCGGCGTCCGTACTCCGCGAGCGCGGCGCCCAGGTTGATGGTGGACGTCGTCTTGCCGACGCCGCCCTTCTGGTTGCACATCGCGATGATCGTCGCGGGCCCGTGATCGGTCAGCGGGCCCGGGATCGGGAAGTACGGCAGCGGGCGTCCGGTCGGGCCGACGCGCTCACGGCGCTGGCGGGCCGCGTCGGGCGCGAGCGTGGCCGCGTACTCGGGATCGGGCTCGTACTCGGCGTCGGGGTCGTAGAAGTGCCCCTCGGGCAGGTCCTCGTAGTCGGCGAACTGGTTGTGGGGCGCGCCGCTTCCGTCGCCGGCCATGGCGTTCACGTGATGGCCATCCATGCTCTGGGGTGCTGTCTGAGCCATGCGGGGGCTGACGTGGCTCTGGTGGGCTGCGAAGGTTCGGACAGCGACGGAGCCGACAGCCTCGAGCCCCGTGGAGTCCTGGCCCCGCGTAGGCATTCCTGGTTGACCACCCCCGGGAGAAAATGTCGACTCATTCACAAGTCGTCTTACCTCCTTGGTGACCAGGAAACTTCTAGACAAGGTCAGCGTGGCACCATGCCGACGTTCGGCGACTCTATGGCGTGTCGGGCGTCCGCAGCAACACAATCCGCCGGACCCGGCCCGATGTGTCGGCAATGAAACACCCCGCTGTCAAGGGTGTATGGGCGTCGCACAGCAGGATTCACCGGTGTGCGAATCGGTTGAAGGGAGACGTTCGAGGCGAGTTGACCGAGCGTCGCAAAGTGACCATACACACATCCGGCCGGACCTTGTCGGGCAAGGTCCGGCCGGATGTTCACGGTTGACGACCCCTGTTGACGAATCGCCTTTTCCGTAGGGATGACTTGAACCAGTCGCTCGGGCGCGGACCGGCCAGGGGTCAGCCGAGGAGCGACTCCAGCTCCACGTGCTCCAGGCCGTGCGCCTCGGCGACCTCCTTGTAGACGACCTTGCCGTCGTGGGTGTTGAGACCCTTGGCGAGCGCGGCGTCACGGCGCAGCGCCTCGACCCAGCCGTTGTTGGCCAGCGACACGATGTACGGCAGCGTGGCGTTGGTGAGGGCGTTGGTGGAGGTGTTCGGGACGGCGCCGGGCATGTTGGCGACGCAGTAGAAGATCGAGTTGTGGACCTGGAAGGTCGGCTCGGCGTGCGTGGTCGGACGGGAGTCCTCGAAGCAGCCGCCCTGGTCGATCGCGATGTCGACAAGAACACTTCCGGGCTTCATCCGGGAGACCAGCTCGTTGGTGACGAGCTTCGGGGCCTTGGCGCCCGGGATGAGGACGGCGCCGATGACGAGGTCGGCGTCGAGGACGGCCTTCTCCAGCTCGAAGGAGTTGGACATGACGGCCTTGACCTTGGTGCCGAAGATCTTGTCGGCCTCGCGCAGCTTGTTGATGTCGCGGTCCAGCAGGGTCACGTCGAAGCCCATGCCGACGGCGATCTGGGTGGCGTTCCACCCGGAGACGCCACCGCCGATCACGACGGCCTTCGCCGGGGTGACGCCGGGGACGCCGCCGGGCAGGACACCGCGGCCACCGTTGGCGCGCATCAGGTGGTAGGCGCCGACCTGCGGGGCCAGGCGGCCCGCGACCTCGGACATCGGGGCGAGCAGCGGCAGCGCGCGGCTGGGCAGCTCGACCGTCTCGTAGGCGATGGCGGTGGTGCCGGACTCGATCAGCGCGTCCGTGCACTCCTTGGAGGCGGCCAGGTGCAGGTAGGTGAAGAGCGTCTGGTCCTTGCGCAGGCGGTGGTACTCCTCCGCGATCGGCTCCTTGACCTTGAGCAGCAGGTCGGCGGCGGCCCAGACCTCGTCGGCGGTGCCGAGGATCTCGGCGCCGGCGGCGACGTACTCCTCGTCCGTGATCGAGGAGCCGACGCCGGCGTTGCGCTCGATGACGACCTGGTGGCCGTTGCGCACCAGCTCGTGCACGCCGGCGGGGGTGATGGCCACCCGGAACTCGTTGTTCTTGACCTCGCGGGGGATGCCGACCTTCACGTCGATCACGGTCCTTGGCTCAGAGGGGGGTGTGGTACGTGACATACCCGGATGTACAGGGCACACCGGGAGACACCGCAGGAGAACGTGCGGCAGAGCCAGTCTAATGAAGGCGTTCCCGCTGTCTAGCCTTTCATTGCATCAATCTTCAGCGGATGTACTGCGGATTTCGCAGGCGTTAGCTCCGTGTTCCGGTCGTTGATCTTCCGGATCGCCCTCCTGCTCGGTCTCCTGGAGCTCTTCCCCCAGCATGCGCTCGGCCGCGCTGCGGTGCAGTCCGGCCGCCGTGGGGTCCCCGAGGTGGTCCAGGGTGTCGGCCAGCCGCAGGTGCAGCGCCGCCTGGAGCCGTACGTCCTCCGCGCGGCGCGCCCACTCCACCGCCTCCTGGCAGGTGCGCAGCGACTCCTCGGGCCGGCCCGCGTACTCCTGCACCCGGGCCAGTTCGCTCAACGCCCGCGCGTACGCGGCGACATCGCCGAGCTTGCGGTACCCCGCGACGGCCGCCCGCCAGCCGCGGGCCGCCTCGCCGTAGCGGCCCGCGTAGGTGTGGGCGGCGGCGATCCGGCCGTACAGCCGGGCGGCGTCCGCGCGCTCGTCGCGGGCCAGGCGCTGGGCCAGCGCCCGGCCGTACCAGTCGGCGGCCCGGTCGTAGTCGCCCAGCTCCTCGTGGGCGCCGCCTACGGATTCCATCGCGCGGCCGGTCGCATACGGGTCGTTCGCCTCCCGTCCCGCGTCCAGCGCGGCCCGGTAGCGCACCAGCGCCTCGGCGGTACGGCCGGTCTGCGCGTCCAGGTCGGCCAGGTTCAGCAGGGCCGCCGCCCGCTCGCGGGGCAGCCGCTGCCGCTCGGCCACATCCAGCACGAGCTGGTGGATGCCGTACAGGTCGGGGGCCGCGGCCTGGGTGCCGAAGTGCGCGACCAGCGTCCGCACCAGCTGGGACAGCAGCCGCCGGGCCAGCGTGTCCAGCTCTCCGTCGGCGACCGCGAGCCGGGCCGCGGCCAGCAGGGCGGGCCGGCGGATGCGCAGCCAGTCCTCCGCCGCCCGCGGGCTGGGAAAGCGCAGCGAGCGGGGCATGCCGAGCAGCTTGGCGCGGGCCTGCGGGGAGTCCGTCTCGGTGATCGCCCGGCAGGACTGGAGCAGCCGGACCGTCCGCTCCAGCATCCGGGCCCGGGCCAGCTGCAGCTCCGCCGGCTTGTCCTGGGTCTCGGTGAGGGAGCGCAGCAGCGGGTGCAGGGCGCCCGGCACCTCGTACTGCGGCAGCGGCGAGTCCACCCCCCGCAGCAGGCCGAGGGCGACGAAGTCGTCCAGGGTGGTGCGGGCCGCGCTGACCGAGCAGCCGG
>NZ_MUND01000045.1 GCF_002154375.1 Streptomyces glaucescens | reverse complement strand
CCCGAGCCCTCCCCCAGTGCCTGAACGGCCTGAGGGGGACCCCCACCGCTGACCCGGTAGGCGGCCGATGGAAGGAGTCGCCTCCCGTGGCGTCGCACCGCAAGTCGCGTCCCAGCCCGCGCGTGGCCGGCATACGCACCCCCGCCATCGCCACCGCGGCCCTCACGTCCGTGGCCCTGCTCTCGCAGACCGCCGAGGCCGCTCCCACGGCCGATGAGAAGCCGAGCCTGGAAGAGGTCGAGAAGAAGGTCGACGATCTCTACCGCCAGGCGGAGTCGGCGACCGAGAAGTACAACGCGGCCAAGGAGCGGACCACCAAGCAGCGCAAGCGCGTCGACACCCTCCTCGACGACGTCGCCAAGCGCGCCCAGAAGCTCAACGAGGCGCGCGAGGAGCTGGGGTCGTACGCCGCCGCCCAGTACCGCACCGGCGTCGCCGCCCCCGACACCACCACCCTGCTCCTCGCGGACTCCCCGCAGGACTACTTCGACCGCACCCACCTGATGGACCGGCTCACCAGCCGCCAGAAGGGCGCGGTCGACGACTACTTCGCCCAGCAGTCCGAGACGATGCAGAAGCGCCGGCAGGCCTCCGAGAGCCTCGAGACGCTCACCGAGTCGCAGACCGAACTGCAGGCGGCCAAGGCGACCGTCCAGAAGAAGCTCGCCACCGCGCGCGAGCTGCTGTCCCAGCTGACCGCCGAGGAGAAGGCACGGCTCGCGGCGATCGAGAAGCGCAAGCAGGAGGAGGCGGCGCGCCGGGCCGCGGAGCTGGCCCGGCAGCAGGCCGAGGCCGAGGAGCAGCGCCGGCAGCAGGAAGAAGCGGCGGCGGCCGGTCAGGAGGCCGCGCAGGAGGAGGCCGGTAACGGCTCGTCGTCCTCCTCGAACGGCACCGGCGAGACCTCCGCCCCGGCCGACTCCACGTACGCCGCCAAGGCCGGGAAGGCGCTCGCCTTCGCCCGCGCCCAGATCGGCAAGCCGTACGTCTGGGGCGCCACCGGCCCCGGCTCCTACGACTGCTCCGGCCTCACCCAGGCCGCCTGGAAGGCCGCCGGCGTCACCCTCCCGCGCACCACCTACGACCAGGTGACCAGCGGCACCACGGTCTCCCTCGCCGCCGCCCAGCCCGGCGACCTGGTCTTCTTCTACGACGACGTCACCCACGTCGGCATCTACATCGGCAACGGGATGATGATCCACGCGCCGAAGCCGGGGGCGTACGTCCGCGAGGAGTCGGTGTACTACGACGGCGAGTCGTCGATCCACAGCGTGGTACGTCCGGCCTGAAGCCCTGGGCGGGGCGTCGGGCGTCGCGCGGGTCGTGCGCTTCGCACATGGCCACCACTGGCGTCCGCACGCGGCCTGCGGGTGGGGCGCACGGGGCACGGCGGCGCGTGAGGACGTGGGTGGTGCGCCCCGGTGCGCGGCGGCGGATGCAGGGCGCATGATGAGGGGCGCGGGGCGCGCAGGGGCGCTGGGCGCTGGGCGCGGAGCGCGACGGGGGTGCCGGGCGCTGGGCGGGGCCGCGGGCGCTGGGCCGGCGCGGGACGCGGGTGCGGGCTCCCTGCCGACGTCCGCGTGGTTTCGCGCCGTTTCCAGAGCGCCCGCGCGCGTGGCCCGCTCGCCCGGCGCGCGCGGCTCCTTAGCATCGGCCCATGCCCGGCACCTCACCCCTCAGCGCCTGGTGGGCGCAGCGTCCGCCGGCGGCCGGGGCCGCCGTGATGGCGACCGGCATCATCTCGATCGGTCTGGGTCTGACGGGCCACGAGGTGCTGTCCCTCGTGTTCCTCGCACTCGCCTGCGCCGCCTGGGTCGCCCTGGCGGCGGACTTCGTCGTGCGGCTGCTGTGGCAGCGGCAGCGGTGGCTGGCCGAGGCGGGTACGCCCGCCGGACTGACCGCCGTGGCGGCGACGACCGTGCTCGGGGCGCGTTTCGCCGCGCTGGACCGGGAGTTCCTGGCCGCGGCACTGCTGGCGCTGGCCGCCGTGCTGTGGCCGGTGCTGCTCGCGCTGGTCGTGAAGCACTGGCGGCGGCGGATGCCTGGGGCGGTGTTCCTGGCGTGCGTGGCGACCCAGGGGCTCGCGGTGCTCGGGGCGGTGCTGGCCGCTGCGGAGTCGGCGGCGTGGCTGGCGCACACGGCACTCGTGCTGTTCTGGCTGGGGATCGTGATCTACGGGCTCGCGCTGGCCCGTTTCGATCAGCGGCAGGTGATCGAGGGCGCCGGGGACCATTGGGTGGCGGGCGGGGCACTCGCGATCTCCGCGCTGGCGGGGTCGAAGCTGCTCGCCGCCGACGGTCCGGAGCTGTACCTGTGGAACGCCGACGGCCGGGGCGTGCTGCGCTTCATGACCCTGGCGCTGCTGGCGCTCGACCTGTGCTGGTACGCCGTCCTGCTCGCGGCCGAGGCGGTCCGGCCGCGGCCGCGTCACGACGTGCGCCGATGGGCCACCGTGTTCCCGATGGGGATGACGGCGGCGGCGACGCTGTCGGTCGCCTCCGCCGTCGGCGTGCCCTGGCTCGACGGGCCGGGTGAGGTGCTGCTGTGGATCGCGGTGGCCGCCTGGGCCGCGGTCGCCGTCCGCGCGGCCGTCGCCGCCCGGGCCGCCGTACGGCCCTCGACGGTGCGGCACGGCGCGCCGGGACTCAGGTCCAGAGCACCGCGATGAAGATGTTCGCCGTGGTGAGCAGGCCCACCAGGCCGAACAGGCCCTTGTCGACCTTCTCCTCGTCCCGTTTCACATAGACGAGTCCGAGGATCACGATCAGCAGGGCCAGCTTCACGCCGATCTTGATGTTGTCGACCGCCTGGTCGTCGGCCTGGTTGAGGCCGACCAGTGCCACGCCGGTGACGAGCATCGTCAGGGCGCCGTGCAGCATGGCCGGGACGAAGCGGGCGGTTCCCTGGCCCATCGCCTTCATCTGGGTGAGGAAGCCGCCGAGCAGCGCGGCGATGCCGACGATGTGCAGGCCGACGAAGAGATGGATGAGTACGTCCATGAGGCCGGAGCCTAGCCAGCCCCGCCTCCGGCGCCCTGCACCGGGCCGCCCCTGAGGAGATCCGGGGAGACGGAAGACAGATATATGCGGTCCATAGCATCCCGTCCCGCACACGGTTCCCGGAATCGTCCCTTCGGTCAGCGCCCTACGTGATCTCGACGGCCCCTGCGAGAGATCACGGTCATATGCGGTCACCCGGCAGTCCGCTCCCGCCACTTCCGTACATCCCGTTACCGCACCGACACACTCGGGCCTAGCGTCCTCCACCAGGCGTCCGGCTCCCCATCGCCGCCCGGGCCAGGGGCGGCAGCCGGACGTCTCCGCCGAGAAGGTCCGGCGGCGGACCCGATTCCCTGTGCCGGGACCGCCGCCGGACCGCCGGACCTCCTCCGGTCGCACTCCCGGTCGTCACCCGGTCGTAGGAAAGGACGTGCAGTCCACGTGGCAGCGCACCGCAAGCCCCGGCATCGCTCGGCCGGCGGCCGTCGAGCCCGTACGGCGGCCACCATCGCGCTCGCGGGCGCGGCGACCGCGACGGCCTTCGACGGGACCGGGCACGCCGAGCCGGAGCTGACACCGGCGCAGGTCAAGGCCAAGGTGGACAAGCTGTACCAGGAGGCCGAGGTGGCCACCGAGAAGTACAACGGCGCCCGGGAGGAGACCGAAGCGGCCCAGCGTCGACTGGCGGCCCTGCAGGACGAGTCGGCCCGCAAGGCGGAGCGGCTCAACGAGGAGCGGGACGCGCTCGGCTCCGTCGCCGCGGCGCAGTACCGCAGCGGTGGCCTCTCCCCCGCCCTGCGACTGGCGCTCGCCGACGATCCCGACCGGTACCTCGAAGGTGCCGCGCTCGCCGAACGGGCGGGCAGCCGGCAGGCGGCCACCGTGACCCGGGTCCGCAAGCGGCTGCGGGAGATCGAGCAGCTGCGCGGCGCCGCACGCGTCGAACTGGCTTCCCTGACCTCCCGTCAGGCGGAGCTGAAGCGGCACAAGAAGACGATCACCGGCAAGCTGGCCACGGCCCGGCGGCTGCTGTCCCGGCTCACCGCCGAGCAACGGGCCCGGCTCACGGCCGAGGGCACGGGCACGGCAACGGGCACGCAGCGCGCCTCACGAGCCGCGGGCCCAGGCGACGGCCTCGCCGCCCCGGGCGCCCCGGTCGCGGCACCCCACTCCCGTGCCGCATCGGCCGTCTCCTACGCCTACTCCAAGCTCGGCAGCCCGTACGTCTGGGGTGCCACAGGGCCCGACGCCTTCGACTGCTCGGGCCTGGTCCAGGCGGCGTACCGTTCCGCCGGTGTCGCCCTGCCCCGGACGACCTACGCGCAGATCGACGCGGGCCGCCGTGTCGCCCGCTCCGAACTCCTCCCCGGTGACCTGGTGTTCTTCTACTCCGGCATCAGCCACGTCGGCATCTATGTGGGAAACGGGCAGATGGTGCACGCTCCCAACCCCTCCGCTCCCGTCCGGGTGGCCCCGATCGACGAGATGCCGTTCGCGGGGGCCACACGCGTGGTGTGAACAGGGCCGCGCGGGCCGTGGCGGGCATGGCATGGGCACGACGGCGCGGTAGCGTCGGGCGGCGAGGCGGTGCAGCACCGCTTCGCAGGTCCCCGCAGTTCCGTCGTTCAGAAGGTGCCGATGCTCCGCTCCCCGCTGCCCCCGCCGCCACCTCCGCCCCACATCCGGACCTGGCCGGACCGGACGGCACTGCTGGCCGACCGGGGCAGAGCACTGGAGGAACTGCGGCGGCGCAGTCTCGGCGTGCACCGCATCCTGCTGCTGTGGCTGCTGGCACTCGCGGCGATCGTCGGCTGGTCGCTGCTCGTGCTGCCGCTGCAGCAGATCGAGGCGAAAGACCCCCTCGGGTTCATCCTCGGGCCGATCTTCGGGTTGCTCGGTCTGGCCTCCCTCGCCCCGTCCGTCATCGCGGTCGTCTTCACCGCCCGCCGTGACCGCCGGATACGGGAACTCATCGACGCCTGGCTGGCCCTGGACACCCATCCGCCGACCGACACCCGCCTGCGCTCCCCCGGCCTCAGCCTGTTCTGGATGCTCTCCTCCCTGCTGGTCGGCGCGACCGGGCTGTGGGCGTCCTTCGCCACGGCGGCACAGGCGGAACCGGGACCGTCGGCCCGCGCCGATGTCGTTCTGGGCATGGGCATCGGCATGATCCTCTGGGTGACGGGCCTGATCGGCATGGTGAAGGCCGTACGGCACTACCGGTGGGCGCTGCGTGCTCTGGGCCCGGCGTCACCACCCGGGCACCGCTGAGGCCACCGCGGCCGTGCCGTCGCCGGGGACTCCACCCCGGCGGCCGTCACACCAGACGCCGTGCCGTCGCCCATCTGGTCAGCTCGTGCCGGTTGGAGAGCTGGAGCTTCCTGAGGACGGCGGAGACATGGGACTCGACCGTCTTCACGGAGATGAAGAGCTGCTTGGCGATCTCCTTGTACGCGTACCCCCGGGCGATCAGCCGCAGCACCTCGCGCTCACGCTGGGTGAGGCGGTCGAGGTCCTCGTCGACCGGCGGGGCGTCGGTGGAGGCGAAGGCGTCGAGGACGAAGCCGGCCAGACGCGGGGAGAAGACCGCGTCCCCTTCCTGGACCCGGAAGATCGAGTCGATGAGGTCCGAGCCGGTGATCGTCTTCGTCACATAACCCCGCGCGCCGCCCCGGATGACGCCGATCACGTCCTCCGCCGCGTCCGAGACCGACAGAGCGAGGAAACGGACGGGCCGCTCGGTGTCGCCCATCAACGGGGCGCAGCGCCGCAGCACTTCGACGCCGCCGCCGCCGGGCAGGTGGACGTCGAGGAGGACCACCTCGGGCCGGGTCGCGGTGATGACGGTGACCGCCTGGTCGACGTCGGCGGCCTCGCCGACGACCTCGACGCCGGTCTGCTCGGTCTGGCCGATCTCCGCCTGCACGCCCGTGCGGAACATCCGGTGGTCGTCGACGAGGACGACACGCACATGCCGGTCACCGGCGCCCTGGCCGGCCGGGTCCGCCGCTCCCGCTGTCCCGTTCGCCTCGGTCGGGTCACTCATGACGTCTTCTCCGCCCTCTCCATCTCCAGCTCGACCTCCGTGCCGCCGCCGGGCACCGCCCGCAGCCGGGCCGTGCCGCCGTGGCGTTCCATACGCCCGATGATCGATTCTCTGACACCCATGCGGTCGGCGGGTATGGAGTCGAGGTCGAAGCCGGGGCCGCGGTCGCGGACGGACACGAAGACCGTTCCCCCCTCGACTTCGGCGTAGACCTGGACGGCGCCGCCCTCGCCACCGTACTTGGCGGCGTTCACCATCGCCTCACGCGCGGCCTGCATCTGCGCACCGGTCCGCTCGTCGAGCGGGCAGTCGCCGACGACCACGACCTCTATGGGGACGCCGTGCTTGTCCTCGACCTCGGCGGCGTTGCGCCGGACCGCCTCGCCCAGCGTGCTGGGCTCGTCCTCCTCGTCCTTGCCGGTGCCCTCCGGTTTGTAGAGCCAGGTGCGCAGGTCGCGCTCCTGGGCGCGGGCGAGGCGGCGCACCTCGCCCGCGTTCTCCGCGTTGCGCTGGATCAGGGTCAGGGTGTGCAGCACCGAGTCGTGGACATGGGCGGCGACTTCGGCACGCTCCTGGGCCCGGATGCGCATCAGGCGCTCCTCGGAGAGATCCTGGGTCATCCGCACCAGATACGGGCCGGCGAGCAGGGTGATGCCGACGAGCACGGCGAGGGCGGCCTGCAGCACCGAGCCGAGGTGGGCGGCGGAGCCCTGCAGGACGAAGATGCCGGAGACACCGGCCGTGACCAGCAGCACGCCCGCCCCGGCGCGCAGCAGGGTGAGCGTGCGCCGACGGCGGCCGACCTCCACCCAGCGGGCCCGGCGGGCGTTGTCCGCCTGGCGCCAGACCAGGGCCACACCGGCACCCACCAGGACGGCGGGCAGCAGATAGGCCTTGGCGCCGACGCCCAGATTGACGCTGCTGACGAAGACCATGGCGACGACGACCATGAGGAGCAGCGCGACGATCTGCCCCTTGTCGGGTTTGCGGGCGACGAGTCTGCGGCGGCCGTCGGACGAGGTCTCGGCGGTGACGAAGGCCGGCGGCCGGTCCGCGTCGACGCCGCCGACGCCGAGCGGTACGAAGAACCAGAACGCGGCATACAGCAGCGCGCCGAGCCCGTCGGCCATGAACAGGCCGACGAAGACCAGGCGTACCCAGATCACAGGCAGCCCGAGATGTCCGGCGAGCCCCCGCGCCACGCCACCGAGCCAGCGTCCGTCACTGCTGCGGTAGAGCTTGCGCGGCGGCCGCGGTTCGGTGAGTGGCGCTGCTGCGGTTGCGGCTTCCGGCATGCCATCGATGGTCACACGGCGGGCGGGCCCGGGCATCAGGGTCCGCCCCCGAGACTCCCCTGATCTTCGGGCGGGTGGTCCGTCGCACGGATCCCCCGCCGTGTGTCAGGGGCGATATCAGGGTCCGGCCAGGGTCGTTCCGACTGCCGCTGCGGCCGCTCGGCCGTCACCATGGACGCATGACTGATCACCAGCACGCCGCGGACGGCGGGCCCGACGCGGGCTCCGCGTCCGACCCGGCGACCTCGGCCTCCGCAGGTGCGGGCGCGCGCGCTCACGAGCGCGCGGACACGCACGGGCGGACGGGCGCGCGCGATCAAGGGGACGCGGCGGCGCGGCTGGACACGAACGGACAGCCGGGCACACCCGACGGGTCGGGCCGGGCCGGAGAGGCGAACGTGAACGGGGAGACGCCGGCCGACGGGGCCGAAGCACCGGCCGACACCACGCGGCGGACCACGACGACGGCACCCGGCACGTCCGGTGACACGGACCCGCCGGCCGCCGGTCCCCGCGGCGCGAAGGGGACCGGGGAGCCGGAGGAGACGCGGCCGCCCGAAGGCCTGCGAAGCCTCCGGCGGGACCGGCGGCACAAGATGGTCGCCGGGGTCTGCGCGGGACTGGGCCGGCAGTGCGACATGGACCCGGTGATCTTCCGCATCACGCTCGCCGTGCTGTCGGCCACCGGCGGCATCGGCCTCATCTTCTACGGCTTCGCCTGGCTCTTCGTCCCGTACGACGACGAGGAGGAGAACGAGGTCCGCAAGCTGCTGACCGGCCGGGTGGACGGCCAGGCGCTGGCGGCCGTGCTGTTCGCGCTGGTGGGCTGCGGGGTCTTCCTGTCGATGCTGAACAACGGCAGTGTGCTGACCTTCGCCGTCGTCCTCTCCCTGCTTCTCGCGGGCGCGGGGTACTGGTCGCAGCGGCGGGGCGCTCCCGATCCCGATCCGCTCGCCGCGCAGGCCGTCGCCGACGCCCCGCCGGAGGCCCAGGCGCCGCCCGCGCCCGTCTCCTACTCCTGGTGGCGGGACCCCATCGTCAAGGACGGCACACACGTCGGCGGCACCGGCTATCTGTGGGGTCCCGGCGACTCGCGCGACCACGACATCGCGATGACCGTGAGCCTCAGCCTCGACGAGTATCCGCACGGCCGCGAGACCTGGGGCGTCCCGCGCGAGGATCCGCCCAGGCCGCGCGGCCCGCGCTGGATCGGCGGCTGGGTCTTCCTGCTGGCCCTCGTCGCGGGCGGCCTCGGTACCGGGCTCACCTGGGACGCGCATCCGCTGGGCACCAGCCTGCAGACCGGACTGTCCTGCGCGCTCGCCGTGTTCGGTGTGGGTATCGCGGTCAGCGCGTTCCTCGGGCGGACGGGAGCGGGGTCGGTGTTCCTGGCGGTCGTCACGGCGGCGCTGCTCGCCGGGTCGGCCGCGCTGCCCAAGGACATCGGCACACAGTGGACCCGGACGACGTGGCAGCCGGTCGCCGCGGCGGACATACGGGCGGTCTACGACCTCGGCACCGGGGTCGGCACGCTGGACCTGTCCCGGCTGGACCCGGCCGAGGGGCAGACGCTGACCACGTCGGCCGAAGTGGGCGTGGGGCGGCTGCGGGTGATCGTCCCGCCGGACGTGACGGTGAAGGCGGACATCGACGTGGGCGTGGGCGACATCCAGTTGCCGGGCGACCGGTCGCAGGACGTGGACGTGGCGCCGGGCAAGTACAAGCAGGTGACGCTGGAGCCGAAGGCCGGCACGGAGAGCGTCGGCACGATCGATCTCGACCTCCGGGTCGGGATGGGACAGGTGGAGGTCAGCCGTGCTGCGTCATGAGTTCCAGCCGGGAAGGCTCGTCGCCGGGTGCTTCCTCACCGTCGCGGGCGTCGTCTACGCCGGGGACGCGGGCGGGGCCTGGGAGGCACCGTGGTTCGTGGCGTTCCCCCTCGTGGTGGGCGGGCTCTGCCTGGCCGGCGCGGCGGGCGTCCTGAGCCGCTCCATACGCCGCAGGGGCAGGAACCCGGGGCGACCGAGCGAGCCCTGGTCGCCGCCTCGGGCGTGACGGCCCACCCGGTGCGGGCACCGGGAAGGAGCTTCGCCACGGAGGAGCCAGGGCCCGGCCGGTGTCCGCCGCTCTCTCCAGGCCGGGCCGGGCACTCGGGTTTGCGCCGAGCGCGACGCTGGCTTCCCCCGAGGGCGGCGCTGAGTCCGCCGGGCGTGGCGCACGATCCGCGGGGCGTGGCGCAGGATCCGCAGGTGGCGGCGGGTCTCCCCGTGGTCTCAGCTCCGTCACGCCGGGTCAGCCGGTTCGGGTCCGCCGACCAGGGTGTCCACGCCACGGTGCTTTCCCCGTGGCGCGGCCCGTCGCTACTGGTAGTCCTCCGCCCGCTCTCGTCGCCGTGCGCGCAGGGCGGCGTCCAGGGAGAGGTAGGGCGCACCGGCCAGGAGCAGGGGGATCCAGGCCATGAGGTAGACGAGGTCGTTGCCGTAGTAGTACGGGTCGGACGCCCAGCTCACGGTCAGCCAGAGGCTGAGGGAGATCAGCACTCCGCCGAGGGCGGCGAGACGGGCGAAGAGGCCGAGGAGGGTGCCGATGCCGACGGCGAGCTCACCGACGGCGATGGCGTAGCCGAAGCCGACGGGGCTCTTCAGGGCGAGGTCGACCAGGGCCGGGAGCGCCGAGGAGTCGCGCACGGTGCGCATCATGTCGCCGACCGACCCGGAACCGCCGTCCTGCAGGAAGGCGCTGTCGGTGAGTTTGTCCAGGCCTGCGTAGACGAAGGTGACGCCGAGGAAGAGGCGCAGGGGGAGCAGGGCATAGTGCGTGGCGGTGTCCCGCCAGGTGCCACCGCCCGCGGCCGGGGTGCGGGGGTCCGGACGCATCCCGTGAGTCATCGCTGATCGCCGCCTCTCGCCCACCCTGCCGTGACCCGTCATCAGACGATACGTACGAGAGAGAGGACCCGCTCACCCATGTTCCGGCCGGTTTCCGCAGCCGCAGCCCGCTTGCCGCGGGCCTTCCTCCGTTGCCTCGTCCTACTCCGTCACCTCGATCACGTACGGGTTCGTCTCCACACCCGCCGCGGTCACGACCTGCACGGTCACGCGGCCCGGCTCCACATCGACCGGGACGGGCACGGTGAGCCGGGTGTCGGTCGGGCTGCTGAAGCCGCCGGTCACGGGCACGAGCGGCACATGGACGTGCACCGCCCCGATCCGTACCGCCATCCGCGACAGCCGGTCGGCGCCCTGCGCGCCCGGCGGGACGAATCCGGCGCCGCGGATCTCGATGTCCTCGCCGGTGCGGATGGGCGCGTCGAGGTCACCCGCCTCCCGGGCGCGGATGACGGAGAGGATGACGGGACGCCCGCCCTCGGAGTACTTGCCGGCGAGGTAGGTCGCGGCCGAGATCAGGACGACGACCGCGAGGCCCCAGGGCAGGTCGGGCAGTTGGTCCGGGCGGCGGGCCAGCCGGACCGCGCCGAAGACGAGGGCGACGGCGCTGATCACGACGTACTGGAGGTCGGCGAAGCTGCCCCGGCCCGCGTCGTCGGTGAGCAGGTCGGCGGCCCGCGGGCGGTCCGCGCGGATCTTCTGCAGCCGCTGGGCGAGCACCCGCAGCCCGACCACCCGCCGCACCAGCACGGCGATCGCGCACACGACGGCGAGTACGGTCACGGCCCCGGCGCCGCGGGCGAGTTCGAGCCCGGCGAGCAGCGCGTCACGCTCGCCGTGGTGCGAGGCGGACGCCAGCCGTCCGGCCAGGACCAGCACCGCGTAGGCCAGGAACAGCACCCAGGCCGCGGCCACGGCGCGGGACGTGGACAGCCGGTTGTCCTCGCCGATCACCGGCGCCAGCGCCCCGCCGCGGGCCCGGTGGAAGAAGGAGGCCGCCGTCAGCGTCACGGCCACCACCAGCGCGGCGAGCAGACCGGCGGTGCGGGCCGCCGTCCAGCCGGCGCCGATCGCGGTGAGCGCCTGCACCAGCAGCAACAGCAGAACCAGCGCCCACACCGTGATCGCCGTGCGCCGCCACAGCCGCGCCAGCCAGGCCTCGCCCTCGGCGCGGCCCCGTTCGGCGACGAGCCGGGCGGACTGGGTCAGTTCGTCCGAGACCCACTGCCGGGTCGCCGACGGGGAGTGCGCGACCGCCGCCGGCAGCCCCTGTCCGGCCGCGAACTCGTCGCGTCTGCGCAGGAACGCGGCGACGGCCCGCCGATGTCCCTCGCGTGCCCCGTGCGGGCAGTCCTCGCAGGTACAGCCGCCCGCGTGGACGATGCCTCCGTACGTTCCGGGCTCCCCACCCTGTCTCGTCTCCCGCACCGCCACGCCCGACGCCCGCCCTTCCCGGCCACCACCCCGCGACGCCCGTATGACGCCGCCGTACAACTCCCGTGCGACGACAGCGAATTGTGCCCTACACCAGGGCGTCCGCGTCTGACGCATCTGGTCAGGCCGGGTGAAATCCCGACCACCGTGTTGACCCGGCCGGGAGAATTCCGGTACGGACGGGATCATCCGGTTCGCGCGGGACGAGGCGGCGGTGCCGCGCCGGTCCTGAGCGTGAGGGCCGGGCGGGTCTCACGTCAGCAGGTCGGGTTCGCTGCGGCTGATGTCCCGCCAGAGCGGCTGGTAGTTGATCCAGGCCACCAGGTCGCCGCCCAGCTGCTCACGGGTCGCCACCGCCGCCCTGTGGTCGATCAGCACTGGCCGGCCCGCCGCCTGCGCGGTCAGCTGCACCTGGCAGGACCGCTCCATCGACAGGAACCACCAGGCCGCCGCGTCGACGGAGTCGCCGACGGTCAGCAGCCCGTGGTTGCGCAGCACCAAGGCCTTGCGCGAGCCGAGCGCGGTGGCGATCCGGCGGCCCTCCTCGGTGTCGACGGAGACACCGGTGTAGGCGTCGTAGAGGGCGTGGTCCTCGTAGAAGGCGCAGCTCTCCTGGGTGATCGGGTCCAGCAGATCGCCGAGGGCGGCGAGGGCGCGGCCGTGCACGGAGTGACAGTGGGCGACCGCGACGACGTCCGGGCGGGCGGCGTGGACCTGGGAGTGGACGGTGAAGGCGGCCTGGTTGACGTGGTAGCGGCCTTCGACGACCTGCCCGTCGGCGTTGGCCAGCACCAGGTCGCTGACGGTGACGTGCTTGAAGGGCAGGCCGAAGGGGTTGACCCAGAAGCAGTCGCTGAACTCCGGGTCGCGTGCCGTGATGTGGCCGGAGACGCCGTCCTCGAAGCCGAGCCGCCCGAAGATCCGCAGGGCGCCCGCCAGCCGTTCCTTGCGGTGCCGGCGTTCGTCCTCCACCGACTCGTGCATCGGCGGCATGGCGAACCGGAGCCGGTCGGTGGGCAGGGGCGGGGGCGGAGTGGGCC
>NZ_MUND01000449.1 GCF_002154375.1 Streptomyces glaucescens | reverse complement strand
GTCGAACGCTGCTTCAACCGCCTCAAGCAGTTCCGCGCGATCGCCACCCGCTTCGACAAAGTCGCCGCCCGCTACAAGGCCGGCATCCACGTCGCCTCACTCATCCTCTGGCTCCGCGAACCCAACCAAGATCCTTTGTCAGACAGGGCCTAGGGCGCTGCAGCCAGGCGCCGTCTTCACCCGGGCACCTGAGCTGACGATCACCCAGAGCGGCGACCAGGGTGTAGGAGTCGACTGGCTTGAAGGCGTCCGGGTCGGCGGCCGTGGACCACCAGTGGGTGCGGATCTCGGTCAGGCGTTTGCGAGTGCTGTATCCGCCGCGGCTGCCCTGCAACCTGCCTCAACCCGTAGCGCGGACACCACAGCAGAGGTCGCCCCAGCACGCCTCCAGCAGCTCGCCGGTTCGTGCCGAGTAGCGGGCTCTGCGCACCGGCGACATGGCGCGTTGTCCCGCTTCTCCGAACTACTGAGGCTTTCTCAGAGGATGAGATTCGACGTCTCTGCGGACCAAGCGGGGACCATTTTGAGTACGCGCTGCCTTCGCCGGTAGGGAGTCACACCGGGTCCGGCAGGTCCATGAGCGCGAGTTTGGCCGGGTCGACCACAGCGGTGATCTCGGTGATGTGGCCGTCGGCGACGGTGAAGGCGAGGAGGGAAAGCGGGGTGCCGTCCTCGCTCCAGGAGAGGACGCCGGGGCGGCCGTTGACGGTCGCCGCACGTCCTCGTGCCGCGCTGCCGGCCACTCGCGCGCGGGTGGCGACTTCGGTGGCCCCGAGCGTGACGAACGTGCCGTTCGGGGTGTGGACGGTGAACTTCACTTCGGGGTGGAGAACCTGCAGCAGCTGCTCGAACCGGCCGTCGCGGGCTGCGGCCAGGAAGGCTTGCACCACCTCGCGTTGCTGTCGTCCGGCGCTTGCCGGCTGCTGGGCGGCCTGTACCTTCCTGCGGGCACGGCTGGCAAGCATTTTGGTCGCGTCGGCGGATTTGCCGAGAATGGTGCCGATCTCCGCAAAGGGCACGGCGAACACGTCGTGCAGCACGAACGCCAGTCGTTCGTCAGGGCGCAGCGAGTCGAGGACCGTGAGGAGCGCGAGGCCGACGGAGTCCCCGATTGCCGCGAGGTCTTCCGGAGCGGGAGCGTCGTCGAGCGTCACGGTGAATTCGGGTAGCTGGTCGTCGATAGAGACTTCTGGACGCGTCCGGCCCGACCGCAGGACATCGAGGCTGATGCGGCCGACCACGGTGGTCAGCCAGCCGCCGAGGTTGTCGATGGTGTCGGTGTCCTGGCGGGAGAGACGCAGCCATGCCTCTTGGACCACGTCTTCCGCGTCCGCATGTGATCCGAGCATCCGGTAGGCGACGGCGCGGAGCCGGTCACGGTGGGACTCGAAGACATCGACGATCGGGTCCGCGGGATGGGTGCCGGCCATGTTGTTACCTCCGTGGAAGCTGCTCCGTCATAGGGATGACGCGCACAGGCGCCGCAACGTAACCCGATGAAGGAGAGCACTCCCCCATGGAAAACCGGCTCAAGAACAAGAACACGACCAACACCGATGTGTGGACCGCGATCCAACACCTCGAGAAGGCGATCACCGCCGGCGGCGTCGACCCGAAGCTGCTCGCACTGGTCCACCTGCGCGCCAGCCAGATCAACAGCTGCTCGGCGTGCGTCTACGCCAGTGTTGCCGGCGGGAAGAAGGCCGGTGACACCGACGAGCGGCTGCACAACGTCGCAGCGTGGCGCGAGGCGCCGTTCTACACCGATGCGGAGCGCGCGGCACTGGCGCTGGCCGAGGCCGCAACCCGTCTGCAGGACGATGCGCCGGGCGTCACCGACGAGATCTGGGAAGAGGTCAACGCCCACTTCACCGAGGAGCAGATCGGCACGATCAACCTGGAGATCGCGCTGACCAACTTCTTCAACCGGATCAACCGCACCATCAAGGAACCGGCCAGCAGGACCTGGGGCTAACTGGCTCTAACAAAAGCGGTTTGATCATGTGACTGTCGGCTTGATCGTTCGTTGATGTGGTCATGGGGAAGCGTCAGTCGCGGCCGTGGATCGTGTCGGACGAACTGTGGTCGCTGATCGAGCCGTTACTGCCCGAGCCGCCGCCGAAGCAGGTGGAGGGACGGCCTCGGGTGCCCGACCGGCAGGCCCTGTGCGGCATCCTGTTCGTCCTGCACACCGGCATCCAGTGGGAGTACCTGCCCCAGGAACTCGGCTTCGGCTCGGGCATGACCTGCTGACGCCGCCTCGCGGCCTGGAACGAAGCCGGCGTGTGGGACCAGCTTCACCAGCTGCTGCTGAACAAGCTGCGGTCGAAGAACCAGCTGGACTGGTCGCGGGCGGTGATCGACTCCTCCCACGTCCGGGCCGCACGCAGGGGCCCAAAAGCGGACCCAGCCCGGTCGACCGCGCACGACCAGGCATCAAGCATCACATCATCACCGATGGGCAGGGCGTCCCGCTCGCGGTGTCGCTGACCGGCGGACACCGCAACGACGTCACGCAACTGCTGCCCCTGTTGGACAAGATCCCAGCGGTCGCGGGGAGGGTCGGCCGGCCCCGACGCCGTCCAGACATGCTCTTCGCCGACCGCGGCTACGACCACGACAAGTACCGTCGACTCCTGCGACAGCGCGGGATCCGGCCGGTGATCGCCGAACGCGGCCAGCCCCACGGCACCGGCCTGGGCACCTTCCGCTGGGTAGTCGAGCGGACGATCTCCTGGCTGCACGGCTTCCGCCGCCTGTGCATCCGCTGGGAAGGACGCGACGACATCCACGAGGCATTCCTCGGCCTCGCCGTCTGCCTGATCACCCACCGACACGTCCAAAGGCTTTGTTAGGACCAGTAAGCCTCGTTGGCCAGCCCGTCACCAACACGACTGTGCTCTCATGTACGTCCTCGACACCAAGCGGATCTCCCACCCGTGGGCCCACGGCATCGACGGCGTCACGTACTGTCGCGACAACGATATTCACGACCAGCTCATCGAGCTCGGTCGGACAGGCCGGCTGCGGACCCGGTTTGGACGATCACGGCCGATGCCGTTGGTCCGGCCGCATCCGCAGGATGACCTGCCGCACTCAATCGACGACTGCAAAGGACCGATCGGCCTGGAGCCGGCTGGGGCACCAGCGCAGCACCGGGTCGTCCAGTCGGCTGCCTCAAGTCTCCTGGGCTCTCCCGGTCATCCCCGTCGAGCCCATACGATCAGGCACATGTCGATCGTATCGCCTATACCAGTCCTGCGCAGTTCCGGCGGCACCCTGCTCCAATTCGACGACGATGCGCTGGTGTTGCGCCGGGCGACCGAGGAGCTTCGGATCCCCCTCCGGGCGATCCGGCGCATTCGCTCGGAAGGGCGGGCCGTCACCGTCGAGCTCACCGCCCCAGCCGGGACGGCGCCTGCCGTGCACCGCGTCGACGATGTGAGCGAAGCCGCCGTGGCCCTGTTCGTCGACGCCGTCAACGCGGCGCTGACTATGTGCACCGAGGAGGCCGATGCGGTCGACGGCTCGACTCTGGTCACCGCCCGTGCCTTGACTAAGTCCGCTGAAGAGCGGCGAAAGCGCAGGCGAAAGATCTGGGCGTTCGCCGTCGGCCTGTTCCACTTCGCCCTGTCACTCGCCGTCGGGATCCACGGGGAGTGGAGCCTCGCGCTCGTGATCCTGCTGGTCGGCCCCTCCTTCGGGGCGGGAAGTATCGCGTTCGGCGCCATGGGGGCGGACAGTGTGTACCGCCAGTGGTACCTGCCCCGGAACGGCATCACCGTGAAGGCAGAGAGAGTCGGCAACGCGCGCGTCCTGGGTGGCAGGTTCGGGACGTATGCGTACACGGACCTGCACGGGGTGAGCCGCAGCGTGTACACCAGGAGCGGCGCCCCGACCGTCCAAGTCGCCTACCATCAGGACAAACCGCACGTCGCGATCGTTTGCGAGGCGCGGTCCAGCACGGCTGGGGACGCAGCCCTCACCGTGGCTCTCCTCCTCTTCGGACTCGGCGTCGAAGGCGGTGTCATCACCGTAGCCATCGGCGCTTTCCTGGGTATGTTCCCGGGCTACTGACCCATACCAGTGCGGAGTACGAACGGGGCGGGGCTGAGCTTGGCAGCAACGTACGCCCCGGCGGCTCCTTCTGCTGCATCGGCAACCTCGACAACTGCCGCGACCACGGGAAAGGCCATCCTGCTGCCCTGACCGAACGCATACCACGAGCCCGCTACCTCCTGCGGGCCCTGCAATGCGCGGCGGCCACCGGCGTGGGCCACACGCTCCTCTCCACCCGCCCGGCAAGGGCTATGGAGCACTCAGGCGTCGAGGTACTGGTGGCCGTAGGGATTGTCGACCAGGTAGATGAAGGTGCCGTCCGGGCGGCGGCGCAGCACGTCGGACGACACACCGCTCATGTCCAGCATCGTGCCGTCGGCAAGGTCGCCTTGATGGTCCATTTATCCACCCAGGCGACGATGTCCCCGGCGGCCAGACCAGCCCAGCGATGCGCCCGCAGATGAAGCCGAGACCGCAGTACGGAATTCCTCCAGGCCACGCACATACGCACCAGGCCCGGTGACGTAAATCGAATCCGGGTCGAAGCAGTCCAGCGCGCCATCCAGATCACCCGAACGCACACAGTGCTGGAAATGCCGGGCAGCGCCCACCGGAGTGGACCGGTCGAATGGGCCGCTCGACGAGGTTTTCTGCTCCCGCTCCGACCGCCGCGACCGCCGCACGGTCTTCCTTCAGGACCCGGCCGACCCGACGTCTGGCACCCCCTGCGCTGGACCGGGCTCCCACCGGAGGGCGAGGTGCCGGCCTTCTCCGACAAGACCGCCGAAGCCCTGCTCGGCGAGCTCCGCCGACGCAGGCTGGCCCCCCCGTTACCTTTTTCGTGGCTCCGCAATGGGGCCTCCGGCCTTCAGGTCCGGCATGACTTCCCCCCTTGTTGTTCATGATCCGGGGGGTGGTGTCACCGGGTCCGGAGGCATCGACGGACCGCTGATGAGGGGCTTGAGCACCGGCTTCACCCAAGGCCGGAAGAGCTCTCCGTAACGTGGATGTGGCAGCTCGGTGCCCAGGCAAGGCCGGACGTGAACGTGATGGAGGGGCCTGCACGTGATCGACACCGGCGACATCGACGTCTTCCTCGGCCTGGACGTCGGCAAGGGCGAACACCACGCCACCGCCGTCACCCCGGCCGGCAAGAAAGCCTTCGACAAGCGCCTGCCCAACACCGAACCCAAGCTCCGCGAGCTGTTCGCAAAACTCCAGGCCAAGCACGGAACGGTGCTGGTCGTGGTCGACCAGCCGACCTCGATCGGCGCCCTGCCGCTGGCCGTTGCGCGGGACATGGGCTGTCCGGTCGCCTATCTGCCGGGGCTGACGATGCGGCGGATCGCTGACCTCTACCCTGGCGAGGCCAAGACGGACGCGAGGGACGCGTTCATCATCGCGGACGCGGCCCGCGCGATGCCGCATACGCTGCGGGCGATCGACGGCGAGGACGAGACGATCGCCGAGCTGGAGATGATCGTCGGCTTCGACGACGACCTGGCTGGTGAGGCGACCCGGGTCGCGAACCGGCTGCATGGCCTGCTGACCCAGATCCACCCGTCGCTGGAACGGGTGCTGGGGCCGCGGTTGCAGCACCCGGCCGTCCTGACGCTGCTGGAACGGTTCGGGTCACCGGCCCAGATCCGCAAGGCGGGGAGGCGGCGGCTGGTCACGCTGCTGCGGCCGAAGGCACCCAGGATGGCCGAGCGTCTGGTCGAGGACATCTTCGCCGCGCTGGACGAGCAGACCGTGACCGTTCCGGGGACCGAGGCGGCCGCCCTGATCGTCCCGAGCCTGGTCGCCTCCCTGGCGGCCGTGCTCGACCAGCGCAAGCTGCTGGCCGGGCGGATCGAGGAACTGCTGGAGGCCCACCCTCTTTCGAAGGTCCTGACGTCGATGCCGGGAGTCGGCGTCAGGACCGGAGCACGGATCCTGATTGAGGTCGGCGACGGCAGGACCTTCCCGACCGCCGGCCACCTCGCCGCCTACGCCGGTCTCGCCCCGGCCACCCGGAGCTCGGGCTCCTCGATCCGCGGCGAACAGCCCTCCAGGAGAGGAAACAAGCAGCTCAAAAGGGCTTTCTTCCTCTCCGCGTTCGCCGCCCTGGGCGACCCCGCGTCCCGGGCCTATTACGACAAGAAGATCGCCCAGGGCAAGCACCACACCCAGGCCCTGCTCTGCCTCGCCCGACGCCGGGCCGACGTCCTGTTCGCGATGCTCCGTGACGGAACCTTCTATGAACCGCAATCGTCGGCCGCAGTCACCTGACCTGCGGGTCTGCGAGGAGAACGACTCGATCGGCCTCGACATCGAAGCCGAGCACTGGATGGCCATGGTCGCCTTCCGGGTCCATCAGCACGGGCTTGTTCAGCCGCCTTCCGATCTCCCGGAGGAAGCCGCAGAACACATCAAGTCGCTCCTGGCCCTGCAACTCCCGCAGGTCGACGTCGAAGTCGACTTCGTCGTCGGCATAGAACCGGAAGATCGCCAGCACATCGGCCGTCGGCCAGACCCGCAGGTTCGGGCACTCGGCGTCCGCCGGGCGGGACAGCACGACCTCCGCCCGGGGCACCGGAAGCACCGCTTCTCCCTCGGAGTACTGGCACTTCCAGCCCTTCTCCGCGACCAGGTCGAGGACCGCCTGCCAGTCCTGCACCGAGGCATTCGGGACACGCATGTCCGGCAACGACCCCATCAAGTCCGGGTCGAAGAAGCACTTCACGTCATCCCACAAAAGATCAGCCACCCGGCCATGCTGCCCGCCTCACCGACCCAGCGCACCCCCGTTTCCCTTGACCAAAGACATAGGGGCACCCCCCCCGCACGGACGCCGAGCTGCTGCCCGTCCTGCTCGAGCTGCTGGGGTCGGCCATCCCGGTCGAGCAGTGGCCAACACAGCTGACCAAGCGCGAGCACCGGACGCACTCGTGCCGGACCGCCCAGAGCCAGGCCACCGCTGCCGATCGGGGGTCCGCGGACCCGCCTGCGCACGAGGTGACGCGCTTGCCCGAGCAGGCCCGCACCGTCACCGAGGCTGTCGATGCCGACCGGCGCCATCGTCGTGAGGCAGCGATCCGGCCGGAGTCCGCGGACACAGTGCCGCCGCGGCTGGGCACGTCGTTGCGCAACCGGCGCCTGTTCCTCCTGCCTCCCGACGAGGACGAGGTCGCACAGCCGAAGGAGAACGCGTGATGGAAGACCTCGATCCTGCCGTCCGGGCAAGGTTGTTCGCCGCCAAGCAGCCACGGCGGAACACCCACGCCGGCTGGCAGCTCTACCGCAGGACCCGCGATCTGTTCGTGCCCGCGCCGAAGCGTGCGGGCAGTTGGAGCGTTTCGCTCCAGGCGGGTGCCGTCGGTGTACGGCGGTGGAGGGGCGCAGGGCGTGGTCCTGTCGAGGCCCGTGTCGTCAGGCGGCGGAGCCGGCCGTGAGCTGGTCCATGATGTCGGCCAGGTTGTAGTGGGCCCGCTTCTCGATGATCTTCCCGTCCTTGAACGTGAACAGGTTGAACATGGAAAAACGTACGTGCGCTCCGCGCGGGGGGATGCCGTAGTAGTCGCCGCCCTGGTCTCCTTCGACCACGACGTAGGCGCCGACCTTGTCGGCTTCGGCGACGGTGTCGAGGACCGTCAGGCGGATGCCGGAAAAGGCGTCGACGTGCTTCTTCTCCGCGTCGATGAACCCTGCGGCACCGGGCCGGGGGCTGTCGATCTGAGGGTAGAAGACGAAGTCCGGGTGGAACATGCCGGTGAGCGTGTCGTAGTCGCCCTGCTGAAGGGCCTGGTAGAAGCGGTGCACGAGGCCGACGTTGGTTCCGGTGGACATGTGATCGGGTCCTTCTCTGTCGTTCTGGCACGGCGCAGGGGACGCCGCGAAGGGTCGCTGCCGGGGTCAGGGCTCGGTGTGTTGCGGGCCCCGACGCCGGCACGACGTCTCGGTTCCTGAGTGGGGGTCTGGGCTCAGGCGCGCTGCGTCCAGTCCTGGTCCAGGCGGTCGGTCAGGCCCGCGGCGGCGAAGGCTGCCTCCAGCTCGTCGCGGCCCTCGGTGAAGTGGGCCCAGCTGTCGTGGTGGACCGGGACGACACGGCGGGCGTCAAGGATGCGGGTGGCCTCGGCCGCCTGGGCGCTGTCCAGGACGACCGGTCGGCCGTCGAAGAGCATGGGGAAGCGGGGGGCGCCAGCGAACAGGAGGGCGGTGTCGATCGGGGCGAAGCGGTCGGCGATCTCCCTGACCGCGTCGAACGAGGCGTTGTCGCCGCTGACGTAGACCGTCGGCAGGCCCTCGCCCGTCAGGACGAAGCCGACGACCTGGCCGGTGAAGGGCTCGATCTCCTCACGCGCGCCGGGGCCGTGGATGGCAGGGACCCCGGTCACAGTGATGGTGCCGCCGCCCGGGCGCTCCAGCTCGGTCGACTCCCAGTCGGCCAGGCCCTTGGCCTTCGCCCCGAGGCGCTTGCCGCCGCCGGGGGTGGTGAGGGTGAGGGGGACGGCGGCGAGCAGGGCGCGGCCGGAGGTGTCGAGGTTGTCGGCGTGCTCGTCGTGGGAGAGCAGGACCACGTCGATGGGGCCGAGGTCGGCGGGCGCGGCGGTGGAGGGGGCGGTCTTGGTGAGGGTCGGGCCACCGGGCGAGGTGTAGTCGCCGGGGCCGTCGAAGGTCGGGTCGGTCAGGAAGCGCAGGCCGCCGTACTCGAACAGGGCGGTCGGACCGCCGAACGTGCGGACCGGGAACTGGTTGGCCTTGAGCTGGGACATCACGTCTCCGTTTCTCACGAAAAAAACCTGAGGTTAACGTGATTTTAGGCTAGGCAGGCATCACGGAAAAACGCAAGCACTACCATGAGAGGCATGGACGACACCCTGGCCACCGACGTGGCACCGACCGCTCTGCCCCCGGCGCCGGGTGCCGACCGGTACCGCTCCCTGGACTTCGCCGACACCGCCGCCACCCTGCCCGCCAGCCAGAGCTACGACCTGCTCGCCGCCCCGGAATCCGCCATGCGCTGGCTCGCCGCCCACGACCTGACCACCCCGGACGTGCACCTGTACGAGGTGTGCGCACAGCGGATGCGCACCCTGCGCGCCCACATCCGCACCCTGTTCGCCGCCCGCGTCGACACCACCACCCCGCCCCAGGAATCCCTGCACGCCGTGAACGAGGCCCTCACAGCCGTGCCCACCGCCCCCCTCCTCGCCTGGGACGGGGCCCGGGGGCTGCGCCGCATCCAGGCACACCCCACCGACCAGGCCGTCAACCACGCACTGGCGACCCTCGCCGCCGACGCCGCCGACCTGCTCACCGGTCCCGACGCCGACATCCTCGCCGCCTGCGGATCAGCCCCCTGCGACCGGTTCCTCCTGCGCACCCACGGCCGGCGCCACTGGTGCTCCACACGCTGCGGCGACCGTGCCCGCGCCGCCCGCGCCTACGCCCGGCGCAGCGGCGCCTCGGACTGACGCACCAACCCCAGGGCCCTCCCGCGGACCGCCAGGTGGCCACGCGAAACACCTTCAGCAGGCTGCTTCCGGTCGCCAACCGACAGCCGGGCACTCGATCACTGAAGATCACTGCTTTGACTCCGCCGCCGCGCGGGCGGCGAGTCCGTCGAGCAGATCCAGCCCGACCTGATCATCCCCACCGGCAAGCGCAAGGGCCAGAACCCCTCCGTTGCCAGCATCTGCCGGGCGCTCGCCGGCCACGCCAAGCGCGAGGCATATCCCGAAGCCGTCGAACAGGCCCACGCCGACTTCACCGCCATGAACAACGGAGCGGTCGCCGAGCCGCGTACGCAAGCAGAAGCCCTGAGATCACACTGAGCTACCTGTCCGCTCGCCCCGCATGGCCGCTGTCAGCCGACCTCTGACCCTGTGACGGGAACGGCGATGGGCTCGCCAACTATGGTCGACCAAACTTGCCAACTGCGTTCGACCACACACTCGTCACCTGCGGGATTCCTCCGGTCGTCCGCCAACTATCAGCAACCGTCACTGTCCTGTGACAGAGAACCTGGACCGATTGCCATCGAAGTTGGACTGCTGTGAAGGCGGCATCCAACAGTGCAGGCTCTTGTGAATTCAGCTATCCATGTACTGTGGTGGGGGTGCTGACTCTCGCTGCTGACATCGAGGTGCTGGCGCGGTTCGGCCGCGCCCTCGCCGACCCGATCCGCTGCCGGATCCTCCTCGCCCTGCGTGAGGCCCCGGCGCACCCCGCCGACTTGGCCGACGCCCTGGAGATCTCCCGGACCCGGCTGTCGAACCACCTGGCGTGCCTGCGCGACTGCGGACTGGTCGTCTCAGTTCCCGTGGGCCGGCGTACTCGCTACGAGCTCGCCGACGAACGTCTCGGGCACGCGCTGGACGATCTGCGCACCGCCTTGGTCGCCGTTGAAGCCGACAAGACGTGGCTCGACGCGGACGAGAAGGACTGCTGCTGATGACCGCGGAGATATCCATCGGCATAGGTCCCTCCCCGGCCCGCCGCGACGTCCTCGCCAAGCGGATACGGCTGCTGGTCGCAGCCACCATCACGTACAACATGATCGAGGCGGTCGTCGCGATCACCGCCGGGACGATCGCCTCCTCCACCGCGCTGATCGGCTTCGGCTTCGACTCGATCATCGAGGTCTCCTCCGCCGCCGCGGTCGCCTGGCAGTTCTCCGCCTCCGACCACGCCGTACGCGAGGCACGCGAACAGCGCACCCTGCGGATCATCGCGGTGTCATTCTTCGCGCTCGCCGCGTACGTCACCGTCGACGCCGTCCGCGCACTGGCCGGCACCGGCGAGGCCGAACGCTCAATCCCCGGCATCGCCATCGCCGCCCTGTCGCTGGCGATCATGCCGTTCCTGTCCGCCGTCCAGCGCAAGGCCGGCCGCGAACTCGGCTCCGCCAGCGCGGTCGCCGACTCCAAGCAGACACTCCTGTGCACGTACCTGTCCGCCGTGCTCCTGGCCGGCCTGGTCCTCAACGCCACCCTCGGCTGGTCCTGGGCCGACCCCATCGCCGCCCTCGTCATCGCCGCCATCGCCATCAAGGAAGGCCGCGACGCCTGGCGAGGCAAGGGCTGCTGCGCGACCCCGGCCGCAGCGGTACTCCCGGCTGGTGCCGAGCAGAGCGACGCATGCAGTTGCCGACCTGGCTGCGACTGCTGCGGCTGAACCGTATCCACCGAACGCAGCAGGCCCTGGCGAGCACGCGGCCGGGGCCCGCTTGACGACCGTTCGGCCAAGGACTCTGCGTCGGAGATCGGCGCCCGCGCGTACACGTCGGGCAGTCACGTCGTCCTCGGGGAAGGCGGCCGGGACAAGGAGACGCTGGCGCACGAGCTGACCCATGTGATCCAGCAGCGGCAGGGGCCGGTCTCTGGCACCGACAACGGCTCGGGGCTGCGGGTGTCGGACCCGTCGGACCGCTTCGAACGGGAGGCGGAGGCGAACGCGCGGCGCGTCATGAGCGCGCCCCGGCCGGCCACGCATGCCGGTGCGGACGGGGCGGTCCAGTGGGCCTCGGCGCGGCAGGCGACGACCCGTACAGCGTCCGTCCAGCGGATGCCGAAGGCACCGAAGGCGAAGACCGGCGGCAAGAAGAAGGGCAGTACGCCCAACGCGAAGGACGAGTTGATCAAGATTCGACCACGAATCCGTCCACGAGTCCGGCGTCGACACAGACGCCGACGCGGTCATCGACGTCGCCATTCGGGTGCTCTTTTCCCCGGTGCGGAACAAGCAGCAGACCGCCGACGTGCGACTGGCCACCGGCAGCGACGCCGCAGCCGACTTCCGGTGGACGGGAAGTCGCCGGCACCCCGGTGCTGTCCGCTGGGCACTGAGCCCCACCAAGGGGTGAGGCGGGACGCTCCCGCCAGATGGAGGTACCGCGGTGATCGTTCGATTCGCGGGCGGCCCGCTCGCCGGGTGCGAGTTGGAGGCCACCGACACCCCGTGGATCGGAGGCTGACTAACGGCCGGTGACACCGGTTGGTGCCTGCACGGCCCGGTGCATCGAGACCCAGCGACCGGCATCGTCCTGGCGGAGACCCAGGCAGCTGCCCCACGCGGCCGATAGCAGCCGAGGTTCCGCCGGAGCTGTGGGTGCGGCGTCTCTACTGTGGCATCAGAGTCTGACTCTGAAGCGGCGGAACATGTCCGGGATGAACTGGAGTAGAAGCTTCTTGGCGTCCTCGGGCCGTTTCAGTTCATCGTGGCCGAAGCGGAAGACCTCGTACCCCCTGAGCTTGAGATCCCGGTCGGCGGCGACCATATCCGCGTATTTGGCGGTGTCGGGAGTACGGCCGTTGTCACGCGTGTAGTGCTGCACTCCGTCGACCTCCAGGACGACACGCTGCCCGAACGGCAGCAGCAGAAGGAAGTCCATGCGGGAACGCAGCAACGCTTCGGGGCCGCGTTCCTTGACGGTCTTGGGATCCCAGTGCAGCCATACCTCGGGCAGGAGAGCAAGGTCATCCGCGCAGAATGGGCGAGCCGTACGGTAGGCCGTGAAGAGATTCCTCTGACCAGGTGAGTTGCCTGGCAGGCTCCTGAGGAGCCGCTGGTAAAGATCTTCACAGGCGTCACTCTCGCTGTCGAACCCGTGGGTGTCCTGCCACCAGCGGTGCAGGTCACGCCAGCGCAGACCCTCGGCAGGGATCTCCCGGTCGTAGACAAGGGGGGCGCCCGGTCGTCCGCCGGCGGCCTGGGACTCCGGCGCCTCGGCATTGTCGGCCGCTGAGCGTGAGGCCTACGCCAACGACCTGGGCGACGAGCGTTCGCTGATCGCGGTCAGCGCTCGCAGCAACCGCTCCAAAAGCCGACCAGGACCTGGCCGAGTCGCTGCCCCCGTACGCGCCGTACCATCTGCCACTTCCTGACCGACCGGGTCGCCATCGATCGCTCTCATTCGCGAAGAAAACGCGGCTTTTCACAGCGCCTCGATCGTCTTCGCCTTCTCGGCGTTCCGCTTCCGCAGCCGCTTCAGCTCCTCACACTCTGCGCTGGTCAGCTCGCCGGGTCGCCCTTCGCTTCGTTCCACCTCCGCCCGGCGGTACCAGTCGGGCGGAGGCTCTGGACTCACCCCGAGCTCCCGGGCAACCTCCGGCGGATCCCCTGCTCGCCTGCGTGCACGCTCAGCGCACGTACCCGGTCGCGATGGGGCACGTCCCAGCGCGCGGTTCCCCGGCCAAGGTCAGGGGTTGGCGGCGATAGCTAAGGCGTCCAGGCACTCGGGGAGGGTCTGGCCTCCGTCGACGGTGAGGGACTGGCCAGTGATAAAGGAGGCTTCATCGGAGGCGAGAAAGAGGACCGCGTGTGCGATGTCGGCGGTCTTCCCGAGCCGTCCCAGCGGAATGGAGTCGGTCATCCGGCGTAGGTAGTCCGGTCCGAGGCCGGTCAGCCCCTCAGTACGCACGTTCCCGGGCAGGACGGCATTGACCGTGATGCCGTACGGCGCCAACTCCAGAGCCGCCCCGCGTAGAAAGCCCAGCTGCCCTGCCTTGCTGGCCCCGTAGTGGGACCACCCCGCGTAGCCAGTCATTGGGCCGGTGATTGAGGAGGTCAGGACGATCCGGCCGCGGCCAGCTCGTTCCATTGCGGGCAGACAGGCCCGTACTGACAGGATGGACCCCCGGAGATTGACGTCCAATACCTCGTCCACGTCCTCAGCCGTCAGCTCACGCAGCGGACGTTCCGGGAAGATACCGGCGTTGGCGCATAGCACATCAATTCCGCCGTACTGCCGTTCGGCCTCGGCTGCCATCTTCTCAATCTCTCCCGGCCGCCGCACGTCCACGCCCATGCCCGCGACCCGCCCGCCGGTGACCTGGGCGAGGCCGTCCGCTGCTTCGCGGGCCGTCTCCTCGTTGCGGCCTGTGAGCAACACGGCGGCGCCCTGCCGGGCGAAGAGTTCGGCGATACCGAGCCCGATCCCCCGCGTACCTCCGGTCACGATGACGGACCGGTCCTCCCAGCGTGTGAACGTCATGTCGTTTGCATCCTTCGCTGCTATTCCTCCGCTGCCGGGCGAGCCGAGCACACGCCCGGCACCGCCCCTGTCCGATATGCGCGCTGCCCGCACAGCGCCACCGCACGCTCGACTTCGACGGCGTGAACATCTACCACCCTCAGGCCACCGCCGACGCGGTTGAAGCCCAGCCAGGGGGTGCGCTCCTTGGCCTTGTCGGGGCCCACCATCAGGGAGCGGTACCGGTCGGCGCGGTACGGAGCCGGGCGAACGGGTCCCCCATCGCTGTGAACAGCGCCCAGGACGAGGTCGGGTCACCCCGTTGGTGGAGGTCCCGGCGCGTGGTTTTCAGCGCTTCGCTCACCGTCCGCCCAGCGAGCAGATGCGCGTACAGGCACTCGTTCTGGGCGAGGCTGCGGGCGTCGTCGGCCGACCAGTTGCTGCCGACGACGGCGGCGGCGCCCTTGAGTAGGAGGACCGCGCCGATCCCGAAGGAGTTCCCGAAGCCGGACTCCTGCCCGGACTGCGCCGACTCGCACGACCCCAGGACGAACAGCGCGCCCGGGTGTACGGGGACCCGCGCAAGTTCGTCGGCCGTGAGCGGCCCGTCGGCCAGGAGGAAGTGGCTGGAGGCCGGGTCGGTACGGAGGTAGTTCGTGTGGCCGGCGAAGTGGACCAGCGTGTGGTGGGACAGCTCGGCGAGGAACGCGTCGCGCGTGCACGCGGGCAGCAAGGTCGTTTTCACACCGCGCGCGGTGAGCAGGTGGTGCAGCATCGCGCCCTCAGCCGCCGCCGACGGAAGGTCGCCGGTCGGGTTGGCGACCACGAGAGCCCGCTCGACGGCCGGGTTCGCCGGGGCGGCGAGCAGGGCCGCGCCGCGTAGCAGGGAGGGCGTCCGGCTCAACGAGAACCGCAGCCCGAGCCGGTCGCCACCGGTGCCGAGCGCCTCCCAGGGCACGGTCTGCGTCGTTGCGTCGCCGGAGACGAGCAGTGTGTCGGCTCCGTGGGCGTCGAGCGCGTCCCGGACGGCGGCGGGCAGTAGCAGGTCGGTCAGCCGCCCGGTGATGTAGTCGAGCTCATCCTCCGGGGTCTGGCTGAGGACGGCCAGCAAGGCGTCGAGCACGGCCGGATTGACGTCCGCGCCACTGCGGTGGGCGAAGCCGTGGGCGCCCACGAGATACGTCACCAGCTCACTCTCGGCGCGATCGAGCCGCTGCGCGAGGCCTATGGTGCCCTCGGGCCACGGTGCCCCTGCCAGATCCCGCGGCTCGGCGCTGAGAAACGAGCCGACGCGCGGACCGGGTCCGCCCGGCGTCCGGCGCAGCTCCCGCAGCCTCTGCCGGATCACGGCGCCCCGACGCTCACGTTCCTGTTCGTTGGCATACGGAGGGGTAATCCGGATCCGGTCCGACGGACGGCCTGCGCCTCGGGCATCGGCGTCCGCGCGACCGTGCCCGGTGCCTCCGGTGTCGTGGTTCCGCGAGGTGCGTCCCGGCTTGGTGCCGATGTCCTCCGCACCCCGTCCGGCCGCCTGAGTACCGCTGCCCGCCGGCTCCTGCCGGGAGTACGAGTGCGGGGCGTGACCGGCCCGGGTGTCCACCGTGTCGGCCGGCTCGCCCCGCCGCCCGCCGGTCGGCGTCATGGCCAGGTCCCCCCGCAGGCGGTTCTCGGCCGCCGTTTCCAGCTGGGCCAGCTCTGTCACCAGGGCTCTCGCCTCCCTCGCGACGTCGTCCCGCATCGGGGCACCCGCCATGCCCGGCAGGGCGCGGGAGAATGCCGCCTCCTTCGCGGCTTCGGCGTAGAAGAGCGCCTGGGATCCGGTGGAGGCATCGAATCGCTCCAGGTCGGCGTGGAACGTCACCAGGAGGTCGTAAGCACGGCCAATCCGGTCGTAGTCGTGCCGGTCGAACCGGGCGACGGTCGACCGGGACAGACGCTCGTCGATGCCGATCGCGCGCAGGCTGAGGTCCGCCGCCGCGGCATCGTCGGACAGGGTCCGGAAGACGTCCACGATGGCTTCCAGCCATACGAGTTGGTCGGTGTCCGACTCCTTCGACCAGTCCCAGTCCGCGTACAGGGCGAGCACGTCGAGGGCAAGCATGTCCCGGCCCGCGGCGCGCAGGGCGCGGGAGGTTCTGAGGGCTACGTGGACGGCGGGCGGCGCGCCGCGGGCCGCGTCGATGTCGGCGAGCCATGCGCGTACGTCGCTTTCCAGCCGTTCAGTCCGGCCGGATTCGAGATGGGTCGCCATCAGGTTGTTTCGGGCGATGTCCGCGAGGTCGGTCCACCCTTCACGGACGGCTGTCCCCAGCGCCTCGGTCAGCAGCACACGGGCCTCGTCGTGGCGCCGCTCGGCCGCCAGGTGGAGGCTCAGGGTGACGGCGGCTCCGACGCGCGTACGGCCATCGGGTGCGGCGTCGAGGATGGCTGTGCAGATCCGTTCGGCCTCGACCCCGGCGCCGGTGCTCCGCAGTCCGTGCGCCAGCTCGTGCCAGGTTTCCCAGTGCGTGTGTCCGGGCACTTCCAGACGCGCCGCCCATCGGTGGAGCGGACCCGCCAGGCTTTCTTGGCCGTAGGCGTGCAGGTTCACCAGCAGCTTTGTGAGAATTTCGACGTTCTCCGCCTCGACGCCCAGGCGCCCGATCGCCTCGGCGCACTCCCCGACGTGCTCGGCCGTCGTCGCGCCGTACGTCAGCAGGTCGCCGGTGACGCGGTAGAAATGCCAGGTGGGGGCGAGCATGAGGTCGCCGTCGACATCGGTCCGCTCGGCGATCCGGGCCAGCGCCGGTGCGAAGAGGGCGCGGTGGTCTTCGGAGACGGCGGCCAGTCGGCAGCGGGCGAGGTCGATGTTGACCACGTCGGCGAGATCCGCCCCGGGTTTGTCCAGCTGCTCCAGCAGCCAGGCCGCGGTGGCATGGTCTCCGGCGCTGATCCGTTCATGGGCCCGCGCCCACAGGTCAGCCACTGCGGCGCCTCCAGCCACGGCGCGGCTTCTTCCCACCACCGCGTGGGTCCCAACTCCAGCCCATGGTCCACGGTGGCGCGGGCAGGTGCACGACGGTGCCGTCCGTCAGCCGGAGGGGATGGCCGTCGCGGGGCGGCGGAACGCGCAGTCCGACCGCCGGCACGATAAAGCCGGGCCCGCTCGGGTGCTCGGCGAACACGACGCCCAGCTCCACCCGTCCCGCTCCGCGCGGGAAGTCGTCCTGGAGGGCGGACACGGCACGGGTCACGCCCCGCTGCGCGGCCAGCCGGTCCTGACCCTCGCTCCGGCTTCCGGCGAGCCGGGCGAGCGTGTTCCGGACGGCGGACGGCAGGAGCGCGGCCGCCCCACGGTACGCGTCCGCCTCGGCGGGCAGGCCGAGATCCGCACGGATCAGGTGCCGCCCGCCGCTGGAGGCAACCGCGTCGACCCGCAGCCACTCGGCGAGCACCGGCAGGAAGTCGTACGTCACCGCTAGGACCTCGTCAGAGGCAGGCGGCAGCCTGGAGAAAAGCGCGTCGACGATCGCCGACCAGTGCTCCAGGTCGGTGACCTGCGAACCGAACGGACTGGGCTGACGGCCGGAGGCGCGTACGGCGTCGGCAAGGGCGCTGCGTAGCCGGTGACCGCCCGCCCGCGAGGCCCCCTCCCGACTGGAGGCGATGCGCGGTTGCTCGAAGGTCACGTCCGCGCCGGGGGCGTCGGGGGTGTCGCGGGCGGCGACGCGGGCCCGGGCCGCGAGTGGGCGGGCGTACTCCAGGACGCGGAGGAACTCGGTCCGGAACGACTCCTCGACCGCCCCCTTCCAGGTCGTCCAGCTGTCCCCCCACTCGATACTGGGTGTCAGGTCCGGACCGTCGAAAGTGGCGCGGAAGTCCCCGATGCGGACCGGGAGGTCCGAGTCGGGCATGCCGATCCCGTTCGGCGCCTTCAGCAGCGGGATGGGGGAGACGTCCTCGTGCAGGAACAGGCGGGGAAACAACGGCTCTTGGGGCATGGGTTCCTAATCCTCATCCCAGTGCGTGCAGGAAGATGAAAAGGCGGGAAAGCTCTTGCACCGCGTCGCGGAACGCGGGCAGGTCACCCTCAGCGAGGGTGGCGGCGGCGGTGCGCGCGGTAACCGCGACCCGCTCGCCGTCGGGGTGCAGGTTGTGGCCGAGCCCGCGCACCATGGCCGCGGTGCAGGGGTCCGCCTCCCCCTGGGCGAGACGGACGACTGTGGCCTCGTAGAGGGGGAAGGCGCTCTGCGTGACATCGATGGCGCTGCGCAGGTTCCCAGCCGCCTCGCCGAGCAGACCAAGGCAGGTCGGGAAGTCCGCGGACCGGATGCAACGGGTCAGCGCGGCATGGGCGTTGAAGAAGTGGCCAGCCACCTTGTACAGGCTGAACAGGCCTTGTGACTGGAACGTCATCCGGGCCGCCCGGTCGTGTGCCGACGCGGCCCGCTCGTACAGCTCCGCGGCCGTCACCGATCCGGCGAGCCGCGCGGACGCGCCGTAGACGAAGCCCTCGCTCTCGTAGAGCCGGTAGCCCGGTTCCACTCCGGTGCCGGTGACCGGCACCGGGTCCGGAGCCCGGGCGCGCAGCACGTCCGCCTTGTCGAAGAAGTAGACGGCGAGTTGGTACATCCGCGACACCCCGGTGTATTCGGCGGCCGTGAAGTAGCGGTAGGCGAGGTTGGAGTAGGAGTCGGCCGCGTCCACCCAGCGCTCCGCGCGTTCGTGCCGCAGACCTCGCGCGCGCACGTGCCGTTGCAGTTGCTCGGACCGCTCCATCACCACGGTTACGTCGCCGGTCAGGCGACTCACCTTGAAGAGACGGTTGAGGAGGTCCAGCCGCTGGTCAGAGGTGCCGTCCGGCACGGTGAGCAACCGGTCTCCCGCTTGCAGACATCGGTGTGCGAGCCGTCGGGCGTCCTCGGGTCGGTGCAGGACGTACATCGTCCGGTATGCGGCTCGCTCGGCGGCGTCCAGGGCGACCGCGGTCAGGCCCAGCCGGTCCTCCACCTCGGTCATGCGGCGCTGGCACCGCTCCTCCAGGTCCCGGGCACGAGCCGCCCGCAGCGCCTCGGGCGGCTCCGGCCGGTCGGGCTGCCGGAGCTGCCGGCCCACCCAGTCGGCCACGGCCAGCGCGAGATGGGTATTCCGCTCCAGAGACGCATCGATGAGGTCGAACAACCGGGGGACCAATACCCCCAGGTGGAGCAGTGTCGACCCGTCGGGCTGCCGCAGCAGGGCGGGCCCGGCCAGCAGCGGGACGAGCTCGTCGACCACGGAGTCGGCCATGGCCGAGGCGTCTGGCGCACCGCGTGCGGTGCGGGTCTCAGCGGGTCCCGTCTCAGCCGCTCGTGTTTCCGACTCGTCGAGCTTCGCCCACAACATCCCCAGAGCCATCACCTTGGGCCCCACCCGGGACATGAGGCCCTCCCGGCACAGGCATGCCTGCATGTACGCGGCCTGGGTCAGGGACGCGAACTCGCGCCGCTCGTATGGGCGTTCGCGCAGGGATTCGGTCCGGTGCAACCACTCCGTCAGCCGGTCGCCGAGCAGTTCCAGCGTCTCGCCGTCCCGCGCGGCGAAAAGGCGGTCCAGCAACTGGCGGATCTCCGCGGGATCCGGTGGCTCGGCCGGACGCTCGGCCGGCCCGAGCACCGGATCGAGGAGAGGCACAGAGCGGCGTACAGTCACCTTGTCGGCCCAGAGCAGGCTGGGCGCGGCGTCCGTCACGGGAGTTCGATGGTCGAACTGCCGAGCCTGCGGGCCAGCTCGACCAAGTGGTCGAGTTCTTCGCGAGTAGCGTCGGCCGGACACTCGACGCTGCTGCCGTCGGCGCCGTGGAGAACGATCTTCGCGCTCTCGCCGTTGGCCGCGCGCTCCTGGCCCTGGCGCGCGGCCAGCAGCGCGAACACCCCGGTGATCAGGGCGGAGAGAGCCGCCGCCCCGCCACCGATGTACGCCACCAGTAACTCCGTCCCGGGCCCTCCGCGATACGGGCTGTTACGTTCGTCGACGTCGAGCCGTATCTCAACACCGTCGATGTGGGGGGCCAGCGCAGCTTTCAGATCGGCAGGCGACAGTCGCCCGCCGACGATCTCGATGGTGGAGCTCACAGACCGCCCTTTCTTAGACGAGTTGCTGGTTCCAGTCTTCCGAGTCCTTCCTCGCCTGTCAGGAAACTCACAGGATTCACTCCTAGATCGGTTCCAGGGCGGACACGGCGTAGGAGAGCATCTGATCTAGGTAGCTGGTGTTCTGGGATGATTTTGTGACTGGTGGCGTTGGCGGTCGTTGCATGATGCGTGAGTGGTCGCCGTCCGTACCGCAGTGATGTGTCCGATGCCCGCTGGGCTCTGATCGAGCCGGTCTTCACCGCTCGGCGGGCGAGACGGACCGGTCCGGGGACGGCGGCCCGGGTGCACGACCTGCGGGAGATCGTCAACGCGATCCTGTACGTCAACCGCATCGGCATCCCGTGGGAGTACCTGCCTCACGACTTCCCGCCCTACAAGACCGTCTACGACTACTACGCGAAGTGGGAAGCCGACGGCACCACCCAGCAGGTCCACGACCTGTTACGCGACAAGACCCGCCGGGCCCACGGCCGCAGTGCCGAGCCGACCGCGGCCGTGGTCGACGCCCAGAGCGTGAAGACCTCGGCAAACGTGCCCGAGACCAGCCAGGGCATCGACGCCGGCAAGAAGATCAAAGGACGCGAACGGCATCTCATCACGGACACACTCGGCCTGGGGCTGGCCGTCCTCATCACCGCCGCGAACGTGCACGACACCACCGGCGGCAAGCTCCTGCTCGACGACCTGGCAGCGAACCATCCCAGTGTGTCCAAGGTCTGGGCCGACGGCGGATACCAGAACAGCATCTTCAACCACGGCGCCCTGCTCGGCATCGACGTGGAGGTAGTGCAGCGACCTCGAGCCAAGGGGTTCGAGCCGCTTCCCAAACGGCGGGTGATCGAGCGGACCTTCGGCTGGCTGATGCAGCACCGCCGCCTGGCCCGCGACTACGAAGCCCTGCCCCACAGATCCCGGGCAATGATCCATTGGGCTATGGCTAACAAAATGTCCCGCGAACTGACTGGAGAATCCGCACCAACCTGGCGAATCGAAACGGACATGACCGCCACAACGGCCTGAACAGTGATCAGACGCTCTCTAACTGGCCCTAACAAAGCCTGTGAACGTGTCGGTGGGTGATCAGGCAGACGGCGAGGCCGAGGAATGCCTCGTGGATGTCGTCGCGTCCTTCCCAGCGGATGCACAGGCGGCGGAAGCCGTGCAGCCAGGAGATCGTCCGCTCGACTACCCAGCGGAAGGTGCCCAGACCGGTGCCGTGGGGCTGGCCTCGTTCGGCGATCACCGGCCGGATCCCGCGCTGTCCCAGGAGCCGGCGGTACTTGTCGTGGTCGTAGCCGCGGTCGGCGAAGAGCATGTCTGGACGGCGTCGGGGCCGGCCGACCCTCCCCGCGACCGCTGGGATCTTGTCCAACAGGGGCAGCAGTTGCGTGACGTCGTTGCGGTGTCCGCCGGTCAGCGACACCGCGAGCGGGACGCCCTGGCCATCGGTGATGATGTGGTGTTTGCTGCCTGGTCGTGCGCGGTCGACCGGGCTGGGGCCGCTTTTGGGCCCCTGCGTGCGGCCCGGACGTGGGAGGAGTCGATCACCGCCCGCGACCAGTCCAGCTGGTTCTTCGACCGCAGCTTGTTCAGCAGCAGTTGGTGGAGCTGGTCCCACACGCCGGCTTCGTTGCAGGCCGCGAGGCGGCGTCAGCAGGTCATGCCCGAGCCGAAGCCGAGTTCCTGGGGCGGGTACTCCCACTGGATGCCGGTGTGCAGGACGAACAGGATGCCGCACAGGGCCTGCCGGCCGGGCACCCGAGGCCGTCCCTCCACCTGCTTCGGCGGCGGCTCGGGCAGTAACGGCTCGATCAGCGACCACAGTTCGTCCGACACGATCCACGGCCGCGACTGACGCTTCCCCATGACCACATCAACGAACGATCAAGCCGACAGTCACATGATCAAACCGCTTTTGTTGGAGCCAGTTACATGCCCCCTTGGGTCATTCGGCCGTGTCCCGCTGGCGCCTGCCTGCGCTGCGGACCAGACTGAACGTCGGGCACACCGACTCGCCTGTCGCCTTCGCCGGTAAGCCTGTGCCGCCACCGTTAGCAGCGCGGCGGCGGCACCGAGGAGTCCTACACCGTCAACGACTCCGCCAAGCTGGTCTGCGGCAACGTGATCGGGCTGCCTGTCCGGCCGGAGGCAAAAGCCGCCCGGTTACCGGCGGCGGCCGCTGGCGAACCGGCTGCGGGGCTTCACGGCCGGCGCTTCGGCCGCCACACGTTCGACTTCCTCCGCTTGGCGGCGCGCGACACGCTGCGCGGTCGGCGGCCTCCGTCGCGCACGGCTCGCACAGGTCGTCCCACTTCCCCGGCCACGAGGACCGCTTCACCAGCTGCCAGCGTTCGTCGGTGAACTTCATGCCGCAGCCGTGTACACCGGCCGCTGCGCCTCCCGCTCTGCGGCCTCACGCTCCGCCTGGCGCCGCTTGGCTTCCTCCCACTGCACGACGTACAGGTCGATCGCCGTCCGGGTTGTCCAGGCCTCGCCCAGCGTCTGCCACTCATCCCTGCCAAGCCGCTGCCACACCTTCCCGGCCGCCCCGGCCGGGTCGGCAGTGATCCGCTCCAGCTCGGTGACGACCATGAGCAGCGCCTGGTGGTGACCACTCCGTAAACCGCCGGTGGGCTGTGGCTCCCGACGGACCCGGCCAGCACTTCCCGGTCCCCGTGCCGACGCCGGCCACCACCCTGCGGACGGGTCGGCGCCTCCGGCGCCGACCCGCTGGAACAACTCCCACAACTCATCCGGCACGGGCCGCTCAACGATCCCCACACCGGCAGACTATCGATCAAGGGAAATGAGATGACCTGTTAAAAGCGCAACTCGAACGGGCTGGGCAAGCCGCCGTACGGCGGCTTGCCCAGGCTCCCCTTCGGCTTGCCGGGCTCGTGGCCGACATCCTCTGACTCCGGCGATGCGGTGGCGCGCAGTCCGTCGTAGATCAGCTCGCGGCTGGAGTTCGTCGGCTGCTGCGAGGTCTGCACGATGAACTTCACGGTGGACAGCCAGCTCGCCGGCGCGGAGGAGGACGGTGAGGGTCTACGCTCGCGGAGAACGCACCGTCGTGGATGCGCGCGCTCGCTAATAGCAGACGCTTCCCCTGATTGAGTTTCAGCCCTCCGCGATGACCTCGTCCGCCTGCATACCCTTCTGGCCTTGCACCGCGACGAAGGTCACCTTCTGGCCTTCCTTGAGCGACTTGAAACCGCTCCCCTGGATCGCCCTGAAGTGCACGAAGAGGTCCGGACCGCTTTCGGGGGTGATGAAGCCGAACCCCTTCTCGTCGTTGAACCACTTCACGATGCCGGACTGCCGCTCCGCCATTTCCACTCCTTCTAATCACATGATCGGCTGGACGTGCAGGACGTCCAATGAGGCTTATCATTCCCGACGACGGGCGATCTTGAGCATCCTCGGCCTTGTCGCAAGAAGTGATCCGGTTAGGCGAGCAAACGCGACAACAGTCAAGATTCGGCGCCGGAGTCAAGGGTGAGGTCCCGGTCGAACGGAAAGCCCCCTGGACTGCCCCACCAGGCGAGCCGCAGAGCAGCGGATCGGTCAACGGCCGCCGCTGGTCGCGGACGCCCAGTCCATGGCGGCATCCCCCCCAGGGCCAGGCACGTGGTGTTCACGCTGAGCCGACTGGGCAGGGTGTCTGTTCCCTCCCACACCTTGACGCCCAGCGGCCGCAAACCACGCACGCCGCCTCGCTCTCACCCGACGTCGACGCCGCCATCGCCTCCTACAAGCGGTGGCGCGAGCGCGGCTATATCGAGCCCGCTACGACGTGACCGGCTTCCTGCGCGCTCCCGCCTCTGGGATGCCGAACTCGCCGAGCGGATCCGCTCG
>NZ_MUND01000448.1 GCF_002154375.1 Streptomyces glaucescens | reverse complement strand
CAAAGAGACACGCGCTAGGCGGTCTCCGGTTCAGCCCGCGTCCAGCACCTTCCGCCACTGTGCGACCGCCGCCGGACAGACCGGTCCGTCCCAGCCCTGGGGGCGGGCCGCGCCGCCGATGTGGAAGGCGTCGAGGCCGGCGGCGAGGAGCTGGGGGAGGTGGTCGAGGCGGAGGCCGCCGCCGACGAGGACCTGCTGCTCGTAGCCGGGTTCGCCGCGCCGCGCCGCCTCGGCGAGCAGGGTGGGGAGTCCGTCGTCGACGCCGGTCGCCGCGCCGGCGGTGAGGTAGGTGTCCAGGCCGGGCAGGCCGTCGAGCTGCTTGCGCAGGGCGTCGCGGTCGGCGGCGTGGTCGATGGCCCGGTGGAAGGTCCACGGGCAGCCGTCGAGCGCGGCGGCGATCCGCTCCACGGCGTACACGTCGACCTCGCCGTGCGGGTCGAGGAACCCGAGCACGAACTGGTCGGCCCCGGCGCCGCGCAGCTCGTGGGCGAGGCCGACGAGCCGGTCGGGGTCGCCGGCCGCGAACCCGTCGGCGAGCCGCAGCATCACCCGCATCGGGATGTCGACGGCGGCGCGGATCGCGGTGACGGTGCCGGTCGGCGGGGTGAGCCCGTCGGCGGCGATGTCGGTGATCACTTCGAGGCGGTCCGCGCCTCCGGCCTGGGCGGCGATCGCGTCCTCGACGTCGAGGGCGATCACCTCCAGGACTGCACGCTTGCTCATGACACCCCATTCGTCGGCATTCGTCAGCCGCGCTACGGCTCTACAGGTCTAGTCCAATCAAAGACTACGCCTGTACGGGGCCGCCCTCACCCGAAGATGTTGAGTTCGCCCGGCTCCACACCCGCCAGCTCGTAGTCCCGCCCCGCCGTCGAGCGGCCCGCGTAGAGCCGCACGAGGACCGGTCCGCTCCCGATGAACCGGGCCGGCGGCCGGGTGCCGTTCACCTCGCCGAGCAGCAGCGGCTCGTCCCGGTCGTCCAGGTCGGCGTGGAGCGGGAGGTGCCCGCGCTCCCAGGTGAGCCGGGCCAGCAGGCCGAGGGCGTGCGGCAGCCCGGCACCGGCGTACGCCCCGGGCTCGCCGAGCGCCTCACGGACGTCACCCGCGTGCACCCACTCCCCCAGCGCGACCATGTCCAGCGCCCCGCCGGCCTCGGCGATCACCGGCCCGGCCTCGGTCATCCCGCGCTCCAGCTCGTCCACGACCCGCGCGTTCGTCCAGCCGGCGCGTTCGGCGATGTCCCGGTCGTTGGACTCGGGCGAGAACACGCCCGGCTCGAACCGGTTCTCCACCACCCGCATCAGCGCGGCCGAACAGTGCGCCAGCACGTCCCGTACCGTCCAGCCGGGACAGGCCTCCGTCGGCCGGGCGAAGTCCTCGTCCGGCCGGCTCCGCAGCAGCGGGACCAGCGCGTCCCGTTCGATCGTCAGCAGCCGTCCGGGCAGCTCGGGGTCCCGTTCCTCGTGTACGTCCGTCGTAGAGGTCATGGGGCCACGCTAGGCGCCGGGGGCGCCGCCACGCGGGAGAATGCCTCCATGGTCGATCTCGACGAGCTGCGCGCCCGCTTCGTCCGTTCGCTCCAGCGGGCCCGGCATCCGGGTGACGGTCCGGATCCGTCGCCGTACGCCGACCGGCTGCTGGACCACTGGCAGGAGCCGCAGCGCCGCTATCACACGCTCACCCATCTCACCGCGGTCCTCGACCACGTCGACACGCTGGCGGAGTACGCCGACGACCCGGACCTGGTGCGGCTGGCCGCCTGGTTCCACGACGCCGTGTACCTGCCGGACCGGTCGGAGAACGAGGAGCGGTCGGCGCGGCTCGCCGAGCGGGCGCTGGCCGAGGCCGGGCTGCCGGACGAGAGGACCGCCGAGGTGGCCCGGCTGGTGCGGCTCACCGCCGGGCACGCGCCCGCCGACGACGACCGCAACGGTCACGTACTGTGCGACGCCGACCTGGCGGTGCTCGCCTCGCCGCCGTCCGGGTACGCCGCCTACACCGCCGCCGTGCGCGAGGAGTACGGCTTCGTCCCCGCCGACGCCTTCCGGGCGGGCCGCGCCGCGATCCTGCGCGAGCTGCTGGCCCTGCCCCGGCTGTTCCGCACCCCCTACGGGGCGGAGCACTGGGAGGCGACCGCCCGCTACAACCTCACGGCCGAGCTGGAAATGCTGTCGTCCTGAGCGCGAGCGCTGCCCTAGCCTGCCGGGCATGACTGACGTGTGCGGGCAACGGGCGGCCGAGGCCGTCGAACGGGCGGTGGCGGACGCTGCACGGCTGCTGCGGACGGCGGCGGACGCGGACTGGGACAGCACCCGGGCGGGCGGTCTGGAGTGGAACTGCCGCCGCACGGCCGGGCACCTGGCGAACGCACTGATCGCGTACGCCGGTCACCTGGCGGGCCGGGGACGGCACATGGACGCGTACGCGCCCTTCGACCTCGCCTTCGAGGACGGCACGGACCCGGCCGGTCTGATCGACGTGCTGGAGACCACCGGCACCCTGCTCGCCATGGCCGTGCGCAGCACCCCGCCCCGGGCCCGCGCCTTCCACCCGTTCCCCTTCCGCAGCGCGAACCGCGAGGGCTTCGCCGCGATGGGCGTCACGGAGACGCTGCTGCACACGTATGACATCGCGACGGGCCTCGGTGTGGCGTACGAACCGCCCGCCGATCTCGCCGAGTTCGCGCTCACACGGATCTTCCCGCAGGTCCGGCCCGGCCCCGCCCCCTGGCCGACCCTGCTGTGGGCCACCGGGCGCGGGGACCTGCCCGGCCGCGAGCCGGTCACCGACTGGCTGTGGAGCAACAACCTGGTCCTGCCCGCCGGGCGGCTGACCCTGGAGGGTGTCACCCCGGCCGCCGCGGCCGACCTCGCCACCGGCGGCGACGGCGGGTTCGACTGGGTCGAGGGCGGGCCGTACGAGGGCACGCGCCAGGCCGCCGCGATGACCCTGAAGGCGTACGAGACGGGCGTGCACCGGCCGGAGTTCGGGCTGTTCGTGCTGGTGCGGCGAAAGGACGACCGCGCGGTCGGCGGCATGGGTTTCCACACCGCGCCGGACGAGGAGGGCCGTACCGAGATCGGCTACGACCTGGCCACCTCCGCGCGGGGCCGCGGCTACGCCACCGAGGCGCTGCGGGCGCTCTCCGAGTGGGCGCTGGCCAGGACGGACGTACGGTCGCTGTTCGCCACCGTCGAGCGGGCGAACCTGCCGTCCCAACGGGTCGTCACCCGGGCCGGTTTCCGGCAGGTGGAGGCGGAGGGCGAGCTGTTCGCCTACGAGCTGCGGGACTGACCCGCCCGGGAGTGGCGCTTGCGGCGGCGCAGGCCGGCGCCGTGCAGCAGGCGCACCACCTCGCGGCTGGTGACCTCCACCGCGCCGGCCCGCACCGCGTCGGCGTAGCGGTGCGCCGGGACGTCGTAGTGGTCGCGCTCGAAGGCGCGGGCGGGCACGCCCAGCGCGGCGGCGAAGGTGTGGAGTTCGTCGTACGAGACGTCGCTGACCAGGTGGGACCACATGCGGCCGTGGCCCGGCCAGGCCGGCGGATCGATGTACACCGTCACGACGAGGACGTCCCGCCCAGGGCCGAGCCCAGCGAGCCGATCGACGCGACCTTCACGCCCGCCTTGTGGCACACCCAGTGCGGGTCGGGCCCCAGCTCCGGCTCGACGTCCAGCGCGTGCGGGCCGCCCGAGCCGCACACCGGGCACAGCGGCCAGCGGCCGTACCGGTCGAGCAGCGCGTCCTGCACGTCCTGGGCGACCAGCCCGGCCACGAAGTCCGCGCCGTCCGGCCACTGCTCCACCCACCAGCGCCGCTGCGCGACGGAGTCCTCGACCAGCGAGACGACGTCCGCCTCGGCGACCTCGCCCGCGACGAGATCGGCCAGCACGAGGGCACGCGCAGCGTGCAGTGCCTGCTCCATGGGGCTGATGGGGTCCATGCCCCTATTGTGCGCACTCTTGACCGGGACTCGGAGCCGAAAATATCTTTCAAGGGTGCCCAGGCATGTGAAGGAAACTTTCGGCGGTCCGCCGCCCGCACCCGGCGCGCTCGCCGCCAAGGTGCGCGCCCTCGCCCCCTCCATGACCCGCTCCATGCAGCGCGTCGCCGAGGCCGTCGCCGGCGACCCGGCCGGCTGCGCCGCGCTCACGGTCACCGGACTCGCCGAACTCACCGGCACCAGCGAGGCCACCGTCGTCCGCACCGCCCGCCTGCTCGGCTACCCCGGCTACCGCGATCTGCGCCTCGCCCTCGCCGGGCTCGCCGCCCAGCAGCAGTCCGGCCGCGCGCCCGCCATCACCACCGACATCGCGGTCGACGACCCGATCGCGGACGTCGTCGCGAAGCTGGCGTACGACGAGCAGCAGACCCTCGCCGACACCGCCGCCGCCCTGGACACCACCCAGCTCGGCGCCGCCGTCACCGCACTCGCCGCCGCCCGGCGCGTCGACGTGTACGGCGTGGGCGCGTCCGGGCTGGTCGCCCAGGACCTCACCCAGAAGCTGCTGCGCATCGGGCTGATAGCCCACGCGCACAGCGATCCGCACCTCGCCGTGACCAACGCGGTCCAGCTGCGCTCGGGCGACGTCGCGCTCGCCATCACCCACTCCGGGTCGACCGGCGACGTCATCGAGCCGCTGCGGGCCGCCTTCGAACGCGGGGCGACCACCGTCGCGATCACCGGACGGCCGGACTCCGCCGTCACGCAGTACGCCGACCACGTACTGACCACGTCCATCGCCCGGGAGACCGAACTGCGCCCCGCGGCCATGTCCTCCCGGACCAGCCAGCTCCTGGTCGTGGACTGCCTGTTCGTGGGGGTGGCGCAGCGGACGTACGAGACGGCGGCGCCGGCGCTGTCGGCGTCGTACGAAGCGCTGGCGCACCGGCATCGCAGATGACACCGCACCGTCCGTAAGGACCGCACCGTCCGCAGGACCGCACCGTCCGCAAGGGAAGAGCCGCACGCCATGACCTCCACCCCCCACACGTCCGACGCCGCCCACACGTCCGATGTCCCGGACACCACCGACGCCCCGGACACCTCCGACGCCTCAGCCACCGCCGGCACCGCCGGCACGACCGGCTCCCCCGACCTGCGAGCCCAGCTCGACAGCCTGACCACCGAGGCCTTCCGGCCCGAACTCGCCGAGATCGACCGGCTGTCCACGCTGGAGATCGCCACGCTGATGAACGGGGAGGACGCGGGTGTGCCCGGCGCGGTCGCCCGGCAGCTGCCGGTGATCGCCGCCGCGATCGACGCCGTCGCCGCCCGGATGGGCCGGGGCGGCCGGCTGGTCTACGCCGGTGCCGGAACCGCCGGCCGGCTCGGCGTGCTGGACGCCTCCGAGTGCCCGCCCACCTTCAACACCGACCCCGCCCAGGTCGTCGGCCTCATCGCGGGCGGCCCGCCGGCCATGGTGACCTCGGTGGAGGGCGCGGAGGACTCCGCGGAGCTGGCCCGCGCCGACCTCGACGCACTCGTTCTCACCGCCGAGGACGCGGTGGTCGGCGTCTCCGCGTCCGGCCGCACCCCCTACGCGATCGGCGCGGTCGAACACGCCCGGCGGCTCGGCGCGCTCACCATCGGACTCGCCTGCAACCCGGGCAGCGCGCTGGCCGCCGCCGCGGACCACGGCATCGAGATCGTCGTCGGGCCGGAACTGATCACCGGCTCCACCCGCCTGAAGGCGGGCACGGCGCAGAAGCTCGTCCTCAACATGCTGTCGACGATCACGATGATCCGCCTGGGCAAGACCTACGGGAACCTCATGGTCGACGTCCGCGCCTCCAACGAGAAGCTCCGCGCCCGCTCCCGCCGGATCGTCGCCCTCGCCACCGGCGCGACCGACGAGGAGATCGAGCGCGCCCTGGCCGGCTCCGGCGGCGAGGTGAAGGACGCCATCCTGAGCATCCTGGCGGGCGTAGACGCTCCGACGGCGGCCCGCCTCCTGGCGGAGAACCGCGGCCACCTGCGGGAGGCGCTGGCCGCGGCGCGCGGCTGAACCGTCCGTCGCCCGGGCCGACGGCGCGTCGAGCCGCCGGTGCGGTGATCACGCGCCGCATGGTTGCACCATGACCGAGCACGCCCCCCACGCGCTGGCCGCCG
>NZ_MUND01000447.1 GCF_002154375.1 Streptomyces glaucescens | reverse complement strand
CCGGCGGACGGTCGACTTCACCACCGGCGAGGTCACCGCCCTCCACGGCGAGTGGACCAGCCGCGTCTTCGTCTCCCGCGCCGACGACGTGATCGTCCAGTACGTCACCGCCCCCGGTCTCACCCTCGGCCTCTGCCTCGACCCCCGCCTCCCCGGCGCCCCGCACGGCCTCGGTGTCGGCGAGGGAGCCGTCCTCACCCCCGACGGCGCCCTGCTCAGCCTGCGCGTGCGCTACCCGGGAACGGACCTCGCCTACACCGGCGTCACCCTCGCCGTCGTCGAGGGCGGCACGACGAGACTGGCCCCGCCGGGCGCCCGGATCGCGGGCGCGACGGCGCTCCTGCTCCTCACCCGGGTGCGCCGCCACACCGGTGAGCTGGACGTGGTCGCCGAGGGCCGCGCCCTGCGCGACCTGCTCAGCGGCACGCCGTACGACACGCTCCTCGCCCGGCACACCGCCCTCCACCGCACCGCCTACACCCGGGTCACCCTCGACCTGGCCGCCGACCCGGCCGAGCGCGCCCTGCCCGGCTCCGGCCTGCTGGCCCGGCCGCAGAGCCCGGCACTCCTGGAGCGCCTGTTCGCCGCGGGCCGCTACCACCTGCTGTCCGCGAGCGGCACCCTCCCGCCCCGGCTGACCGGCCTGTGGACCGGCGACTGGAACACCGCCTGGTCCGGCGCGTTCACCCACGACGCCAACCTCAACCTCCAGACCGCCTGCGCCGCGTCCGCCGCCCTCCCGGAGGTCACCGAGGCCGTCGCCGCGCTGGTTGACCGACAACTCCCGGACTGGCGGGACAACGCCCGCGCCGTCTTCGGCACCCGGGGCGCGGTCGCCCCCGCGCACTCGGACGGCGAGTCCGGGCACAGCTACCACTTCAGCCGCGAGTACCCCCTGCACCTGTGGACCGCGGGCGCCGACTGGCTGCTCAAGCCGCTCGTCGACCACGACGAGACCCACGGCACCCGCGACCCCCGCACCGCCGCCGCGCTCGCCGAAGTCGCCCTGTTCTACGAGGACTTCCTCACCCGCACCGACGCCGACGGCAACCTGGTCGTCGTCCCCTCCTACTCACCGGAGAACCGCCCGGCGAACGCGAGCTGGGGCGCGCTCAACGCGGCCATGGACCTCTCAGCCGCCCGGCACGCCCTGCGCACCGCCGCCGCCTACCACCCCGAGCACGCCGACCGCTGGCGCGCCCTCGCCGACCGGCTCCCCCCGCACCGCGTCAACGAGGACGGCGCCCTGGCCGAATGGGCCTGGCCCGGCCTGGAGGACGCCTACGACCACCGCCACCTCAGCCACCTCTACGGCGTGTGGCCGCTGGACGAGATCACCCCCTACCACACCCCTGACCTGGCGAAGGCCGCGCACCGGGCGCTCGAACTGCGCGGCGCCGAGAACGACTCCGCGCACGGCCACCTGCACCACGCCCTGCTCGCCGCCCGCCTCAGGGACGCCGGCCGGGTCGCGCACGCGCTCGGCCAGGTGCTGGCGGGCGACTTCTTCCACGCCTCCCTGATGAGCGCCCACTACCCCCGGCGCGACGTCTACAACGCGGATGCCGCGCACACCCTGCCCGCCGTACTGATCGAGATGCTGGTGCACTCGACCCCCGGCCGGCTCGTCCTGCTCCCCGCCCTCCCCGAGCACCTCCCGGCGGGCGAACTGCGCGGCGTGCGCACCCGGTTCGGGGCCGAGGTCGACCTCGCCTGGAGCCGCGCGAGGGCGACCGCCGTGATCCGGCCCTCCCGCACGACCCGTGTGGAACTCAGGACCCCCTCCGGCGCCGAGCCGCTCGACCTGGCCGCCGGAGAGGACCGCGTCCTCGACCTGACGACGCGGTGACCCCCACATTTCCCCCACCCATGGAAGGGACACCATGGCAGCACACACCGCACTCCGCAGGATCACCAAGGCCCTGCTGGCCCCGGCCCTCGCGCTCGGTGCCACCGTCGGCCTGGCCTCCGCCCCCGCCCAGGCCGCCGTCTGGAACTCCTGCGACCAGTGGGGCAACACCACGCTGAACGGCTACACCCTCTACAACAACATCTGGGGCTCCGGCGCCGGCAGCCAGTGCGTCTGGGCCAACTCCGGGACCAACTGGGGCGTCTGGGCCGACCACCCCAACACCGGCGGCATCAAGTCGTACCCCAACTCCAAGAAGGTGATCAACAAGCCGATCACCTCGATCGGCTCGCTGACCAGCAGCTACAACGTCACCGTCCCGTCCTCGGGCGCGTACAACACGTCGTACGACATCTGGGACACCGACTACGACTACGAGATCATGCTCTGGGTCAACCACAACGGCGCCGTCGGCCCGCTCGGCACCTCTCAGGGCACCGTCAGCCTCGGCGGCCACACCTGGAACGTCTACAAGGGCAGCAACGGCCACAACGAGGTCTTCTCGTTCCTGCGCACCTCGGACTCGAACTCCGGCACGGTCGACATCCTGCCGATCCTGAAGTGGATCAAGGACACCAAGCGCTGGATGGGCAACGAGACCATCGGTGACGTCCAGTTCGGCTACGAGATCACCTCGTCCTCCGGCGGGCTGAACTTCACCACCAACAACCTCACCGTCAGCGGCGGCTGACCCGAGGCGGGGGCGCCCGGTCCCCTCTCCGGGCGCCCCCGCACGCCGCGGCTACTCCGCCACGGGCAGCCGCGCCCCGTCCCGCAGGAACAGCGGGATGCGGTCCAGCGGGGCGTCGACCGTCACGGCCGCACCGCCCTCGTACGTCTCCCCGGTCCACGCGTCCGTCCACGTCGCGCCCGCCGGGAGGTAGGCCGTGCGGGCCGTGACGCCCGCCGTCAGCACCGGGGCGACCAGGAGATCCCGGCCGAAGAGGTAGGCGTCGTCCACCGACCAGGCCGCCTGGTCCTCCGGGAACTCCAGGAACAGCGGCCGCATCACCGGCAGCCCCTCCTCGTGCGCCTCCCGCATGGCCTGGAGGACATACGGCTTGAGGCGCTCGCGCAGCCGCAGATACCGCTCCAGGATCGCGCCGGCCTCCTCGCCGTACGACCACACCTCGTTGGGGCCGCCGGTCATCTCCGGGCCCAGCGGCATGCCCGGCTCGCGGAAGCCGTGCAGCCGCATCAGCGGGGACAGCGCGCCGAACTGGAACCAGCGGACCATCACCTCGCGGTACTCCTTCTCGTCCGGGTCGCCGCCGTGGAAGCCGCCGATGTCGGTGTTCCACCACGGGATGCCGGACAGGGCCGTGTTGAGGCCCGCCGCGATCTGGCGGCGCAGGGTCGCGAAGTCGGTGCCGATGTCACCGGACCACAGCGCGGCGCCGTAACGCTGACTGCCTGCCCAGGCCGAGCGGTTGAGGGTGATGATCTCGTCCTCTCCGGAGTCCTTCAGCCCCTCGTAGAAGGTGCGGGCGTTCTCCGCCGGGTAGAGGTTGCCGACCTCGAGGCCGGGGCCCGCCCAGTAGCGCAGGTTCTCCTGGAAGCCCGGCTTCAGCTCCGGCTCGCACGCGTCCAGCCAGAACGCCTTGATGCCGTACGGCACCAGGTAGTTGTCGCGGACACGGGACCAGACGAACTCCCGGGCCTGCGGGTTGGTCGCGTCGTAGAACGCCACCTGCACCGTGGAGGCGACCTCCTTGTCCGGCCAGTCGGCGTGCGCCATCGGACCGTACTGGGTGCCGATGAAATAGCCGCGCTGCTCCATCAGCGGGTGGTTCTCGCTCAGCGGCGAGACCGACGGCCAGACGCTGACCACCAGCTTGACGCCCAGCTCGTCCAGCTCGCGGACCATCGCCGCCGGGTCCGGCCACTCCTTCGGGTCGAACTTCCACTCGCCGAGGTGCGTCCAGTGGAAGAAGTCGCAGACGATCACGTCGAGCGGCAGACCGCGGCGCTTGTACTCCCGTGCCACCGCGAGGAGTTCGTCCTGGGTGCGGTAGCGCAGCTTGCACTGCCAGAAGCCCGCCGCCCACTCCGGCAGCATCGGGGTGCGGCCGGTGACCGCGCTGTAGCGGCGCTGTCCGTCGGCCGGGGTGCCCGCGGTGATCCAGTAGTCGATCTGCCGGGCCGAGTCCGCCACCCAGCGGGTGCCGTTGTGCGCCAGCTCCACCCGGCCGATCGCCGGGTTGTTCCACAGCAGCGTGTAGCCGCGGCTGGAGGTGAGCACCGGAATGCCGACCTCGGCGTTGCGCTGCACCAGGTCGAGCACCAGGCCCTTCTGGTCCAGCCTGCCGTGCTGGTGCTGGCCGAGCCCGTACAGCTTCTCGCCGTCGTACGCGGCGAAGCGCTGCTCCAGCCGGTGGTGGCCGTTGCCGACGGCGGTGTACAGCCGCGGGCCCGGCCACCAGAAGTGCGCGCGCTCCTCGGCGAGGATCTCGCCGCCGTCGTCGGTGCGCACGAAGCGGATCAGGCCCTCCGCGTTCACCCGCACGGTCAGCGCGCCGACGGTCAGCCGCGCCTCGCCGTCGCCGGTCTTCACGGTGCTCTCGGTGGGCGGGGCGTCCGTGAGCAGGGCGCCCGGCAGCCCGTCCAGGACCGGGCCGCCCAGCCGGGCCCGGACCCGCACCGCGTCCGGGCCCCACGGCTCGATCCGCAGCGTCTCCTGACGGCCGCTCCACTCCAGCGCGCCGTCCCGCTCGCGGAACGTGCCGACGGTGGGGGAGGACTGCGCGAGGCTGACCTTGGGCTGGATTTCGGCAGGCTGGATCACGTGGCGTGCTCCTGAAGACAAGGGGGTGCCCCGGGAAGGGCCCACGACGGGGAAGAGCCGGTGAGGAGGACGGGCCGGGAGAGGGACGAGCCGGGAGGTGGAGGCCAGGAAAGGGGAGGGGCTGGGAAACAGGGAGCGCGGGTCAGGAAGCGGCGGGTGCCGGGCCCGTGCTCGCGCGGACCGTCAGCTCGGGCGCCAGCAGGACGACCTCGTCGCCGCCCAGCCCGTCCAGCTTGGCGACCAGACGCTCCACGGCGTGCCGGCCCATCTCCTGGGCCGGGATGGCGACCGACGTCAGCCGCACCGACGCCTGGACGGCGACCTGGTCCGGGCAGACCGCGACCACCGACACGTCCTCCGGCACCGCCCGGCCCTGCTGGCGCAGCAGCGCGAGCAGCGGCTCCACCGCCGACTCGTTCTGCACCACGAACCCGGTGGTCGCCGGACGCTCGTCGAGGATCCGGGCGAGGGTCGCCGCCATCGCGTCGTACCCGCCCTCGCAGGGACGGTGCAGCACCCGCAGGCCCAGCTCGCGGGCGCGGGCGCGCAGCCCGTCGAGGGTGCGCTCGGCGAACCCGGTGTGCCGTTCGTACACCGCCGGGGCCTCACCGATGACAGCGATGTCGCGGTGGCCGAGCGAGGCCAGGTGCTCCACGCACAGCGCGCCGGTCGCCGTGAAGTCCAGGTCCACGCAGGTGAGTCCGGTGGTGTCGGTGGGCAGCCCGATCAGCACCGACGGCTGGTCCGTGCCGCGCAGCAGCGGCAGCCGCTCGTCCTCCAGCTCGACGTCCATCAGGATCATCGCGTCGGCGAGCCCGCTCCGGGTGACCCGGCGCACCGCGTCCGGGCCCTCCTCGCCGGTGAGCAGCAGGACGTCGTAGCCGTGGGTGCGGGCGGTGGTGGCCACCGCGATGGCGATCTCCATCATCACCGGCACGTACATGTCGGTGCGCAGCGGGATCATCAGCGCGATGATGTTCGACCGGTTGCTGGCCAGGGCGCGGGCTCCGGCGTTGGGGTGGTAGCCCAGCTCCCGGATGCTCTGCTCGACCCGGTGCCGGGTGGTCGCGGAGATGGACCGCTTGCCGCTGAGGACATAGCTCACCGTGCTCGCCGAGACTCCGGCGTGCTGGGCGACCTCGGCGAGGGTGACCATCCGCTCTCCAAGCTTTGTGAAGCGCTTCGACAATGCGCAATGCGAACAATGGTGGGTGAGGGTGGTTCGACAGTAGCTCCAGCGCGGGTGGGTGTCCATAGGGTGTCGAAGCGCTTCGACACCTTTCTTTTCCGCGCCCCGATCGCAGCCGGTGAACGGCCGGGGGCGCAGGAGCACGGTCCCCTCCGCGGCACCCCCGGCGCAACACCGGTCGGCCGAACGGCCGCGCGAAGGGTGGTGGGACAGTCCGTTATCGGGTACATACGATCGCGTAACACCCGTCGGTAACCAATTGGACCTTGATCCCGATTCGCGGCGAGGTGAGCCTCATGTCCGCCACTCCCACCACCCGACCTACCGTCACCGAACGTGAGGCCCGCCAAGTCGCGGAGGCCGCTCGGGAACAGCACTGGCGCAAGCCCAGCTTCGCCAAGGAACTGTTCCTCGGCCGCTTCCGCCTCGACCTCATCCACCCCCACCCGCTCCCCGCCGGCGAGGACGTCCGCCGCGGCGAGGAGTTCCTGGCGAAGCTGCGCGCCTTCTGCGAGACCGGAATCGACTCCGCCCGCATCGAACGCGAGGCCCGCATCCCCGACGAGACCGTGGGCGGGCTCAAGGAACTCGGCGCCCTCGGCATGAAGATCGACCTCAAGTACGGCGGCCTCGGCCTCACCCAGGTCTACTACAACAAGGCCCTCGCCCTGGTCGGCTCCGCCAGCCCCGCCGTCGGCGCCCTGCTCAGCGCCCACCAGTCGATCGGCGTCCCGCAGCCGCTGAAGATGTTCGGCACGCCCGAGCAGAAGGAGCGGTTCCTGCCGCGCTGCGCCCGCACCGACATCTCCGCGTTCCTGCTCACCGAGCCGGACGTCGGCTCCGACCCGGCCCGCCTCGCCACCACCGCCGTGCCGGACGGGGACGACTACCTCCTCGACGGAGTGAAACTGTGGACCACCAACGGGGTGGTCGCCGACCTGCTCGTCGTCATGGCCCGGGTGCCGAAGACCCAGGGCCACAAGGGCGGCATCACCGCGTTCGTCGTGGAGGCCTCCTCGCCGGGCATCACCGTCGAGAACCGCAACGCCTTCATGGGGCTGCGCGGCCTGGAGAACGGCGTCACCCGCTTCCAGGGCGTCCGGGTCCCCGCCGCGAACCGCATCGGCCCCGAGGGAGCGGGCCTGAAGATCGCCCTCACCACCCTCAACACCGGCCGCCTGTCGCTGCCCGCGATGTGCGTCGGTGCCGGCAAGTGGTGCCTGAAGATCGCCCGCGAGTGGTCCGCGGCCCGCGAGCAGTGGGGCAAGCCGGTCGCCCTGCACGAGGCGGTCGGCTCCAAGATCGCCTTCATCGCGGCCACCACCTTCGCCCTCGAAGCCGTCGTCGACCTGTCCTCCCAGATGGCCGACGAGGACCGCAACGACATCCGTATCGAAGCCGCCCTCGCCAAGCTCTACGGCTCCGAGATGGCCTGCCTCATGGCCGACGAACTCGTCCAGATCCGCGGCGGCCGCGGCTTCGAGACCGCCGAGTCGCTGGCGGCGCGCGGCGAGCGGGCCGTACCGGCCGAGCAGATGCTGCGCGACCTGCGCATCAACCGCATCTTCGAGGGCTCCACCGAGATCATGCACCTGCTCATCGCCCGCGAGGCCGTCGACGCCCACCTCTCCGTCGCGGGCGACCTCATCGACCCCGACAAGTCCCTCCAGGACAAGGCGAAGGCGGGGGCGCAGGCCGGCGTCTTCTACGCCAAGTGGCTGCCCAGACTGATCGCGGGGCCCGGCCAGCTGCCCCGCTCCTACGCCGAGTTCCGGCACGGCGGCGTCGACCTCTCCCCGCACCTGCGGCACGTCGAACGCACCGCCCGCAAACTCGCCCGCTCCACCTTCTACGCCATGTCCCGCTGGCAGGGCCGCATGGAGACCAAGCAGGGCTTCCTCGGCCGGATCGTCGACATCGGTGCCGAACTCTTCGCGATGAGCGCCGCCTGCGTCCGCGCGGAACTCCTCCGCTCCCAGGACGACCACGGCCGCGAGGCCTACCAGCTCGCCGACGCCTTCTGCCACCAGGCCCGCCTGCGCGTCGACGCCCTGTTCACCCGCCTGTGGGACAACACCGACGACCTGGACCGCAAGGTCGTCAAGGGCGTCCTGACGGGCACCTACGAGTGGCTGGAGCACGGAGTCGTCGACCCCTCCGGCGACGGCCCTTGGATCGCCGACACCCGCACACCCGGGACCCCCCGGCCCGACGTACGCCGGATCATCCCCGAGTGACCGAGGACACTCGCACGAGGGACGCCCTGTCCTGACAGCCCTCACGTGCGGCCACAATGGGGGGATGAGCGACAGTCCATCCCCCCGAGGGCGCGGGCCGCAGGCCCCGTCCGCCCCGCGACGCCACGCACGCACTCTCGCCGCACCGGGCTCCGCACCGGCTACGCCCAGTACGCGGGCCGGCACCCGGCACGGCGAGAGCACGCTCCTGACGCCGCAGGGCCCGCCCCCCGGGCGGACGACGGGGCCCGCGGCCCGCGCCCTCGCGGATCCGCACCGCCTCTACGACCCGGTCACGGACGACGGCCCCAAGGACGTGGTGATCCTCGGCTCCACCGGGTCGATCGGCACCCAGGCCATAGATCTCGTGCTGCGCAACCCCGACCGCTTCCGGGTCACCGGCCTGTCCGCCAACGGCGGCCGGGTCGCCCTGCTCGCCGAGCAGGCCCGCCGGCTGCGGGTGCGGGCGGTCGCGGTCGCCCGCGAGGACGTGGTGCCCGCGCTGCGCGAGGCGCTGAGCGCGGCGTACGGCCCGGAGCCGCTGCCCGAGATCCTGGCCGGCCCGGACGCGGCCACCCAGCTCGCCGCCTCCGCCTGCCACACCGTGCTGAACGGCATCACCGGCTCCATCGGCCTCGCCCCGACCCTCGCCGCCCTGGAGGCGGGCCGCACCCTCGCGCTCGCCAACAAGGAGTCGCTCATCGTCGGCGGCCCGCTGGTCAAGGCGCTCGCCGAGCCCGGCCAGATCATCCCGGTCGACTCCGAGCACGCCGCCCTCTTCCAGGCCCTCGCCGCCGGCACCCGCGCGGACGTCCGCAAGCTGGTCGTCACGGCCTCCGGCGGGCCCTTCCGGGGCCGTACGAAGGAGGAGCTGGCCGCCGTCACCGTCGAGGACGCCCTCGCCCACCCCACGTGGGCGATGGGCCCGGTGATCACCATCAACTCCGCGACCCTCGTCAACAAGGGTCTGGAGGTCATCGAGGCACACCTGCTGTACGACATTCCCTTCGACCGCATTGAGGTCGTCGTGCACCCGCAGTCGTATGTCCACTCGATGGTGGAGTTCACGGACGGATCGACGCTGGCGCAGGCGACGCCCCCCGACATGCGGGGCCCGATCGCCATCGGCCTCGGCTGGCCGGAACGCGTCCCCGACGCGGCCCCGGCCTTCGACTGGAGCAAGGCCTCGACGTGGGAATTCTTCCCCCTCGACGACGAGGCCTTCCCGTCCGTGAACCTCGCCCGGCACGTGGGCGAGCTCGCGGGCACCGCACCGGCGGTGTTCAATGCGGCCAACGAGGAGTGCGTGGAGGCGTTCCGTGGCGGCGCGCTGCCGTTCAACGGGATCATCGAGACCGTGACCCGGGTCGTCGAGGAGCACGGCACCCCGCGCACGGGAACCTCGCTCACCGTGGCGGACGTCCTCGAAGCGGAGACCTGGGCACGCGCCCGGGCCCGGGAACTGACGGCGATGACGGCGGAGGCCCGTGCATGACGACCCTGATGATGATCCTCGGCATAGTCGTGTTCGCGGTCGGCCTGCTGATCTCGATCGCCTGGCACGAGCTGGGGCATCTCTCCACGGCCAAGCTGTTCGGCATCCGCGTGCCGCAGTACATGGTCGGCTTCGGCCCGACCATCTGGTCGCGCAGGAAGGGCGAGACCGAGTACGGCATCAAGGCCATCCCGTTCGGCGGCTACATCCGCATGATCGGCATGTTCCCGCCGGGCCCCGACGGCAAGCTGGAGGCCCGCTCCACCTCCCCGTGGCGGGGCATGATCGAGGACGCCCGCTCCGCCGCCTTCGAGGAGCTGAAGCCGGGCGACGAGACCCGCCTCTTCTACACGCGCAAGCCGTGGAAGCGGGTCATCGTGATGTTCGCGGGCCCGTTCATGAACCTGGTGCTGGCCGTCGCGCTGTTCCTGGTCGTCCTCATGGGCTTCGGCGTCACCCAGCAGACCACCGCGGTCAGCGAGGTGCAGAAGTGCGTGGTCCCGCAGAGCCAGGCCCGTGACACCTGCAAGGCCTCCGACCCGGCCTCGCCGGCCGCCGCGGCGGGCCTGCGCGCCGGCGACAGGATCGTGGCCTTCGACGGCGTGCGCACCGACAACTGGAACCAGCTGTCCGACCTGATCCGCTCCCACCCCGGCGAGAAGGTCGCGATCGTCGTCGACCGCAAGGGCGAGGAAGTCACCCTGCACGCCACGATCGCCACCAACCAGGTCCTCAAGAAGGACTCCCACGGCCAGGTCGTCGAGGGCGAGTACGTCACCGCCGGCTTCCTCGGCTTCAGCGCCGCCACCGGCGTGGTCAAGCAGGACTTCGGCGACTCCGTGACCTGGATGGGCGACCGGGTCGGCCAGGCCGTCGACTCCCTCGCCGCCCTGCCAGGCAAGATCCCCGCCCTGTGGAACGCCGCCTTCGACGGCGCCCCGCGCGAGCCCGACTCCCCGATGGGCGTGGTCGGCGCGGCCCGCGTCGGCGGTGAGATCTTCACCCTGGACATCCCGCCCACCCAGCAGCTGGCGATGGCGCTGATGCTGGTGGCGGGCTTCAACCTGTCCCTGTTCCTGTTCAACATGCTCCCGCTGCTGCCGCTCGACGGCGGGCACATCGCGGGCGCCCTGTGGGAGTCGCTGCGCCGCAACACCGCCCGGCTGCTGCGCCGCCCCGACCCCGGCCCGTTCGACGTGGCGAAGCTGATGCCGGTGGCCTACGTGGTGGCCGGGATCTTCATCTGCTTCACCATCCTGGTGCTGATCGCGGACGTCGTTAACCCGGTCAGAATCTCGTAGCCGCCCGGCGTTCGACGCGGCCCGGCGGTGTTCACCCTCCGGGCCGCCCACTCTTCGGGTGGTTTGCCGGCGGGATGTGCTCAGTCCATGGCCCGTGCCGTAATCTCGAAGCCCGGAGCCCGCCGCTGACGGGACCGGGACCTTGATCCACGACTTGGGGTTGCACAGCAGATGACTGCGATTTCTCTCGGCATGCCGTCCGTTCCGACCAAGCTCGCCGAGCGCCGGAAGAGCCGGCAGATCCAGGTCGGCTCCGTGGCGGTCGGCGGGGACGCGCCGGTCTCGGTCCAGTCCATGACGACGACCCGCACCTCGGACATCGGCGCCACCCTCCAGCAGATCGCCGAGCTGACCGCCTCCGGCTGCCAGATCGTCCGCGTCGCCTGCCCCACGCAGGACGACGCCGACGCTCTGCCGGTCATCGCGAGGAAGTCGCAGATCCCGGTCATCGCCGACATCCACTTCCAGCCGAAGTACGTCTTCGCCGCGATCGAGGCCGGCTGCGCCGCCGTCCGCGTCAACCCGGGCAACATCAAGCAGTTCGACGACAAGGTCAAGGAGATCGCCAAGGCGGCGAAGGAGCACGGCACGCCGATCCGGATCGGTGTCAACGCGGGCTCCCTCGACCGGCGCCTGCTCCAGAAGTACGGCAAGGCCACCCCCGAGGCCCTGGTCGAGTCCGCCCTGTGGGAGGCGTCCCTCTTCGAGGAGCACGACTTCCGGGACATCAAGATCTCGGTCAAGCACAACGACCCGGTCGTCATGATCGAGGCGTACCGGCAGCTCGCCGCGCAGTGCGACTACCCGCTGCACCTCGGCGTCACCGAGGCCGGGCCCGCCTTCCAGGGCACCATCAAGTCGGCCGTGGCCTTCGGCGCCCTGCTCTCGGAGGGCATCGGCGACACGATCCGGGTGTCCCTGAGCGCCCCGCCCGTGGAGGAGGTCAAGGTCGGCCTCCAGATCCTGCAGTCCCTCGGCCTCCGCCAGCGCGGCCTGGAGATCGTCTCCTGCCCGTCCTGCGGGCGCGCCCAGGTCGACGTCTACAAGCTGGCCGAAGAGGTCACCGCGGGCCTGACCGGCATGGAGGTCCCGCTCCGCGTCGCCGTCATGGGTTGCGTCGTCAACGGCCCCGGCGAGGCCCGCGAGGCGGACCTCGGCGTCGCCTCCGGCAACGGCAAGGGCCAGATCTTCGTCAAGGGCGAGGTCATCAAGACCGTCCCCGAGTCCAAGATCGTCGAGACCCTCATCGAGGAGGCCATGAAGCTGGCCGCCCAGATGGAGGCGGACGGCGTGGCCTCCGGCGAGCCGTCGGTGGCGGTCGCGGGCTGACCCGGGGTTACCCGC
>NZ_MUND01000446.1 GCF_002154375.1 Streptomyces glaucescens | reverse complement strand
GGCGTCCGGCGGCGACAAGGGCTCCTCGGCGTCCGCGGACCGCGAGGCCGGCGCCGGCCAGGACGCCGGTGCGGAGGCCGCCGCCGAGAAGAAGGCCGCCTTCGAGGGGGACGGCGACTTCCAGGTCGGCTCGGACATCAAGCCCGGCACCTACCGCACCACCGGCAACACCGACGACATGTGCTACTGGGAGCGCGCCAAGGACGCCTCCGGCGAGATGGACTCCCTGCTGGCCAACGACAACGTCAGCGGCACCGCTTACGTGACCGTCAAGGCCACCGACAAGCTCTTCTCGTCCAGCGGCTGCAACGACTGGGAGGCCGTCGGCCCCCGGGCCGAGGGCGGCTCGCCCGCCACCACGATGGCCGGCGGCGGAGGCATGTTCCGCGTCGGCGCCGACATCGCCCCGGGCACCTACAGGTCGGCCGGCAACACCGACGACATGTGCTACTGGGAGCGCGCCAAGGACGCCGAGCACTCGCTCGACTCGATCATCGCGAACGACAACGTCACCGGCACCGCCGTCGTGACCATCAGCGCCTCGGACGCCTACTTCAAGACCTCCGGCTGCCAGGACTGGAAGAAGACCGCCTGAGCCGGCGGCTCACCCGGGCCGGCCGGCCCGCACCCCTCTCCCCGCACCACCCCCGCAGAACCGCTCACCACCAAGGAACTCCCATGCGCCGTACCGCACTTGCCGCCCTCTGCCTCGCCGCCGCGACCACCGTCGGCCTCACCGGCTGCCTGCCGGGCGAGGACAAGGCGGACGACAAGCCGAAGGGACCGTTCGCCGGGCTGACCGGCGGTGAGATCGCGGACCGGTCCGTCAAGGCCACCACCGGCGCCCCGTCGCTGCGGCTGGCGGGCGAGGTGCCCGACGAGGAGAGCGGCGGCACGATCCGCTTCGACGTGGCCGTCAACAGCAAGGGGGAGTGCTCCGGCACCTTCGGCACCGGCGAGGGCAAGGCCGATCTGATCCGGACCGGCGACACCCTCTACATGCGCTACGACGAGGCGTTCCTGCGCGCCCAGTCCGAGGGCGAGCCCGAGGAGGAGACCGACGCGGTCGTGGACATGATGGCCGGCAAGTGGACCAGCATGGCCGCGACGGGCCCCGACGCCGAGGGGGTGGCGGACTTCTGCGACCTGGACCAGCTGCTCGGCGACGCCGGCGACGTGAAGTCGAACGCGGCGCGCGGCAGGACCACCACCGTCGACGGCACCCCGGCGATCGTCCTCACCGAGAAGGACGGCAAGGACAGGTACACGCTGTACGTCGCCACCCAGGGCAAGCCGTATCTGCTGCGACTGGACAGCACCACCGCCGGCGAGCGGAACTCGCTGGTCTTCAGCGACTACGGCAAGCCGGTGGCGGCCGAGAAGCCCAGCGGCGAGATCATCGACCTGGACGCGCTCGGCGGCTGAGCCACCGCCCCGTCAGGGGCTCGCGAACCACGCCCTGCAGCGGTCCTCCCCCAGGCCCTACAGGGCGTGCCGCATCCACACGTTGGGCTCGACGTACACCGCGTACCCCTGTTCCGGCTCGCACCGCACCGGCACCAGCGCGCCCGGCACCTCGACGTCGCCCGCGGTGTCGAAGGGCAGCCCGGTCCACCGGCGCCACTCCTCCAGCGAACCGGAGACGGTCATCGAGGCGGGCGCGACGGAGTGGACGACGGCCCCGGCCCGGGCGTGTACGCGCATCCAGGGATCGTACGGAAGCCCGTCGGGGCGCACCCGGCGGGCGTACTCCTCCATCGGGGTGCGCGGTTCCCGGTGCTTGGCGTTGGGGCGCACGGGGGCGACGACCTCGCCGAAGCCGAGGGCACGGGCGTTGTCGCGCATCGCCGTCAGCATCCGCGCGGACAGGCCGAGGCCCTGGGCGTGCGGGGCGACGGAGACGGAGATCGCGCTCACGGTGTCCGCGCGGACGCCCCGGCGCAGGTCCGAGAAGGCCCACAGCAGGACCGCGTCCCAGCCGCGGGCGGGCAGTTCGCCGCGACCGTCGGCGCCGAGCGCGAACGGCACGCTGAAGGCGTTCGCGACGACCTCGCCCCGCTCGTCCTCGGCGAACAGCACGTACTGCGGCAGTTCGCCGGCTATCCGCGGGAAGTGGGCCCAGCCCACCGGGTCCTGGAGCACGAACTCCGGCCAGCTGTCCACCATCGCGAAGACCCGCTCCCGCATGTCGGGACGCTCGGCCAGGCTCGACACCTTGTATTCCATGCGGGCCACCGTAGGACGGATGCCGCAGCGGCAGAACCGGTTTTCCGCCCGGCCCGGCCGCTGTTCGGCCGACCGCCCGGCCGGCGGTCCGGCCCGGCCCGGCCGCTCAGTCGGCGTGGAACCGCGGCGGTGCCTGCGTCGGGTTGCCGCCCGACGGCAGTTCCTGGTCCGGGCAGCGCGAGAGCACGCGCCGCATCGCCGCCTTCTCCGCGGCCGTCACCCACAGCCCGTACTTCTTCTTCACGGCGACCTGCGCGGCGACGTACGTGCACCGGTACGCCTTGTTCGGCGGCAGCCAGGTCGCGGCGTCGCCGTCGCCCTTGGCGCGGTTGGTGCCGGCGTCGACGGCGAGGAGGTT
>NZ_MUND01000445.1 GCF_002154375.1 Streptomyces glaucescens | reverse complement strand
TTGCGGACACGGCCTAGGGGGCGGGGTCGGTCGGTGCGTGGTCGGCCAGAAGCGGGCCGAGGACGGCGAGGGTGCCGATGGCGATGTCCTCGTAGAGGTAGAAACCGGCCTCCAGGGGCGGCAGTTCGGCGTCGGTGCCCTCCGGGCCGGTTTCCGCGGCGGCGGTGCGTCCGGTGTCGTCGTCGGTCTCGGCCCGGGGGGTGGGCGTACCGAGCAGGTCCGTGAGGTCCTGTGCGGCGCTCAGGAGCGTGGTGCGGGCGGTGGAGGTCAGCAGGCGCAGGGGGAGGTCGAGGGCGGCGGTGGTGCGCTGGCCGGGGACCAGTTTCGTCGCCCCGGGTGCTTCCGCGGTGGCGGCGGCGAGCAACTGCACGGGCAGGGTGCAGGCGGAGACGATCCGCTCGGTGGGCATCACGGGCGGGGGGTCGCCGTCGACCATGAGGTCCTCCCACTCCATGAGGTCGAAGAGGAACTGGCCGCCCTTGTAGAGGGGCCAGGGCCGGACGGTGTCGAGCAGGAGGCGGGCGCGTTCGGGGGTGTGGCGGCGCAGTGCCACGCCGTGCCGGGCGAGGGTGCACAGGCACTGGCGGAGACTGCTGTTGACCTGGCCGAGAAAGGCGAAGGCCCGGTGGTCGGTGGGGGTCAGCGGGCCGGTGGCGCCGGCCGGCGGAGGCGGAGTCGCGGTGGTGGTCACAGTGGCCTTGAGGTGACGTAGTGGGCGATCTGCCGCAGGACGGCTTTGCCCTCGTTCTCGGGGATGATCTGGAGGTCTTCTTCGAAGCGGGCGATGCCTTCGGCCGCGAGCCGGTCGGCGAGGTCGGTGGCGTATTCGATGGAGCCGTACCGTCGCATGGTGGCGAAAAGTTCCTCGGCGTGCTGCTGGGTCTTGTCGGTACGGCGCTGCCGCAGGACGTCGAGGAGGCGGGGGCGCTCGTGGGCGTAGGCGGTGCGGAAGAGGTGGATCAGCATCACCGTGCGCTTGCCTTCGAGCAGGTCGCCGAGGGGCTCCTTGCCGTAGAGGGCTTCCTCCCCCACGAGGTTGAGGATGTCGTCCTGGATCTGGAAGGCGATGCCGATCAGGCGGAACGCCTCGTCGAACCGGCCCAGTACGGCCGGGTCGGTGACCCCGGCGCACACGGCCCCGATGCGGCACGGGCTCATGCAGGTGTACCAGCCGGTCTTCTTGGTGCTCATCGTGAAGTAGGCGTCGTCTCCCTCCGGGACGACCTCGTGGCGGATCCAGCCCAGTTCCATGGCCTGGCCCTCGATGGATTCCCGGCACATGTGGATCGCCTCGTGGATGAGACCGAGGGTGCGGGCCAGTCCGAGCGTCTCGAGGTTGGAGAGGACGGCGTCGACGGCGAGGAGGTTCAGCCCGTCGCCGACGTTGACGGCCAGGCCGAGGCCGTGTTCCTCGTGCATGGTGGGCAGGCCGCGCCGGTGGGTGGACTCGTCGGCGATGTCGTCGTGGACGAGGAAGCCGTTGTGGAACAACTCCAACGCGGCGGCTGCCCGTACGGCGTCCTCGGGACGTCCGCCGAAGGCGGCGCAGGCGGCGACGGTCAGTGTGGGCCGCAGACCCTTGCCCTGGCGGGCGGGGTAGGAGCGCATGAGGTCGTACAGCTCGGCGCGCGGCTCACGGTCCGGCAGCAGCCGTTCGATCTCCTCGTTGGTGCGGGCCCGGCACCGGCGCATGGTCTCCAGCAGGTCCGCGTCACGGACGGTGTCCTCCAGCGACCAACTGGTGCTGGTACGGCCGTCCCACAACGGCCGCGGCGCCCGTACGGTGGTGTCGCCGATCAGCGCCGCGGCTGCCGGCGCGTCCTCGGGGGAGCGCCGGGCGAGGAAGTCCACCGCCGTCCAGTCGGCCGGCTCTGCTGCCGGCACCAGGGCGGCGGGTGTCGCACTGCCCCACAGGTGCGGGGCCCGTTCCCGGTAGACGCCCCACAGTTCCTGCATGCTGCGCAGTCCCGCCGCGCGCTGGGACAGCAGCGTGAAGGCGCGCCACACCGCGAGGGTGTCCTCCTGGGAGCCGCGGACGTCCAGGCTGTCGGACAGGACCTGATCGACGGGCGGGCGCTGGAGATCGAACAGCAGGTTCAGGGCCCGGTTGTCGAAGACGACCTCGACGTCGGGGTCCGGGCAGCGGTCCTGGTCGACCACGATACGGCTGTGCCGTGCGGTGAGCGTGGCGTGGCTGCCGTCGTTGAAGTGCAGACCGAGTCGGATGCCACGCAACTGGTCGGCGGCGGCGGCGAGGATGGCCGGTGCCCGGTCGGACAGGGCGATGACGGTCTCGTCCAGCAGCCGGGCACCGGTGAAGGCGGGGACGGTCTCAGTCATGGGCACCCCCGGCGAACTCCACGATGCCCTCGGTGCGGAAGCCGATGCGGCGCCCGCCGATCCGGCCTTCCACGGTGCACGGGCCGAGGGTCTCGTGCACGCTGAACGGGTGCAGGCTCGTCTCCGACGGGTTGGCGATCCGGCCCGCCGTACGCGAGCGGAAGTCGAGGACGAGACGGTCGTCGCCGAGCCGCGCGGTGATCAGCAGTCGGCCGGGCACCGCGGCCATGGGCGGGGTTCCCAGCATGTCCGCCAGCGGCGGCACCATCGCGACCCGGTCGCGGTCCAGGCTGCCGCTGACCGCGACCCTCAGGTTGCGCCGCGGGAAGTGACGGATCATGCGTCCGTCGCGCCACAGCATCACCGAGCCGTTGGCCGCGTCCGCCGGATACACGGGCTGGATCAGGGTGAAGACGACCGCCGAGGGCGGTGCGGCATCGGCCGGTCCGGACGGGTCGTTGACGAACCCGAACACCCAGCCGCCGAGCGTGGTCCAGGACCAGCGTCCGCGTACCCGCTCGTGGTAGCCGAGCAGGTCCGTCTCCGTGGCCGTGCCGTCGCCGTGCCTCAGGGTGCCGGTGCCCAGGACACCGGGCTCCGACTGCCAGCGCAGATGCTCGTCCTCACCGAAGGGAGCGCACTGGGAGGTGCAGGGCCTGCTGGTCCGGGTCAGCAGTACATCGGCTGCCGGCGCCGCCGACCGGGCCGCCACCCGGAACGTGCCGGGCTCGCCGTGCGGATGCGGTAACCGGAAGGCCGACCAGGGCAGGTCGGGCTGTTCGGCGTTGAACTGCGTCGCGCTCCAGCCGTGCCCCTCCTCGTAGGCGAGCAGGATCGCCATGTGCTGCCCCTCGGCCGCCGTGCCGGTGCCGCTGCGGCGCCCGGTGGCCGGGGCGCCCGGGTCCGCGAGGACCGCGCCCGTGGAGGACCCCAGGACGGACAGGTTCGCGATGAGCGCCTGCCTGCCGCACCGGGACAGGAACGCGTAGTGCAGCCACTTGCGGTCGAGCGGATGGGCAAGCGGGGCGCGCGGAAAAGGGCCCGGAGGGCCGAGCCTCGGAAGGGTGGGCGTGAACACGTTTCGAACGCTAACTCAACGTTGCTAAAGAGTTGCAATCCGTCACCACCGAGAGGGTGGCCTGGGAGCACAGAAACGATTACTTCCGCATTCAGGGTTTGAGGTCGCAAAGAGCCGCCCATGGCGGGTGGTGCGCCACGGACGGCTTCGGTCTCGATGCCTGCCCTCGTCAGTCCTCGTCGTCTCCGAGAACGCTTGCTCTCAGGCGCTCCTCCGGCCGGCCCGCGATCACCGCCCTCCCGTCGGTGTACCGGCCCGGCGCGGCGTCGCCCAGGGCCCGGACGCCGAGCGTGTAGATCAGGGCCGCCGCCGGGTGGCCGGGGATGTTCAGGCGGGGCTCGTCCGTGACGGTCAGCGACCTGCCGTCGTCCCGGACCGTCCCCGTCGGCTCCCCACCAGGGAGCACCGTGCGATCCGCGCGGTAGTACGCGCTGGTCACCCGGCCGTCGAAGACGAAGCCCGTCGGAGCCCGGAAGTGGTGCTCCACCCGTCCCGGGGCCCAGGGGTCGGTGGAGGAGATCCGTACGTGGATCAACTCGCTGCCGCCGCGGGGGACTTCGAGCCCGACCTCCTGACGGACCAGCAGCCGGGCGGTCTGAACGGTCACGGGACCGCCGTCGCCATCCTGAGTGCTGCCGGCTCCGCGATTCGGTTCCGGTTCCCGCTCCGGTTTCTGCTCCCGTTCGGGTTCCTGCTCCCCCTCCGGTTCCTGCTCCCCCTCCGGTTCCTGCTCCCCCTCCGGTTCCAGCTCCCCCTCCGGTTCCAGCTCCTGCTCCGGTACTGGCTTCTCGCCCTCTTCCGGATCGAGGTCCAGGGAGGGAGCGACGGTGAGGGGCAGTGCCGCGATCCGGTGGTGGAAGTTGTCGGCCACCAGCAGCCGCCCGGCCGGATCCGCGGCGAGACCGCACGGGTATCTCAGCACGGTGCCGGCGACAGCGTCGGCCGCCTCGCCGGCTGCCGGGTCCGGCCCCGCGACGACCCGGGCCGCTCCGTCGGCCAGCCGCCACACCCGGTGTCCGTTCAGATCGGCGACGTGGACCGCGCCCTGGCCGTCGACCGCCACCGCGCACGGTGCGCTCCAGTCGACCGCCGTGGCGCCGTCGCCCCCGTCCGGCGGTCCCGCCAGTACCCGGAGCGCGCCGTCCGAGCCGAGCAGCAGCACCCGGCGCCCCGGCGGGTCGGCGATGTACAACTGCCCGGCTGCGTCGACCGCCAGGCCCGCGGGCAGGAACGCCTCGCCGGCGTCGGCCGCACCGGAACCACCGATCCGTCCGGTTGCCGCGACGACCGTGCCGATGACGCCGTCGCCGTCGATCCGGCGCACGCTTCGACTGCCCGCTTCCCCGATGTACACCGATCCGGCGCCGTCCACGGCCACGGCGCACGGGGCGTCCAGCCGGGCGCGGTCGGCGGGGCCGCCGTCGCCGTTGCCGTGGTCGCCGGTGCGGGACCCGTCTCCGGCGATGGTGTCGATGATCCCCGAGGGGTCGATCCGACGGATCCGGTGGTTCATCTCGTCGGCGACGAGCACGCCTCCGTCCGGCGCGACGGCGAGCGAGGACGGGAAGCCGAGGCGGGCGCGAGCCGCGTCGGCTCCGTCCCCGGCGAAGCCGCGCAGTCCGTCGCCGGCGATCGTCGTCAGCGTGCCGTCGCCGTCGATCCGGCGGATCCGGTGGTTGGCATGGTCGGCGACGAAGAACGCTCCGCCCCCCGCGGCCACGTCCGCGGGGAAGGCCAACTGCCCTTCCTCTGCGGGTCCGCCGTCCCCGGAGAACCCGGCCGTGCCGTTACCCGCGACGGTTGCCGGCGGTCCGCCCGCCTCCGGCGCATCCGGCGGGCGCCGCCGCGCCGCGGTCCTGGCCGTCACGTCGTCCCCAGCCGGCATGCGCGCGGTCGGACCTCGATGGTGCCCGCCACCTCCGACCTGCACGGCCTCGTCTCCCGCATTCCCGTCTCCTTCCGAGCGGTCGTTGCCATCTCCCCTGCATACCGGCCGAACGGGCGCCTCAGGAGCAGCGCACCGAGGGTGCCACCCGCACGAGGGAGAAGTGCGCGAAACGGACGGCGACGGGATCTGTGCGGGCGGACGCGGAGGGCACGGGGCGGACGGCCCAGGACGCACGGCCCAGGGCGCACAGGAACGGACAGGAGGGGCAGGCGCCGTGAGCAGGGGGCGGGTTGCCGCGCTCCGCTCTGCACTCCGCGCTCCTGTCTGCCTCAACTGCACTCGAACAAGTGACGCAGAACCGATTCGGCATTCCAAATGGGGGAACAGCGGTATGCCGCCCGCAGGTCAGGGCCCACGATGGACCCGGGTGACAGCCCGGTGCGTGCCGCGATGCCTGTGCGAGCGCCCCGCTCGAGCCGCAGGCAGCGTCGTGCGTCCTGCGTTCCGCCTGGCGGACGCAGTTTCCCCATGAGACTCCGCCTTCGGTGAACGCGCGGCGGGCAGTGCCGGGTCCTGCCCGCCTTCTGCGGGCCGGGGCGACCCGCACCTGAGCGTCCCTTCCCGTCACGCGCCTCGATCACAGCCCCAGGAGGACCAGAAGATGACCACCGACGTGCAGACCAAGAGGGACGCCTACAAGCGGGGAGAGGAACAGGGACGCGCCGATGCGCTCGCCGGAAAGCCCTATGCCGACCCGCCACGGGACGGGGCGCGCGGCGAGAAGGACCATTACGCGAACGGCTACGACTGGGGCTACGAGCAGGGCCGTGCCCAGAAGCTCGACCTCGTGGTGTGGCAGGAGGGCGGGGTCGAGGACGCTCCCGGGGGCCTCGGCACCACCATCAACATCTGCGTCCGCACGCCCAACTGGAGCGAGACGGTCGACGCCGGAGAACGCGAGCACGTCTTCACCGCCCCCACCGGCTTCCGCTGGAACGGCACGGTGGGCGCCCAGTACAAGCGAATGAACCAGACCACGGGCGGCAGCCTGCCCCCCGTACAGGCCAAGGTCAGTGACGACGGGCGCACCCTGACCTTCACCTACCACGTGCACCTGAACACGAGCGACCAGGACAAGGACTGCATCGTCTACACCTGCGGTCTCGAAGCCGTCGACGAAGCCGCCCTCGGTCGCCGCACGGACGGTGTCGCCCAGATCGGCACGGCACCCCCGGCCAGGCTCAAGGCCGAGGTCATCGAGGACGAGGACTGAGAGAGAGCAGGAATCGGACATCATGACCACCGTCGTCACTTCCGGCGTCTTCACGTCCACCAATCCCGGCATCTCACCGGTCACCGGCCTGGGCACCGACTACATCCAGTGGGGCAGCGCCGGCAGCCAGAGCGGGTACCAGTTCCGCGGTGATGCCGCGGACGTCCAGCTCGACGGCACCGAATTCGTCATCGGTACCTTCGTGCACCGCAACAAGCCCACGACCGTCAACCCGAGCCGGTTCACCGTCCAGCTCACCATCAAGGTCATGTTCGAGGACGGCAGCACGACCGACCTCGGCTTCAGCTTCCACCACGACGAGACACCGAACAGCACGGGCACCAGTCCCGCGGACGACGACCTGGTCGACTTGGAGACCTTCGTCCACCCCCAGCCCGTCACGGTCGGCGGCAAGCAGTACCGGGCGGTGCTGAGCGGGTTCATGCGCAACGGCGCGATCGTCCGGCAGTTCCGCAGCCCCGAGGACGGCATCAACTTCGCCGACGTGGTCTGCATGTTCACGCTCGACGAGCCCGACGTGATCATCTCCGGCCTGCGCTACCAGGGCACGAGCACGGGCCAGGCCGACGAGTACGTCGAGATCTTCAACAAGGGCGGCGCTCCTCAGGACCTGACCGGCTGGAAGGTGGAGGCCAAGCCCACCGGGTACGCCTTCCCCTTCCCCCCGGGGACGGTCATCCAGCCGGGCCAGCGCTACCGCGTCTACACCAACGAGACCCACCCGCAGTACGGCGGCTTCTCCTTCAGCACCTCCAACGAGGTCTGGCGGGACCAGGGCGGCATCGCCCGCCTGGTCGCGGACGACGGCTTCGTCGTGGATCAGTCCCTTTACCTGGACAAGGGCTTCAACAGGGCCGGAGCGCCGTAAGCCCTGACGCCCCTGACGGACCGGTGAGGCCACGCGTCCCTCACCGGTCCCCGCCGGTGCACGGGCGGGGGTGAACGAGGCCCCCTGCCGGCGGACAGACATCGCAGCGCGGGTGTCGCAGGTTCGCATCCTGCCGGGGCGCCAGTGCAAAAGCCCCGGGCCGATCTCGGCCCGGGGCCTTCGGACACCGTGTTCCGTGCCGTGTCCCGGGCTCAGCCTCGGGCGAAGAACTCCACCTCCCCCAGGGCCAGGTGGCGGCCCCGGGTGAGGCCGGCGGGTGAGCGCAGGGTCAGGCGTATCGTCTTCGCGTCGCTGATGCCGGTGGGGAACGTCTGCGGGCCCGGCTTGTCGCTGAGGGTGAGTTCCTTGTGGTGGCGTTCGCCGTCCTGTGTCGTCACCTCCAGGTCCAGGCGGAGAGCGCGTGCCTGGTGGGGGTAGGACTCGGGGGACGTGGACGCGCCGTTGGTGATGATCAGGTCGACGAGGCGGAACGGCTTGCGGAAGGTGTAGGTGACCGAGGCGCCCGGTGCCGGCGCGCCCCAGTAGCGGTTGCTCAGACCGTCCGTGGTGTTCGTCGCCGGGTGCCGGGGCACTTCGGCGCTGGCCTCGACGGTCACGGGGGTCACGGGCTTGGCCTTGCTCATCTTGTCCCGGGTGTCCTCGACCAGTGCACGTCCGGCGGGCAGCAGCAGCAGGCCGCCCGCGCACGCAGCCGCCAGCACGGCCAGGATCACCAGGAGGCGCGCCGCCCGGCCCGAACCGGCCCGCACCCGGCGGCGCAGCGGCCACATGGTCCGCCACCACGGCAGCGGGGCGGGCTTCGCGGTGGGGTTCAGCACGGTCGCGCAGCGCCGGCAGAACCGGCGGTCCGGCGAGTTGAGCGCACCGCAGGCGGGGCAGGGCACGCCCGCCCCTTCGTCCGGCACCGCCACCGGTCGTACGACGGGACGCGGGGCCACCGGCCTCGCGGGCTGTACGGGCAGCACGGGTTCCGGCGCCGGCGCGTCGGGGGTGGGGGCCGACGGTGGCCGTGGCCCCGTGGGAAGGGCTGTTCCGGGGTCGGGGGCCTCGCCGTCGCCGGTGGCCGGGCGGTGTGCGGGAGTGCCGGCGCGGGCGGGGCGCTCGGTGCGGGTGTCGTCCGGGCCGGACCGGGGTGGAGCGCTCCTCGTCCCCGTCCGGGCGGGGCCGGTGCCGGACTCCTCGTCGTCGGCTCCGGGTGAGCGCGCGGCGGTCGCGGCACTCGGCTCCCTCGCCTCCCCGCGGT
>NZ_MUND01000444.1 GCF_002154375.1 Streptomyces glaucescens | reverse complement strand
GTCCTGCTCAGACCGACACCTTTCCTTTGACGGGCCATGTTCGGCCGGTTCACTGCGCACGGAACCCTTCCACGCAGGTGGGCCTCTAGGGGGTGTCGTCAAACTCCCGTCTGCCCCGCGACGCCCGGCACGTACTCTCGCCGCACCGGACGAAAGCCCGAGTACGCCCAGTACGCGGACTTCCGCCCGGCGCGCCGAGAGCACGCACCGGACGCCGCAGGGCCGTCCTGCGGACGACCACGGGGAGCGACAACCCCTAGGCACTCGGTCCGCGCACCGGTTCGATGCCGAGGCGCGGCGTGCTCGCGCGGACCACCTACGACGCCCGAGAAGCCGAAAGGTTGTACGGGGACCGTGATGTGTCCGTGTGCGAATGGACACATCCGCCACCCGTGATGTTCGTGACGGACCGTCCGCTTGGTCATCCGGGAGAGCCGGAGGGGGACTCTCCCCGTGACCGAAGGGACGGGCTCATGAACGGGGCGGACCACACCGCAAGGCCGGGTGCGAGGGAGATGCGCCCGTACACCCGGGCCTTCGTCGCCCGCGTCACCGCCCGCAACCGGCTGCCGCTGGACTTCTCCGTGGCCAGTCTGCGGGTGGTCGACTTCCTCATCGACGGGCTGCGCAAGGGCGGCGCCGAACGGGAGCGGGTGGGCGAGACGCTGTTCGGACTGGGCGCGTACGTCGGCGAGGTGCTGGTGCGCCGCGCGGGTGCCGTGTGGGTGGACTTCGACGCCCAGCAGAGCGCGTACTTCGGTCAGCACGTCGGAGTGCGCATGCCCGACGGCCGGGTCTGGAACCCGCTCGGCAAGGTCCACAACCGCTTCGACAGCGGGAGCCCGGAGGAGTCCCTCCAGACCTTCTACCTGACCCTGCACGGGAGGCCGCGCAGGGCGGTGGCGTGAGCCCGGCCCCGGCCGTCGGCCGCTGATCCCCTGTGACATTTCTGTGCGGACCGGCGCTGATGACCGTGGGGGATGTGGGCAAGGGCGGTCGTGTCCCCCGGTTCGGATCCGCCACAGACCGGTTAGGGCGAGGACAGTTCTTGGGCCAGGGAGGGGAACCCCGCCGCGCGCAGGCGTACGACGGGGAACTGGGCGCGGCCGTCGCGCGGGCCCAGGAAGGTGACGAGGCCGCCTTCGCGGTCGCCTACCGGCTGGTGCAGCCCGGGCTGCTCGGCTACGTGCGCGGGCTCGTCGGCGACGACGCCGAGGACGTGACGTCCGACGCCTGGCTGGAGATCGCCCGCGACCTCGGGCGGTTCAAGGGGGACGGGGCGGGCTTCCGGGGCTGGGCCGCCACCATCGCCCGGCACCGGGCGCTGGACCATCTGCGCCGGCAGCGGGTACGGCCCCGCTCGTCGGCGCTGGAGCAGGACGTACTCGAC
>NZ_MUND01000443.1 GCF_002154375.1 Streptomyces glaucescens | reverse complement strand
CTTTGCGGACACGACCTAGTGCCGCGCCGCCTCCGGGTGCAGCCGTACCCAGCCCTCCCACGCGGACGTGATCATGTCCTGGACGTCGTACCTGGCCTTCCAGCCCAGCTCGGTGGCGACGCGGTCGGCGGAGGCGACCACGCGGGCCGGGTCGCCGGGGCGGCGCGGAGTGACGGTCGGGGGGCGGTCGTGGCCGGTGATCGCGTTGATCCGGTCGATCATCTCCCGGACCGAGACCCCCTCGCCGCGCCCGATGTTGAGGGTGAGGTCGCGGCCGGGTGACGTCTCCAGCGCGCGGGCCGCGGCCACGTGGGCCTCCGCCAGGTCGACGACGTGGATGTAGTCCCGTACGCAGGTGCCGTCCGGCGTCGGGTAGTCGTCGCCGAAGACGCGCGGGGACGCTCCCTCGGTGAGCCTCTCGAAGACCATGGGGACGAGGTTGGAGACGCCGGTGTCGGCCAGTTCGGGGGAGGCCGCGCCCGCCACGTTGAAGTAGCGCAGGGACGCGGTGGACAGGCCCGTGGCCCGGCCGGTGGCGCGGACCAGCCACTCGCCGGCCAGCTTGGTCTCGCCGTACGGCGACATCGGGGCGCAGGGTGTGTCCTCGGTGACCAGGTCCACGTCCGGCATGCCGTACACGGCGGCCGAGGAGGAGAGCACGAAGGACGGCACCCCGGCCGCGGTGACCGCTTCCAGGAGGACGCGCAGGCCCTCCACGTTCTCCCGGTAGTAGTGCAGCGGCCGGTCCACGGACTCGCCGACCTGCTTCTTCGCCGCCAGGTGCACCACCCCGGTGATCCCGTGCCCGGCGAGCGCCCGGTCCAGCCGCGCCCGGTCCAGGGTCGAGCCCACCTCCAGCGGCACCCCCGGCGGGACGCGTTCGGCGATCCCGGTGGACAGGTCGTCGTAGACGACGGTCCGTTCGCCCGCCTCGGTCATGGCGCGGACCACGTGCGCCCCGATGTATCCGGCGCCGCCGGTGATCAGCCAGGCCATGTGCGGCCGTCCCCTCGTCAGTCGGCGGCGCCCGTGGGCGCCCGCCGGGTGTGCTCGGTCTTCAGTGAAGCAGGCGCGACCTCGCCGGGTGACATCGCGGTGACGCGTCGTAGCCGGACGAGGGACAGGACTGCGGCCGTGCCGAGCAGCCCGTTGCGGACGGTCATCAGGACGCAGCCGGTGGGGGTGCTCGCCGCTACCTCCCCGTACAGGGTGGGATACACCAGCGCGGTGACCGCGGTCGCGGCCACGATCAGCGCGGCGACGGGACGCTGTGAGGTCCGCCGGGAGGTCAGGCAGACGGCGGCCAGGCCGAGCAGCCAGACGAGGTACTGCGGGCTGAGCACCCGGCTGGTGACGGTGAAGAGCAGCACGGCGGTCAGCGCCGCGTCGTACGGCGTCGCCTCGGTCCCGTGCCGCGCGGTCAGCCGCCAGTGCAGCAGGAGCACGAAGGCGACGGCGGTGAGGGCGAGGGAGGCGGTCGCCACCGCGTCCACGTACGGGCCGGTGAACTCCAGCGCCCCGTACCGGTACCCCGCCCGTCCCGGCCACCCCGCGTGCGTGGCGAGGCTCAGCAGGGTGCCGCCGAAGGACTCGATCTGCACACCCCGGCCGCCCTGCTGGCGCAGGAAGGCCAAGGGGTGGGCGAAGGTGACCGCGAGGACGCCCAGGGCGGCGGCCCCGGTGACCGCCGCCCTGGGCGTCCTCG
>NZ_MUND01000442.1 GCF_002154375.1 Streptomyces glaucescens | reverse complement strand
CCCCCAGCCCAGCCCGGGCCAGCCCGGACCGGGCCGGGCCGGGCCGGAGTGACGAAATCCGTCACGCTCGCGCTGACAGGAGTGACGGTGCGCGCACCGCGACCCGGTACGCGGGTCGTACAGATTCCGTGGAGATTACGGCACCGAAACTTACTCCACCGTCAGGAATCTGCCCGGCCCTTCCCCATCTGCGCGCTTTCTCCCCCGCTGACCAGCGCATACCTGAACACCGCTCGCCTTTCGCGCCCCTCCCGTCCCGACTCTGCGTGGGGTAGCTTTCACCGCCTGTGCGGGGCGTCAGGCGTCACCGGGAGCCGTCACGGAGAACGGGGGAGCGGGTTTGCGCGAATTCACCAACCCTCCGTCGGCGCTGCCGCCCCCCGTGGGCGGCCTCGCCGACGCCGTCTACCGCAACGCCGAGGACGACCCGGGGCACCTCGCGCTCGGCCGCAAGGACGAGACCGGGCGCTGGCGGGACGTGACGGCCGCGGAGTTCCGGGACGAGGTGCTCGCCCTGGCCAAGGGGCTGCTCGCGCGGGGTGTGCGGTTCGGTGACCGGGTCGCGATCATGTCCCGCACCCGCTACGAG
>NZ_MUND01000441.1 GCF_002154375.1 Streptomyces glaucescens | reverse complement strand
ATGTCCCGCACCCGCTACGAGTGGACCCTCTTCGACTTCGCGCTGTGGTCGATCGGCGCGCAGGTGGTGCCGGTCTACCCGACCTCCTCGGCCGACCAGTGCCTCTGGATGCTCCACGACGCGGAGGTCACGGCCGCGGTCGTGGAGCACGAGGACCACGCGATGACGATCGCCACCGTCATCGACCGGCTGCCGCGGCTGAAGCAGCTGTGGCAGATCGACGCGGGCGCGGTCGGCGAGCTGTACGACGCCGGGGCGCACCTCGACGACGAGGTGGTGCACCGGCACCGCGAGGCGGTCACCCCCGAGACGGTCGCGACGGTGATCTACACCTCGGGCACCACGGGCCGGCCCAAGGGGTGCGTGATCTCGCACGGCAACTTCATGTTCGAGGCGGACACGGTCATCGAGCGCTGGGAGCCGGTGTTCCACTCGCGCAAGGGTGACGAGGCGGCCACCCTGCTCTTCCTGCCGCTCGCGCATGTGTTCGGCCGGATGGTGCAGGTCGCGGCGATCCGCGGCCGGGTCCGTTTCGGCCACCAGCCGCAGCTGAACGCCGCGGCCCTGCTGCCCGACCTGGCGGCCTTCCGGCCGACCTTCTTCCTGGCGGTGCCGTACATCTTCGAGAAGGTCTTCGACGCCGCCCGCCGCAAGGCGGAGCGTGAGGGCCGCTCCGGCGCGTTCGAGAAGGCCGTCGACGTCGCCGTGCGGTACGCGGAGGCGATCGAGGAGAAGGCCTGGGGCACCGGGCCGGGGCCGTCGGCGGGGCTGCGGATGCAGCACCAACTGTTCGACAAGCTCGTCTACGCCAAGATGCGCGAGGCGATGGGCGGCCGGGTGCGGCACGCCATGTCGGGCGGGTCGGCGATGGACCGGCGGCTCGGCCTGTTCTTCGCGGGCGCGGGCGTGCGCGTCTTCGAGGGGTACGGCCTGACCGAGTCCACGGCCGCCGCGACCGCCAATCCGCCCGAGCGCACCCGCTACGGCACGGTCGGGCAGCCCATCCCCGGCGTGACCGTGCACATCGCGGACGACGGCGAGATCTGGCTGCGCGGCGGCAACGTCTTCCAGGGCTATCTCAACAACCCCAAGGCCACCGACGAGACGCTGCAGGACGGCTGGCTGGCCACCGGCGACCTCGGGATCCTCGACGAGGACGGCTATCTCACCATCACCGGCCGCAAGAAGGAGATCCTGGTCACGTCCGGCGGGAAGAGTGTTTCACCCGGGCCGCTGGAGGAACGCGTCCGGGACCATCCGCTGGTCGCGCAGTGCATCGTCGTCGGCAACGACCGCCCGTACGTCGCCGCGCTGATCACCCTCGACCAGGAGGCAGTGGAGCACTGGCTGAAGATGCGCAACAAACCCCTGATGACCGCGGCCCATCTCGTGCGCGACCCGGATCTGGAGATGGAGATCCGGCGGGCGGTGGTCACCGCGAACACCCTGGTGTCGCAGGCCGAGTCGATCCGCACCTTCCGCATCCTCGCCCAGCCGTTCACCGAGGAGCACGGCCTGCTCACCCCGTCGCTGAAGCTGAAGCGCAGGGCCATCGAGAAGGCGTACGCGAACGAGGTCGAGGCGCTGTACCCGGCCTGATCGCCTCGGACGCGCACCCTGATTTCCCGGTCAGGAATGCATCGCGGTCCGTGATCGTTGACGATATGAGTACCACCTGACGACAACCGAAGGATCAAGAGCTCGTGAGCAGCAAGGTCCCCCCGATCATCCTCAACAACGGCGTCGAGATGCCCCAGCTGGGCTTCGGCGTCTGGCAGGTGCCGGACGACGAGGCGGAGCGGGCGGTCGCCACCGCACTGGAGGCCGGGTACCGCAGCATCGACACAGCGGCGATCTACGGCAATGAAGAGGGCACCGGCAAGGCCGTCGCCGCCTCCGGCATCCCTCGCGAGGAGCTTTTCGTCACCACCAAGCTCTGGAACAGCGACCAGGGGTACGACTCCACGCTGCGCGCCTTCGACCTCTCGCTGTCCAAGCTCGGCATGGACTACGTGGACCTGTACCTCATCCACTGGCCGCTGCCGTCCAGGGACACCTACGTCGACACCTACCGGGCGTTCGAGAAGCTCCACGCCGACGGCCGGATCAGGGCCATCGGTGTCTCCAACTTCCTGCCGGAGCACCTGGAGCGGCTGATCGACGAGACCTCGGTCGTCCCGGCGGTCAACCAGATCGAGCTGCACCCCCACCTCCAGCAGCCCGCCACGCGGCAGTACCACGCGGAGCGGGGCATCGCGACCGAGGCCTGGTCGCCGCTGGGCCAGGGCAAGGGCCTGCTGGAGGTGCCGGCCATCGTCGCCATCGCGCAGAAGCACGGCCGCACCCCGGCCCAGGTCGTGCTGCGCTGGCACGTCCAGCTGGGCAACGTGGTCATCCCGAAGTCGGTGACGCCGTCCCGGATCGAGGAGAACATCGACGTCTTCGACTTCAGCCTGGACACCGAGGACCTGGCGGCCATCAGCGCGCTGAACGAGGACCGGCGGATCGGTCCCGACCCCGCCGAATTCGACATGGTCTGACCCGCCGCGGCACAGTCACGGCGAGCGCGCCCCGGGACCGTCCAGGTCCCGGGGCGCACTTCTTCGGGCGACCGCCTGGCCGGCGGTCGGCAGATGCCCGGGGCCGGCAGGCTGCCGTCGGGGTCCCGGAGCGCCTCACAGGGACTTCGTCGCCGTGTGCACGGTGTGCGCGGCCAAGACGAACACGTCCGGCCGCCGGTGCACGCTCGCCTTGTCATCGGGGTCGAGCAGCCGGTCGAGGGTGGCGCGGTCGTCGGCGTCGAGGTGGTCGCCGAGGGAGTCCCGGACCCGGGACAGGGTGGCGGCGACATAGGCGCGGGCCCGGTCGGTGGCCGGGGCGGGCAGGTCCAGCAGGAAGCTGCGGCTGTGCGGGTGGCCGAGACCCACGGCGGCGAGCAGGGCCGGCCAGTCCTCCGTCTCCGCGACGCTGCCGGGCAGGCCGGCCCGCATCTCGGCGAACCACTCCTCCTGCAGCGCGTCGAGGCGGGCCTGCAGTCCGGGGCGGCCGAAGCCGAGGTCGCGGGGGAGGAACCGGGCGGGCAGTCCGCCTTCCAGGACAGCGAGCGTGCCGCCGGGGGCGAGCCGGCCGGCGAAGGCGGCGAGGGCGGCCCGCTGGTCGCCGAGGTGGTGCAGGCTGCGGCTGGCCCACAGCAGGTCGGCCGGGTAGTCGAGGTCGCCGAGGACACCGGGCAGTTCCCCGGCGAGAGTGCCGAACCGGTCGGCGACACCGAGGCGTTCGGCGCGGGCGCGGGCCCGCTCCAGCAGGGGTTCGGCGCCGTCGACGGCGACCACCCGGGCGCCGGGGAAGGTCTCGGCGAGCAGGCAGGAGACGACACCGGGCCCGCTGCCCGCGTCCACCACCAGACCCGGGTCGGTCTGCTGCTGGGCCAGCCAGGCCAGGGCCCGTTCGTACAGCGGGGCGAACAGCTCGGCCTGCGACTCCAGCAGCGGGGCCATCTCGGCCCAGTCGATGTCGCCGTGGTCATGGTGCTGGTGCCGGTGCGGGACGTGGTCGTGGTCGTGGTCGTGCGCCATGGTGCTCAGCCTCTCCTCCGGATCCCGCCAGGGTGCGGCGGCGCGCCACGGAGGAGCAAGTCGTGTTGCCGGGTCGGCAAAAACCCGATGGCCGCCGGGGCACGGCCGCGAGGGCCGGCCCCGGCGGTTCACCGGTGGGTGCCTCGGTCACCGCGGTCGCCGGATGCCGCGGTGCCCGTCCGCCGTCAGGACAGCGGAGGGTAGGCGTTCTGCATCAGCTGCTGGAACTGCGCGGAGAACCAGTGGCCGGAGAGCGGGGCGTTGGGCAGGGCGCCGGACATGTTGTTGTTGTTCCGCGGGTTGCCGGTGTACGTCGGGTCGCACATCCGGTCGAATCCCTTGCCCTCGTCGTTCGGGATCTCCTTGCTGGCTCCGTCGGACTCCCCCGGCGGCTTCATCCAGACGTAGGCGTCGATGCCCGGCTCGGGGTTGGCCCGCGGCCGCTCGCCGAGTCCCGCTCCGGCCTGGTTGCACCAGTTGCCGAGGTGGATGCGGCGGTCGTAGCGGCCGCCGTCGACGTAGGTGTCGACGTTGGTCAGGGCGCCCGGTCCGGTGGGCCGAGCGGTGCCGCCCCAGCCGTTGCGGGAGGTGTCGATCAGCATGCCGATCTTCGAGTCGAAGCCGATCGAGACGAGCTTGTCGCGCATGGCCTGGGCATAGGACAGCTCGTCGGTGTAGCGGTTCCAGTCGACCCACTTGGACTGGCGCACGGACGTCCCGTTCACGGTGTCCGTGATCTTGAAGTGGTCCTCCTTCAGGGCGCTGTAGTTGGCGGTGTTGACGATGAAGCCGTGCACGTCGGCGACGGTGGCGCCCTCGGTCGTGGCGGCGGTCTTGAACATGTCGGCGGAGGGCCCGAAGTTGTCGTCCCAGCCGAGCCAGCCGTGGTGGCCGGCGTCGATGTAGTTGTAGACGTTGGGGATGTCGCCGAGCTTGTTCAGGGCGTAGCCGACGCCCTTCTGGTAGTTGCCGTTGGCCTTCATCACGTCGCAGTTGGGCGTGGCGGTGGGCCGCGGGGTGACGTTGGTGACGAGGTTGGGCAGCGAGTCGATCTCGATCGTGGTGACGATCCGCAGGTCCTTGTACTTGGAGTCGGCGAGGATCGCGGCGATCGGGTCGATGTACTGGGTCTTGTACTTGTCGATCTCCGTCGGGCCGAGTTCGCCGTTGGAGGCCAGGGCGGAGCAGTCACGGCCGGGCAGGTTGTAGATGACCAGCTGGATGTACAGCTCGCCGGTGCCCTTCTGCCGCAGCGCCTCGTCGAGGTGGGCGCGCAGGCCCATGCCGCCGTTGACGCCGTTGATGGCGGCGATCCGGTCCAGCCACACGCCGGTGGGCTGGTTGGCGATGCGGCTGCCGCCCGGTTCCGCGGCGGCCTTCGCGGACCACTCGGGGTTCACGTATCCCTTGGCGCCGGCGTACGGGTTGTCGGCCTTGCCGGACGGGTTCGGCGGCGGGTCGGTGGGGCCGCCGGGCCCTCCGCTGCCGTCGTCGACGTTGCAGGTGACGCCGTCGAGGGTGAAGGTGGCCGGGATCGCGTTGGTGCCGCTGTAGCTGCCCTGGAAGCCGAAGTTGACCGAGCCGCCGGTGGCCAGCTGGCCGTTGTAGCCCTCGTTGGCGGCGGTGACCGCGGCCCCGCTCTGGGTGACCTTGGCGTTCCAGGCGCTGGTGACCCTCTGGTTGCCGGCGTACGACCACTTCACCGACCAGGCGGACTTGGCGGCGCCGTTGTTGGTGATGGTGACGGAGGCGGTGAAGCCGGTGCTCCACTGGTTCTGCACCTTGTAGTCGACGGTGCAGGGTACGGCGGCGGCGCCGGCCTCACCGGGTATCGCGGCCATGGCGGTCCCGGTCGCACCGCCCACGAGCGTCAGTGCGGCGAGCAGTGCTGTTCTCGTTCGGGTACGGCTCATCAGTGCGGGTTCCTGTTCTCTGGCTTCTCTGGGGGTGCGCGTCCCCGCAGTGGGGCGCGGGTGAGTGCGCGTCAGGCCGGACGGCGTGGACGCGAGCGAGAGGGAGGCGGGCGCAAGGGGAGCCTCATGGAGCGGGCTGGGCTGCGCCGACGAGTAAAAGACCTGAACGCGGGGGGTGTCGCATGAGCGACTCCTTGCAGCTCGGGCACGTCGGGACGGACGTGACGACTGGCGGAATCGCTCCCACTGGTGATGGCGAAGGTAGCGCCAAGTGACGGTAAACAACAGAGGAGTTGCTTGACTTTTCCGTCGACATGTTCATCGAATCTTTTCGACTCTTCAAGCATCTTGACCGGAACTAGGCCCGTCCTCACTATGGGAGCGCTCCCACTGGTTCAAGCCTTGACTTTTCCAGCCCTCACTTGCCGCAAGGAGGAACCAGATCATGCCCCCGAGAAGCAGACACCGCGCCGCGCGGCGGTTATGGACAGCCGCGTTGGCGGCCCTCGCAGTACCCCTGTCGATGCTGGCCGCCAACCCGACCCCCGCGCACGCGGCGGCGCTCCAGTGCAGCGTCGACTACAAGACCAACGACTGGGGTTCCGGCTTCACCGCGGAGCTGACGCTCACCAACCGCGGTACGGACGTGATCGACGGCTGGACGCTGACGTACTCCTACGGTGGCAACCAGAAGCTGACCAACGGCTGGAACGGCACCTGGTCGCAGTCCGGTCAGACGGTCACGGTGAAGAACGTCGCGTACAACGGCCGGGTCGCGGCCGGCGCGGCCGTGTCCACCGGCGCCCAGTTCACCTACAGCGGCACCAACACCGCACCCACCTCCTTCGCGGTGAACGGCACCACCTGTGCCGGTGCCCATCAGCCGCCGATCACCGTGCTGACCAGCCCCGCGGCGGGCGCGGTCTACACGCAGGGGGACGCGGTGCCGCTCGCGGCCACCGCCGCCGCGGCGGACAACGCGAACATCACCAAGGTCGAGTTCTACGACGACACCACCCTGCTGGGCACGGACACCACCGCGCCGTACACGCACTCCGCCTCCGGTTTGACCGTGGGCAGTCATTCGCTGGTGGCGAAGGCGTACGACAGCCTGGGCGCCTCGGCGCCCTCCACGCCGGTCGGCATCACGGTCGCCTCGGGACCGGCCGTGGTCGCCTCCCCGGCGCAACTCCCCGTCCAGCAGGGGAAGACGGGCACCTACGAGCTGCGGCTGTCGACCCAGCCGTCCGGCAACGTCACGGTCACCACCACCCGGGTCTCCGGCAACACGGGCCTCACGGTGACCGGGGGCTCCTCGCTCACCTTCACCCCGTCGAACTGGAACACCCCGCAGAAGGTGACCGTCACCGCCGACTCCACCGGGACCGGCGCGGCCGTCTTCGAGTCGGCGGCGCCCGGCCACGGCAAGGCCTCGGTGACCGTCACCCAGATCGGGGCGACCAAGGAGTACGACGCCCGCTTCCTGGAGCTGTACGGCAAGATCACCAACCCGGCGAACGGCTACTTCTCACCCGAGGGCATCCCCTACCACTCGGTGGAGACGCTGATCGTCGAGGCGCCGGACCACGGCCACGAGACCACCTCGGAGGCGTACAGCTACCTGCTGTGGCTCCAGGCCATGTACGGCAAGGTGACGGGCGACTGGACCAAGTTCAACGGCGCCTGGGAGATCATGGAGAAGTACATGATCCCCACCAAGGCCGACCAGCCGACCAACTCCTCCTACAACGCGTCCAAGCCCGCGACGTACGCGCCGGAGCTGGACACGCCCAACGAGTACCCGGCGAAGCTGGAGAGCGGGGTCCCGGTCGGACCGGACCCGATCGCCGGTGAGCTGAAGTCCGCGTACGGCACGGACGAGGTCTACGGCATGCACTGGCTGCAGGACGTCGACAACGTCTACGGCTACGGCAACTCGCCCGGCAAGTGCGAGGCCGGCCCCACGGACACCGGCCCGTCGTACATCAACACCTTCCAGCGCGGCGCCCAGGAGTCGGTGTGGGAGACGGTCCCGCAGCCGACCTGCGACGCCTTCAAGTACGGCGGCCGCAACGGCTATCTGGACCTGTTCACCGGTGACTCCTCCTACGCCAAGCAGTGGAAGTTCACCAACGCCCCCGACGCCGACGCGCGCGCGGTGCAGGCCGCCTACTGGGCGGACATCTGGGCCGAGCAGCAGGGCAAGGGCTCGCAGGTCGCGGCCACCGTCGCCAAGGCGGCGAAGATGGGCGACTACCTGCGGTACGCGATGTACGACAAGTACTTCAAGAAGGTCGGCAACTGCGTGGGCCCGACGACCTGCCCGGCGGGCACCGGCAAGGACTCCTCGCACTACCTGCTGTCCTGGTACTACGCCTGGGGCGGCGCCGTCGACACCTCGGCGGGCTGGGCCTGGCGCATCGGCTCCTCCCACGCGCACGGCGGCTACCAGAACCCGCTCGCCGCGCACGCCCTGGCCAACTACCCGGACCTGAAGCCGAAGTCGGCCACGGGCCAGGCGGACTGGGCGAAGTCCCTCGACCGGCAGCTGGAGTTCTACCGCTGGCTGCAGTCGGCCGAGGGTGCCATCGCGGGCGGTGCCACCAACAGCTGGGCGGGCCGCTACGCGACCCCGCCGGCCGGCACGCCGACCTTCTACGGCATGTACTACGACGAGAAGCCCGTCTACCACGACCCGCCGTCCAACCAGTGGTTCGGCTTCCAGGCGTGGTCGATGGAGCGGGTCGCCGAGTACTACCAGCAGACGGGTGACGCGGACGCCAAGGTCGTCCTCGACAAGTGGGTCGACTGGGCGCTGTCCAAGACCACCGTCAACCCGGACGGCTCCTTCCGGATCCCGTCCACCCTCCAGTGGTCGGGCAAGCCCGACACCTGGAACCCGTCCACCCCCGGCGCCAACACCGGACTGCACGTCACCGTCGTCGACTACACCAACGACGTCGGCGTGGCCGCCTCGTACGCCAAGACCCTGACGTACTACGCCGACCGCTCCGGTGACGCGGACGCGGCACGGGTGGCGAAGGCCCTGCTCGACGGCATGTGGGAGAACAACCAGGACGCGCTCGGCATCGCCGTCCCGGAGACCCGCACCGACTACAGCCGCTTCAACGACAAGATCTACGTCCCGAGCGGCTGGACCGGCACCATGCCGAACGGCGACACGATCAACTCGTCCTCGACCTTCGCGTCGATCCGCTCGTTCTACAAGGACGACCCGTCCTGGTCGAAGATCGAGAGCTACCTCGCGGGCGGTGCCGCGCCCACGTTCACGTATCACCGGTTCTGGGCCCAGGTGGACATCGCCACCGCCATGGGTTCGTACGCGGAGCTCCTCGAATAAGTCCCCGCCGGGCGCTCCGCGGGCCGGGCGGTGGTGTTCACCGCCCGGCCCCGGAACCGCCTGAAGACTCCGCGTGCGTGGCCTCGTCACCTGACGGCGAGGCCGTCCGGCCGGGCGGTCCCCACCCGCACTGGGGGCCGCCCGGCCGTCGTACGTCCCCACCGCAGCACCCGCAGAGCCCCTCCCTCAGCTTTCGCAGCAGGAAGGACATCCCCACCGTGCGAAGAACCCGCATCCTCACGGCCGTGCTGGCACTCGCGGCCGGCCTGCTCGCGGGCGCCCCGCCCGCGCTGGCGGCCGAGCCCGTCGAGCGAGAGGTGTCGATCGCCGCCGACACCTACACCTGGAAGAACGCCCGGATCGACGGGGGCGGCTTCGTCCCCGGCATCGTCTTCAACCGCAAGGAGCGGAACCTCGCCTACGCCCGCACCGACATCGGCGGCGCCTACCGCTGGCAGCAGTCGACGAAGACCTGGACGCCCCTGCTGGACCACGTCGGCTGGGACGACTGGGGCCACACGGGCGTGGTGAGCCTCGCCTCCGACCCGGTGGACCCGGACAAGGTGTACGCGGCGGTCGGCACCTACACCAACGACTGGGACCCGGGCAACGGTGCCGTGCTGCGCTCCGCGAACCGCGGCGCCACCTGGCAGAAGACCGACCTGCCCTTCAAGCTGGGCGGCAACATGCCGGGCCGCGGCATGGGCGAGCGCCTCGCCGTCGACCCGCACAGGAACAGCGTGCTGTACCTGGGCGCGCCCAGCGGCAAGGGCCTGTGGCGGTCGACGGACTCGGGGGCGACCTGGTCGCAGGTGGCGAACTTCCCCAACGTGGGCAACTACGCGCAGGACCCGGGCGACACCTCCGGCTACGCCAGTGACAACCAGGGCATCGTCTGGGTCACCTTCGACGAGTCCACCGGCACCGCCGGCAGCGCCACGAAGACGGTCTACGTCGGGGTCGCCGACAAGGAGAACGCGGTCTACCGCTCGACGGACGCGGGCGCGACCTGGCAGCGGCTGGCGGGGCAGCCGACGGGATACCTGGCCCACAAGGGTGTACTGGACACGGCCAACGGTCACCTGTACATCGCGTACAGCGACAAGGGCGGCCCCTACGACGGCGGCAAGGGCCGGCTCTGGCGGTACACCACCGCCACCGGCACCTGGACCGACATCAGCCCCGTCGCCGAGGCCGACACCTACTACGGCTTCAGCGGACTGACGGTCGACCGGCAGAAGCCGGGCACCCTCATGGCCACCGCCTACAGCTCCTGGTGGCCGGACACCCAGATCTTCCGCTCCACCGACAGCGGCGCCACCTGGACCAAGGCCTGGGACTACACCTCGTATCCCAACCGCGAGAACCGGTACACGATGGACGTCTCGTCCTCCCCGTGGCTGACCTGGGGCGCCAACCCGTCCCCGCCCGAGCAGACCCCGAAGCTCGGCTGGATGACCGAGGCGCTGGAGATCGACCCGTTCGACTCCGACCGGATGATGTACGGCACCGGCGCGACGATCTACGGCACCGAGAACCTCACCGCCTGGGACTCCGGCGGCACGTTCGCCATCAGGCCGATGGTGCAGGGCCTGGAGGAGACCGCGGTCCTCGACCTCGCCTCTCCCCCGTCGGGCGCCCCGCTGCTCAGCGCCCTCGGTGACATCGGCGGCTTCCGGCACACGGACCTGACGAAGGTCCCGCCGATGATGTACACCTCCCCCAACTTCACCTCCACCACCAGCCTCGACTACGCGGAGTCCGACCCGAACACGGTGGTCCGGGTCGGCAACCTCGACTCCGGCCCGCACATCGCGTTCTCCACGGACAACGGCGCCAACTGGTTCGCCGGGACCGACCCGTCCGGGGTGAGCGGCGGCGGCACGGTCGCGGCGGCGGCCGACGGCAGCCGCTTCGTGTGGAGCCCGCAGGGCGCCGGCGTACACCACACCACCGGATTCGGCTCGTCCTGGAGGGCGTCCACCGGCATCCCCGAGGGCGCGATCGTCGAGTCGGACCGGGTGGACCCGAAGACCTTCTACGGCTTCAAGTCCGGGAAGTTCTACGTCAGCACGGACGGCGGTGCCACCTTCACCGCCTCCCCCGCGGCCGGCCTGCCCAGCGGGGACAGCGTCCGCTTCAAGGCGCTGCCCGGCGGAAAGGGCGACATCTGGCTGGCGGGCGGCGCGAGCGACGGGGCGTACGGCCTGTGGCACTCCACGGACGGCGGCGCCACCTTCACCAAGCTGTCGAACGTGGAGCAGGCCGACACCATCGGCTTCGGCAAGGCGGCGGCCGGCGCCTCGTACCAGACGCTCTACACCAGCGCCGAGATCGGCGGGGTGCGCGGCATCTTCCGCTCCACCGACAAGGGCGCGACCTGGACCCGGATCAACGACGACGCCCACCAGTGGGGCTGGACCGGCGCGGCGATCACCGGCGACCCGCGGG
>NZ_MUND01000440.1 GCF_002154375.1 Streptomyces glaucescens | reverse complement strand
GGCCCGGTCGCGACCGGGCCCCTCGAAGCATCTCCGACCGGGCTCGCCCCCGGATCCTGTCGTCCGGATCACCCCGGCCTCGCGGGGTCTGGCACGCGCAGCACCAGACCCCGTTCGGGTAGGTCGAGGGGCGCCCAGCCGGGCTGCGCCAGCCGACACCCCCTAGAAGAACACCCCGCACCGCAGCAGCACGTTCGCGTACGGCCGGGCCTCCCCGGTGCGGACGACCAGCCGCGCGCCCGCCGACAGCTCCTTCAACCGCTCGTGCGGGACCAGCGACAGCCCGGGGAAGCGGTCCGCCAGCAGCCGGGCCGCCGCCGGATTCGCGTCCCGCACCTCGGTCGCCGCCGTCGCGCCCTCCACGACCAGCTCGTCCAGCAGACCCTCCAGCACCTGCGCGAAGGACGGCACCCCGGCCCGGAAGGCCAGGTCGACCACGTCCGGGCCGTCGGGTATCGGCATCCCGGCGTCGCACACCAGCACCCCGTGACCGTGGCCGAGGCCGGCCAGCGCCCCGGCCAGCGGGCGGTTGAGAATGCCCGCCCTCTTCACAGCTCCGCGACCTCCGCCGCGGTCGGATACGACTCCTGCGCGCCGGCACGGGTGACGGCCACCGCGCCGACGCGGGCCGCGTACGCCGCCGCCTCCGCGAGCGGCTCCCCGGTCCCCAGCCGCCACGCCAGCGCCGCGGTGAACGCGTCACCCGCACCCGTGGTGTCCACGGCCTCCACCTTCACCGACGGCACCCGGGCGACCCCGTCGGACGACGCCACCAGCGCGCCCGCCGCGCCCAGCGTCACCACCACCGACCGGGGCCCCTTGGCGAGCAGCAGCCGCGCCCAGTCCTCGGGCTCCTCGCTCACCCTCGCGTCGCCGAGCAGCACCTTCGCCTCGTGCTCGTTGACGATCAGCGGGTCACAGGCGGCCAGCACCTCCGTGGGGAGCGGGCGCGGCGGCGAGGGGTTGAGGACGAAACGGCTGTCCGGGGGAAGGTTCCGGACGACCTCCACCACCGTCTCCAGCGGGATCTCCAGCTGCGCCGAGACCACCCGGGAGGCGTGGAAGAGGCTCACCGCCGCCCGGATGTCGTCGGGGGTCAGCCGCCCGTTGGCGCCCGGCGAGACCACGATGCTGTTGTCACCGGACGGGTCGACGGTGATCAGCGCGACACCGGTCGGCGCGCCGCCGACCAGCACGCCCACCGTGTCGACCCCGGCGGCCCGCTGCGCGTCCAGCAGCAGCCGGCCGTGGGCGTCGTCGCCGACCCGGGCCAGCAGCGCCGTACGCGCGCCGAGCCGGGCCGCCGCGACGGCCTGGTTGCCGCCCTTGCCGCCCGGGTGGACCGCCAGGTCGGAACCGAGCACCGTCTCTCCGGGGCCCGGCCGGCGCTCCACGCCGATCACCAGATCGGCGTTGGCCGACCCCACGACCAGCAGGTCGTAGTCGTTCATCACATCTCTCCCCTGGTAGCGGATCGGGGCGGGCGGTCGTCGTCACCGTACGACGCCCGCCCGCCCCTTGCCGTGACTCGCCCGCAGAAGCGGGCCACGTCGTCCCGGCCGTGGTGTCCCGGCCGCGGCCGGCTCAGCCGCCGAATCCGGCCACGTTCTCCTTGGTGACCACCTTGACCGGCACCTTCACCAGCTCCGCGGTCCGCTCGCCGTCGGCCGCCCGCAGCGCGTTGTCCACCGCGATCCGGCCCAGCTCCTTCGGCTGCTGCGCGACGGAGGCGTACAGCGTCCCCGCCTCGACCGCCTTCAGACCGTCCGGCGTGCCGTCGAAGCCGACGACCTGGACGGACTTCCCGGCCTTCGCGCCGAGCGCCTTGATCGCGCCGAGCGCCATCTCGTCGTTCTCGGCGAACACCCCGTCGATGTCGGGGTGCGCCTGGAGCAGGTTCGTCATCACGTCGAGGCCCTTGGTGCGGTCGAAGTCCGCGGGCTGCTCGGCGACGACCCTGATGCCCGGGAACTCCTTCAGCCCGGCCGCGAAGCCCGCGCCCCGCTCCCGGCTGGCGGACGTGCCCGCCTGGCCCTGGAGGATGACGATGGTGCCCTTGCCGCCCAGCTTCTCGGCGAGCGCTCGCGCACCGAGCCTGCCGCCCTCGACGTTGTCGGAGGCGACCAGTGCCGCCGTGTCGGCCTTGTTGACGCCCCGGTCGACGCCCACCACGGGAATGTCCGCCTCGCCGGCGGCCCGGACCGAGGGGCCCGCCGCGTCGGAGTCCACCGGGTTGACGATGATCGAGCCGACACCCTCGCTGGTGAAGTTCTGCAACTGGTTGGCCTGCTGGGAGGCGTCGTTCTGGGCGTCCGTGACGGTCAGGTCGACACCGAGCTGCTCCGCCCGCTCCTGCGCGCCCTCCCGGATCTGCACGAAGAACGGGTTGTTGAGCGTGGAGAGGGACAGCCCGATCTTCTCCGGCTTCGCCGCCGACGAGCCGCCGTGCAGCAGCGACGTCGCACCGACGACCGCCGCCGCGACCACGGCCGCGAGGACGTACGTCAGCGCCTGCCGGCCCTTGTCGCCGCCGCCACCCGCGGTCACCGGGGTCGCCCCCGCCTTGCGCCGCACCGTGTCCAGCAGCACCGCCAGCGCGATCACGACACCGATGACGACCTGCTGCCAGAACGCGGAGACCGACAGCAGGTTCAGCCCGTTGCGCAGCACCGCCAGGATCAGCGCGCCGATCAGCGTCCCGGACGCCTTGCCGGTGCCGCCCGCCAGCGAGGCGCCGCCGATGACGACCGCCGCGATGGCGTCCAGCTCGTAACCCTGCGCGGCCTGCGGCTGCGCCGAGGAGAGCCGGGAGGCCAGCACGATGCCGGCCGCCGCCGCGAACAGCCCGGACAGCGCGTAGATCGCCAGCTTCTGCTTCTTCACCCGCAGTCCGGAGAGGCGCGCCGCCTCCTCGTTGCCGCCGATCGCGTACATGGAACGCCCGATGTACGTCCGTCCCAGCACGAACGCCGTCAGCAGCCCCATCACCACCATGACCAGCACCGGCACCGGCAGCCAGCCGCCCAGCGTGTCACCGAGGTGCGAGACGGACTCCGGGAAGGCGATCGGGGAGCCCTGCGAGATCACCAGGGACAGGCCGCGGGCCACCGACAGCATGGCCAGGGTCGCGATGAACGGCGGGAGTTTGCCGTACGAGATCAGGAAGCCGTTCACCAGGCCGCAGCCGATGCCCGTGGCGACGGCGAGCAGCACCGCCAGGGGCACCGGCACACCCTCGCTGGTCGCGCTCCAGGCGAGGACCGTCGCGGACAGCGCCGCCACCGAGCCGACCGACAGATCGATGCCCGCCGAGACGATGACGAAGGTGACACCGAACGCGAGGATCGCCGTGACGGCCGCCTGGACACCGATGTTGAGCAGGTTGTCCGTGGTCAGGAAGTCCCCGGACAGCGCGGACAGCGCGACGACGAGGACGATCAGCGCGGTCAGCGCGCCGTTGTCGAGCAGCACGCGGCGCAGCCCGGCCGGGCCGCCCGAGGTGCTCTTGAGCGTGTCAGTGGCCACGGGAGGCCTCCGTTTCCGTGTTGCTGGGGGTGCTGACGGCGAGCGCCATGACGGCGTCCTGCGTGGCCCGCTCGGCGGGGAGTTCACCGGCGATCCGGCCCTGCGCCATGACCAGGACGCGGTCGCTCATCCCGAGGACCTCCGGCAGATCGCTGGAGATCATCAGGACGGCGGCGCCCGCTGCCGTCAGCTCGTTGATCAGCTGATAGATCTCGACCTTCGCGCCGACGTCGATGCCGCGCGTCGGCTCGTCGAGGATGAGCACCTTGGTGTCGGCGAGCAGCCACTTGCCGATGACGACCTTCTGCTGGTTGCCGCCGGACAGCGTGCGCACACGCTGGCCGAGACCCGCCATCCGCACGCCCAGCTGCCGCGCGATCCGCGCGGCGGCCTCCTGCTGCCCCTTGAGGTCGACGAGCCCCGCGCGGGTCGCCTTCCGCAGGGTCACCAGCCCCAGGTTCTCCTCGACGGAGGCGTCCAGCACCAGGCCCTGCCCCTTGCGGTCCTCGGGGACGAGCCCGATCCCGGCGGCCATGGCGGCATTCACGTCGTGCCGCCTGAGCGCGGTGCCCGAGACCTTCACCGCGCCCTTGTCGTACGGGTCCGCGCCGAACACGGCCCGCACGACCTCCGTCCGCCCGGCGCCCACGAGCCCCGCGATGCCGACGACCTCACCCGCCCGCACCTCGAAGCCGACGTCGTGGAAGACACCGTCCCTGGTGAGGCCTTCCACCGACAGCAGCACAGGCCCGGTCTCCGCCCGCTCCCGCGGGTACTGCTGCTCGATCGACCGCCCCACCATCAGGCGTACGAGTTCGTCCTCGGGCGTGGACGCCGGAACCTGCCCGACACTGCGCCCGTCCCGGATGACGGTCACCCGGTCCCCGAGAGCGGCGATCTCCTCCAGGTGATGCGTGATGAAGACGACGCCGACACCGTCCGCGCGCAGCGAGCGCACGATGGCGAACAGTTTCTCGACCTCTTCGCTGGTCAGCACAGCGGTCGGCTCATCCATGATCAGCACGCGCGCGTCCAGACTGAGGGCCTTGGCGATCTCGACCATCTGGAGCCGGGCGATGCCCAGTTCACGCACGCGCGCGCGTGGCGACACGTTCACCCCGACCCGCTCCAGCAGGACGGCGGCCTCGGCCTCCATCCGCTTCCGGTCGATCATCCCCAGGCGGCGCGGCTGACGCCCCAGGAAGATGTTCTCGGCGACGGTGAGATCGGGAACGAGGTTGAACTCCTGGTAGATGGTGGCGATCCCGAGCCGCTCGGCGTCCTGCGCCCCGTGGATGCGCACCTCCTCGCCGCCGGCCAGGATGCGCCCGGCGTCGGGCCGGTGGGCACCGGAGAGCATCTTGATGAGGGTGCTCTTGCCCGCCCCGTTCTCGCCGAGCAGCACGTGCACCTCGCCCCGGCGCAGGTCGAAGTCGACGCCGTCCAGCGCGACCACGCCCGGAAAGACCTTCCGGATCCCCTCGATACGCAGCAACTCCTGCGGGTCGTCGCTCACGGCCGGCTCCTCTTCTCAGCGGGGGACTCGCCGCACGAGCGGCGTACGACGAGCCGGGCGGGGAGGGTGACGGACTGCGGGGGCCGTCCCTCGATGCGGTCCACCAGCGCGCGCACGGCGGCCCGCCCCAGCTCGCCCGTGGGCTGGGCGATGGCGGTGATGGGCGGATCGGTGTGCACGAACCACGGGATGTCGTCGAAGGCGGCGAGCCCGATGTCCTCGGGCACCCGCAGCCCACGCGCGCGGACGGCGTCCAGCGCGCCGAGCGCCATCAGGTTGTCGGCCGCGAAGACGACCTCGGGCGGCTCGGGCAGGTCGAGGAACCCCTCGGTGACCCGCCGCCCGCTCTCCGCCTGGAAGTCGCCCTGCCCGATGTACTCGCCGGGCAACGGCAGCCCGTACTCGGCCAGTGCCTCGCGGAACGCGTCCACACGCTCGCTGCCGGTCGTGGTGGCCGCCGGCCCCGCGATGATGGCGAGCCTCCGGTGCCCCAGCCCGTGCAGGTGCGCGACGAGATCCCGCACGGCGGCGCGACCGTCGGCCCGTACGACGGGCACGTCGACACCGGGGATCCACCGGTCGACGAACACCATGGGCGTACCGGCCCGCGCGGCGTCCAGCATCAACGGCGACCCACCGTCGGTGGGAGACACCAGCAGCCCGTCGATCCGCCGGTCGAGCAACGTCCGCACGTGATGGTCCTGGAGGTCCGGCCGCTCGTCGGCGTTGCCGATGATGACGCTGTACCCGAGCGCGCGCGCCTCTTCCTCCACGGATCGCGCCAGCTCGGTGAAGTAGGGATTCAGCACGTCGCTGATGACCAGTCCGAGGGTGCGGGTCTGGTCGGTGCGCAGCGACCGGGCGACGGCGTTCGGCCGGTACCCCAGCGCGTCGACGGCGGCCAGCACGCGCGCGCGTGCCTCGGCGCTGACGGACGGGTGCTCGTTCAGCACCCGNNAGCACCCGCGACACCGTGGCGACGGAGACGCCGGCCTCGGCGGCGACGTCCTTGATGCTCGCCATCGCCTGTCCACCTCCTCGTGGAAAGCTCATGGAATCGATTACATCGACCTGTGCGGACGATTGGAATCGATTACACGGGCATTGTTCAAGCCCTCGACGAGATGCCGAGACAGGATCGTGATGTACGGCGCTCACATGAGCGGAGCCCGGGTCGCGGGCCGGGCGCACCGGGACCAGGCTGGAAGCAGGGAGTCGTCAAGGTCCGTCCTTCCGCCCGTACGGACCGGAAGCGGAGGAGCGCCATGACGTCCGCGACTCGGAACGACGTCCCCGTCGCACTGGCGGGCGACGGACTGGAACTGCGCGTGAAGCCCATCGGGGGCGGCATGTCCATCGGCTACCTCACCCTGCCCCAGGGCACGGACATGGGCCCGGCCCTCAAGGGCATGCCCGACGACGCCTGCCAGTGCCCACACTGGGGCTACGTCCTGAAGGGCCGTATCCGCATGCGCACGGCCGGGGGCGAGGAGACCTACGAGGCGGGCCAGGCGTACTACTGGTCACCGGGCCACGTCCCCGTGGTCGAGGAGGACTGCGAACTGGTGGAGTTCTCGCCCACGGAGGAGTTCGAGAAGGTCATCGACCACGTGGTGTCGCAGACGGGCGGCTGAACCCCGGGCGGTTTCGGACCGTCCCCCCGCCCCG
>NZ_MUND01000044.1 GCF_002154375.1 Streptomyces glaucescens | reverse complement strand
GCCGTGGTACCACGGCCGGGAGGGCAGCCAGGAGGTGAGGAGTTCGAGCTTGCTCGGCGTGAGGACGGTGTGGTGGATGACGGCCATGCGCGGTTGTCTCCCTGCGGGAAGAGGTACGGAACGTCTGCACCCCGAACGATGGACGTCCCGGGCCGGGAGATCAACTCCGTTGGGAGCCGCACTGTCGGCCCCTCGCGCGACCGTGAGTGACGCATCGTCACTCTCCGTGCGGAACTGGCCTTGTGATCGATTGGTGGCCCCTTCTGCCGCGGCGTAGGGTCGGATCTGGCGGGATCCAGTCACGATCCCCTGCCCCACGGCGCGATCCCATGACCAACCCCGAGCCCACCAGCCATGCACGGGCCGCCCCGCAGCAGAAGGAGCGGAGCGAAGGCCGTGGCAGCGGCATGGCGTTGCTGGTCATCGCGTCCTGTCAGCTCATGGTGGTGCTCGACATCACCATCGTGAACATCGCCCTGCCGGACATCCAGCGCTCGCTCGACTTCTCCACCACCAGCCTGTCCTGGGTGGTCAACGCGTACACCCTGACGTTCGGAGGACTGCTGCTGCTCGGCGGCCGGGTGGGCGACATCCTCGGCAGACGGCGGGTCTTCATCTTCGGCGTTCTCCTCTTCGTCCTCGCCTCGTTGCTGGGCGGCCTCTCCCAGAACGACTGGCAACTCCTCGCGGCCCGGGCCCTGCAGGGCGTCGGCGGCGCCATCGCCTCCCCCACCTCACTCGCCCTGATCAGTACGACCTTCCCCGAAGGGCCCGCCCGCAACAGGGCGTTCGGGGTGTTCGCCGCGGTGTCGGCGGGCGGCGGCGCGATCGGGCTGCTGGCGGGCGGGATGCTCGTCGAGTGGCTGAACTGGCGCTGGGTGCTGTTCGTCAACGTTCCCATCGGCCTGCTCATCGTGCTGGCCACGCCGCGCTGGATCCGGGAGTCCGAGCGTCATCCCGGGCACTTCGACCTGATCGGCGCGCTCACCTCCACGGTCGGCATGGTGCTGCTGGTGTACGGCTTCATCCGGGCCGCGCAGGACGGCTGGCGGGATCCGCTCACCCTCGCCGCGTTCGGTGCGGCCGTGGTCATCCTGGTGACGTTCGTCCTGATCGAGCGGCGCTCCCCGCAGCCGATCACCCCGCTGCACATGTTCGCGGACCGCAACCGGGCGGGCACGTACGGCATGATGCTGAGCCTCGCCGCCGCGATCTTCGGCATGTTCTTCTTCCTCACGCTGTTCGTGCAGAACGTGCTGGACTTCAGCCCTCTCCAGGCCGGGCTGGCCTTCCTCCCGGTGAGCGTCGTCATCGCGGTGGGTGCGGGGATCGCGTCCCAGCTCCTGCCGAGGTACGGGCCCAAGCCGTTCATGGTGCTGGGCGCGCTGCTGGCCGCCGTGGGTCTCGCCTGGCTGACCCTGACCGACGTCCACTCCACGTACGCGGGCAGCATCCTCGGACCGATCCTCGTCTTCAGCCTCGGTATGGGCATGGAGTTCGTGTCCCTGACGCTGATGGCGCTGTCCAACGTGGCGACCCATGAGACGGGCGCTGCGTCCGGCCTCCTCAACGCCACCCAGCAGGTGGGCGGCTCCCTCGGACTGTCCATCCTGGTCACGATGTTCGGTACGGCCAGCAACAACGAGGCGGAGCAGCAGATCCCCGCGTTCCTGGCCCAGGCGACCCCCGCGGAGCGGCTGCGCTTCGAACGCACCGGGCAGCTCCCGCCGCCGTGGGCCGACGAGATCCTGACCTCGGGTGTGTCCGCCGCCTTCATCACGGCCGCGATCTTCACCGCGGTCGCCGCGGTGATCGCGCTCCTCGTCATCCAGGTCCGCCCCTCCGACCTGGAACGGCTCCAGGGCGGAGGAATCCCGACCGTCTGACGTACCGGCCGTCCGACGTACCGGCCGTCATGTCAGGGCCCGCGACGCGCTCACCGTCCTGGGGTGCCGTCGCCCGTACGGAACGGGGTGAAATGCGCCGGGGCCCGGTCGACGGGCAGATCCGGACGCCAGGCGGTGAGGATCTGCGCGGAGCAGACGAACAGTCCCTGAGGGAGCTCGTCCAGGCGGTACCACGTCCACTCCCCGACACTCTCGTCCGGCTGGTCGGCAGGCTCGCCCCGCCAGGCGGTGACGACGGCCCCGACGGTGACGCGCGGCACCCCGCCCACCCGGTCGACCAGCGTTCCGAGGAGCGTCACGTCGTGTCGGCTCGCCCGCAGTCCCGTCTCCTCCGCGAGCTCGCGCACCGCCGTCTCCTCGAAGCTCTCGCCGGGCTCCACGCTTCCCCCGGGAAGCTCCCAGGTCCCTCGGCGGTGGCGGCCGAGCAGCAGACCCCGCTCGCCGAAGACGATGGCCCCGACCCCCACGGCGGCATGCGGGGCGGGTGGGCGGAGCGTACGCGGGCGGCTGGAGACCCGGGGCGACCCCGGACGCGGCAGGCGCCTCGCCGTGACGACCTGGACCACCACGGGGTCGTCGGGCCGCGGCGCGCGCAGCAGGTCCACCGCCTCGACGCTGAAGCGGTGCTCGGCGAGCAGGTCCTCCCACAACTGCGGGGTGAGCACCCACATGTCGACCGGGATCGGTTCCTCGTCCCGCAGCCGGATGACCTGCCGGCGTGGTGCCACGGTGCCGGACGGGCCGCGGCCCTCGCTGTCGGTGTGCAGCGCCGAGAAGACGAGGGGTGCGCCGTCGGCCAGGCCGTCCCGCAGCGCGGGCAGCAGACGGTGCGGGTCGATGCAGCCGAAGGACCGTACCCCGTAGGCCGCCTCGTACGGCTCCGCGTGACGCAGGTGGTCGGCGACGTCGGCGTGGATGAAGCGCACCCCGGGTTCGGAGCCGTGGCCGGCCATGGCGCGCCGGTGCTGGGTGGGGGACAGCTCGACCCCGTCGACCAGGGCGCCGTGGGCACGGGCCAGATGCACGGCGTGGTGGCCGGGCCCCGACCCGACGTCGAGCACACGCCTGCCCCGCAGGTCGCCGAGGATCTCGGCACCGGGGCCGGCACCCGGCCAGAACGCCCAGTCGAGGCGGTCCGGCACCGGGGGAGAGTACCCGTGGTCCAGCTGGAGCCGGCCGTAGCGGATCCAGCTCTGCTCGTTGATCGGCTGCGCGGTCATGCGCGCATTCTCTCCGTCGCGCTTGCCGTCACGACATACCGGGGCGGAACACCAGCGTCTCCATCACGGAGCGTGGCAGGGACGGGTTGGCGGCCGCCGCCTCGGCGACCCGCCACTCGTCGTCGCTGAGCAGATCCACGATGAGGTGCGGCGGCAGCGCCGGATGACGGGCGGCCAGGGGTCTGGCCCGGTCGTCCGCCAGGCAGGCGGTGAGGGCCGCCGCCGTGGCATGCCGGTGCCCGGCGATCTCCTTGAACGCCTTCCTCACCGGGGGCCGGCGGCACGACAGCTCGTCCAGCAGCCCAGGGGAGGCATCCGGGTTGGCGGCGACCCTCGCGACGACCTGGACGCCATGCCGGTCCACCATGCCGCGCAGCCGGGCCTCGGACAGGCCCGGGTGCGACGCGACCGACGTGGCGACCTTCGCGTCGGGATCGGCGGCCAGCGCGTCGCGGATCCCGGCGGGCAGATCGCGGCGGGCCGCCACGAGCATGCGTACCTCGGCGTTCGGTGACGCGGCCAGCTCCACGACCTCCGCCGGGGAGGCGGCGGCGATGCGGGGCAGCAGCGTCGGACCGATCCGGACGGTGCCGGCCAGGCGGACGAGGACGTCGAGCGGCACGCGCGGGTTGTGTGCGAGCGCGCGCCGCACGCCGGCGTCCCGGTCGGCGGCCAGGACGCGCGTCAGGGCATCGCCGATCGCGGGATTCTCCGCCAGCGCGGCCCGCACTCCCGGGACGGGATCGTCGGCGAGCCGTTCGGCGACCTGCGGCCACAGGTCGGACCGGGCCGCCAGGTCGGTGCGCAGCAGGGCCGAAGGGTGGGCGGCGAAACGCACGACGGCGTGGGCCGGTGTGGCCGGGTTCTGAACCGCCATGCGCTGCGTCTCGTACACGGTCGACTCGTGCGAGCCGTCACAGGAGGCACCGCGGCGTAGGTCGCAGTCCGGCCGCGGGCAGTGGGGATCGTGGACGAACGGCGGCTCCTCACGGTCGCACACCAGGCACCGCCGGGCCGGGGTGAGCCCCTCTCCGGTGATCAGCATGGCCAGTACGGCCGGCGCTGTCGCCTCGTTGGCCGCGACCGCGCACCGGACCTCGGCGTGGGCGTGCCGGGCGAGCCGGGTGGTGACGTCCGCCGTCGTCCACAGCGCCAGCTCCGTGACGACGCGCAGGTCCGGGTCGGCGGCGAGCGCCTCCGCCACATCGGCCGGGAGACCGGGGCAGGCGGCCAGCTTCTCCCGGTGCGCCACGTCCGGATCCGACGCGAAGAGCCGCGCCCACTCGGCCCGGCCCGCACCTTCGTCGAGAAGGGCGAGCGCGGCCCGCGGCTGCTCGCGGGGGTCGACGTCGGCGGCCCGCAGTCCGCCCGAGCGGACAAGCATCATGGCGGCCTCCTCGCTGCGCGCGGCGAGCGCGCTCGCCTGCTCCCGGCTGAGGTCCGTACGGTCGGCGAGGTCGCCTGCCAGGTCGGAGTCCGCGATGTCGATCAGCCGGTCGATCAGCTCGGTGGGCAGGGCGGGGTTGGCGGCGAGGCCGCACAGGACATGGGCATGGTTCACAAGCCCTCATCCTGTCCGACCGCCGACGGAACGGCTCCCGAATTTGTTCCCACCGCCGGGATCGCCGGCACGCCGGGAACCTCAGGAACGGAAGCCGATGACGCCGAAGCCCGGCCGTGCCACCGCGTGCCGCATCCAGCCGAGGCACTGCATGACGGCCTCGACGACCTCCGGCTCCAGCGGTGGCGCCTGGCCGGACTCGTCGACCGCCCGCTTGGTGGCCTCGAACTGGTCCAGCGCCTGAGCCGTCTGCTGGGGCGTCCACTCGCCGCACCCCGGCGTGAAGGTGTACGGCAGGGGAGCGGGCAGTCCGCCGTAGCCGAACTCCTCGACCGACACGGCGGTGATGCCCAGGGCCTTCAGACCCTGGTCGACCACAGACAGCCAGTCCCCCCGGTGCGGTGTGAAGCAGTCGTTGTCCAGGAACGAGCCGGTGAGCGAGCACAGGCGCTTGTACGCGTAGCCGTACTGGAAGGCGTGGCCCTCTTCCTCGCTGAACGGCCCGCCGTGGACGACCGCGTGCAGCGCCTCGTACGCCGTGGGGGCACCCTGCGCTATCGCGTGGCTGAAATAGTCGTCGTCGCGGGCCAGATCGTCGGCGAAGTTGTCGCGGATCACCTCCAGCAACTGGTCGTCGCGGGAGCCGACCAGGGCGCGCGTGGCGGCGACGTCGAGGAGGTAGACGCTCAGAGAAGAACTCATGCGGTGAATCTAGGGCACGCCACTGACAGGCCGCCGACGGCCGCCGGCCCGGCAGGTGGCCCCGCACCGGCCGGCGGCCATCGGCGACTCACGCGCCGCCGAAGCCGGCCTCGGCCAGGGCCAGCATGTCGGCGGCGGTCAGGTGGTTGTACGGATCGGCGGCGGTGGAGAGCAGCCAGCGGGCCGCCGCCACCGGTTCGGCGGGCGGGACGACCAGCAGCTCCCAGCGCCCCACGGTGCCGCAGTCCAGCGTGATGGCGTGCGCCTCGGTGACCACCCACGACAGGGACACCGCGATCACATGACCGGGCGCCAGCACCGTGCGCGGGGCATCGGGCCAGGCGGCCGTGTCGACGGTGACCCGGGTGACCGTACCGAGCCCCGGATCCAGCGCGTCGACCAAGGCCGGCAACTCCAGTTCCAGCGCGTCGCAGCGCGGCCACCAGGCCCCGTCGAGCGGTCCCCGGCTGGCTCCCGCGCTGAGCAGCAGCCGGGGCGCCGGCATCCGGTACGTGTGCTCTCCACCCGGTGCGCCGCTCGCGGCCGGCATTCCCGTGACGTCCATCATGCGATCCCGTCCCGGACGGCTCGGGCCGTCCGCGTCTGTCGTTCGCCGGGAACGGCACCGCCGTGGACGCGCTGCCCGGAACGCTCTCGTGGCAGCAGGCGTACGTCCGGCCCGCCGTCGGGGCTCACTGGTCGGAGTAGCGGATGTCCCCGATGGTCCAGGCGCTCACATCCTCCAGCGCCACGCGGTACATGCCACCCGTGTCCGGGATACCGACGCTGCCCTGGAGAATCCGGGCGAGATGGAAGTGGAGGTGGGTGGGCCGGCCGGAGCGGGGCGGTGCGTCGCCGTCATCCGGTGCGGAGAACACCTCCGCGAAGGGTTGCAGGTCCGTCGAGTCCCGCAGCACCTCGGCCACGCGCTGCTTCCACAGTGCTTCGGGGGCCAGCCGTCCGGTGATGACGGCTCCGGGGACCACCACGGTGAGGGACATCCGACTGCTGTGCTGAGACTCCACCGCCTCGGCGATGCCGAGAAGCAGATCGTCAGGGTGCGCCATGCCTGAGGAGCCTAGCCGAGGGAGGCGCGCTATGACTCCTGCGGACCGCCGACGTCTTGGACATTCCACGGACTCGTGGCGACGGCGGGGGCTTCGTGGCAGACGAAACCGAGCCGGGTCAGCGCCCTGCGCATCTCATCCGCGGTGAAGTCGCGGCGGTCCTGCTTGGTGATCACTTCCCCGACCTGCTTCACGGGGTAGGTGCGACGGCCGATGGTCACGGACACACCCGTGACCGGTTCGGGCTTGATGCCCTCCATCGACTGCTCGACCTCGCTCTTGATCAGGTCGAAGGGGAAACGGGCGATGACACAGCGCATGATGCCTCGACAGGGTTGTGTGAGAGACGCCGAAACGGGTGTGAGGAGCGTGGTCAGCGGGGCAGGGCCAGCACGCCGAGGGCGTAGCCGTGGTCGTCGATCACGGGGGAGACGTCGAGCGTACGGATCCGCATGGCGGCCTCCGCGTCGTCCAGGACGGCCGAGGAGGCGGTGAACGGCCCGCTGTCGAACGGGATGTCCCGCAGCCGCGTCCGGTCGATGAACCACGATCCGCCGCGATGGGCGGCGAGCTGGGCCCGGGTGACCAGGCCGGAGCAGCGGCCGTCGTCGTCCCGCAGCAGCAGATGCGTGACGCGGGCACCGATGAGCACGGACAGCGCCACGTCGACCGTCGTACGGTCGTCGACCTGCGGCACGGAGACGTCCATGGCGTCACCGGCGGTCAGACCGGTGCCGGGGATCGTGCGGGACTGGGGCGGAACGGATGTCAAGGGCTTCTCCTCTTCGACGGCCCGGCGGCGCTGTTCTGCTCGGCGACGGCAGGCCGACTCCACTCGGATCTTGGGGTGCCCTGGCCGGTCCGGCCTTCGGGTCTTCGGTCTCTGGGGCTTCGGTGTTCAGGCCTGGCGGGGCGGGCGTGCGGACGGGCGGCGGCCGCGTCCTCCCCGACCGCGCCTGGCGGCCCCGGGGAGCCGGGCCGGCTCCGCGACCGGGGCCGCGACGACGACCGGCACTCCGGACGGCGTCCGGGCGCCGGTGATGCGGTGCAGCTCGGCGTCGCCCGGACCGATCCGGGCGGCGTGCGGACGGATACCGGCGTCCGCCATCAGACGGTCCACCGCGCGGCGCTGGTGCGGCAGGACGAGCGTGACGACGGTGCCGGACCGGCCCGCGCGGGCGGTGCGGCCGCCCCGGTGCAGATAGTCCTTGTGGTCGCCGGGAGGGTCGACGTTCACGACGAGGTCGAGGTCGTCGACGTGCAGCCCGCGAGCCGCCACGTTGGTCGCCACCAGGACGGTGACGAGGCCGTCCTTGAACTGGGCGAGTGTCCGGTTGCGCTGCGGCTGCGACTTGCCTCCGTGCAGGGCCGACGCGCGCACCCCGACGGAGAGCAGCTTCCGGGTCAGCCGGTCCGCCGCGTGCTTGGTGTCCAGGAACAGGATCACCCGCCCGTCGCGGGCGGCGATCTCCGTCACGGCGGCGTGCTTGTCGGCGTCGTGGACGTGCAGCAGGTGGTGCTCCATCGTGGTGACGGCGCCCGCGGCCGGATCGACCGAGTGGACCACCGGGTCGTGGAGGTAGCGCCGTACGAGGAGGTCGATGTTGCGGTCGAGCGTGGCCGAGAACAGCAGCCGCTGGCCGTCCGGCCCCACCTGGTCGAGCAGTGCGGTGACCTGCGGCATGAAGCCCATGTCGGCCATCTGGTCGGCTTCGTCGAGGACGGTGACGCCGACCTGGTCCAGGCGGCAGTCGCCCCGGTCGATGAGGTCCTTGAGCCGGCCCGGCGTCGCGACGACGATCTCGGCGCCGTCCCGCAGGGCCCGTACCTGCCGGCTGATCGAGACGCCGCCCACCACCGTGGCGAGCCGCAGGCGCAGGGCCCGGGCGTACGGCGTGAGTGCGGCGGTGACCTGCTGGGCCAGCTCCCGGGTGGGGACGAGGACGAGGGCGAGCGGCTGCCCGGGCTCGGCCCGCTGCCCGTCCAGCCGGGCCACCAGGGGCAGGCCGAAGGCGAGCGTCTTGCCCGAGCCGGTGCGTCCTCGGCCCAGCACGTCCCGTCCGGCCAGCGCGTTCGGCAGCGTCGCGGCCTGGATGGGGAAGGGCGCGGTCATCCCTCGGGCCTGGAGGGTGGTGAGCAGGCGCGGGGGCATGTCGAGCTCGGCGAACTGCTCCACCGCCGGCAGTGCCTCGGTCGATGTGGCCGGCAGGGCGAACTCCGCCCCGTGCGGGGAGCGCCGGGGGCGCAAGCGGCTGCCGTGACTACGGGTGCGGTTCATGCGAACCTTCCTCGATGCGGCACGTATCGAGGAATTCCACCCGGGCGGCACAAGGCCGCACGAGGATTCACAAGAATGAGCCGGAGAAAAAGTACTGGCGCGGAGCGGGAAGAGATGTCGGACCGCTCGCGCGGGAACGTGAATGAGCCGGTGCCCGCACCCCAAGAGTGCGGGCCCCGGCCACGTTCGGTTCGCGTCAGCGTCAGGCGGGAACGATGTTCTCGGCCTGCGGGCCCTTCTGGCCCTGCGTGACGTCGAAGGTCACCTTCTGGCCCTCCTGAAGCTCGCGGAAGCCGGAGGTGGCGATGTTCGAGTAGTGGGCGAACACGTCAGCGCCGCCGCCGTCCTGCTCGATGAAGCCGAAGCCCTTTTCCGCGTTGAACCACTTCACGGTGCCAGATGCCATATTGAATCTCCCTCGGGGGCAGTGCCGGAATCCGCACTTTGCGAACTCCGAGTCGCCGCGATGATCACCCCTCCGGAAAGATTGGAAGGATCCGGAAAGCTCCGTACAGAAAACAAGTCTCTGGTAACCAAAACTGCAACTGGTACCACGCTAACACAGGTCGCCGGGAAATCCCATGCGTGATTAATCTCGCGGCGTCCGGCGAGGTATTTCTACAACGGCGACGTCAGATATCCCTACCGTCGTCCGCCAGTTTCCGCCGCATGTGCTCGTTCTCGCGGAGGGTGTCGTGGAGCTGGTCCTCGAGCGTGATGATGCGGCAGGCCGCCTCGATGGGAGTCCCCTGGTCGACGAGTTCGCGGGCGCGGGCCGCGATGCGCAGCTGGTGGCGGGAGTAACGGCGGTGGCCGCCCTCCGACCGCAACGGCCTGATCAGCCCGGACTCGCCGACGGCGCGCAGGAAGGCGGGGGTCGTACCGAGGATGTCGGCGGCTCGCCCCATGGTGTAGGCCGGGTAGTCGTCATCGTCGAGGTTGCCGGAAAGGGGGGAGTTCTCGGCGGGCATGGCACCTTTGTTTCGCGGACGCGGCGGGGGAGGTCGGGCGCTTCCGCGCCGTGCTCCGATGGCTGAGCGCCATCCGCCTGATACACCGCAACCCTAGCGCTCCCGGAACCGGATATGTGCTCCGGCGGACGCAGATTCCCGGCCGCCCGTGAGGAGCGGGCCCGCGCACGCCGACCAGGGGAGGGTCGCTACGGCACGAGGACGAGACGGAAGCGCGTGTAGTCGGCGAAATCGGCGACCGGCTCGAAGCCCGCGCGTTTGAGCAGGGCCGCGCTCCGGTCGTTGCCGTGCGTGAGGCCGGCGAAGACCTCGGTGGCCCCCAGGGCACGCGCCGCGTGGCCGTAGAGGGCCGAGCACGCGGCGGAGGCGTACCCCGCGCCGACGTGGGACTCGTCCAGCCAGTAGCCCGTGCCGTAGCGCGGCGGATGGACGGCGACCAGATCGATCCGGCCGATCAGCTCGCCGTTCAGCCGGATCCCGTAGCGCAGGTCGGGTCCCGGATCCTCGCCGAGGTGTTCGCGCACCCAGGCCGGGGTGGCCTCGCGCTCCGCCCGGAAGTCACCCAGCCGGCTCAGGTGCAGGCGGTTCCGGTCGAGCAACGCGTAGTACGCGTCCGCGTCCTCGGGCGTCAGCTCGCGCAGCACGAGACCCGTGACCCGGGTCGGAACCTCCGGCAGCCGGCCCTGAGGCGTCGAGGGTCTGTCCACGGCCGTGAACTTATCGGAGGCCCGTCCGGAAGCGGGACGGGGGACCGGAACGAGTTGCCCGCCCGCGTCGGGAGGCACGCGATGCCCGTAGGGCGAATGCGGCAGGGCGAATGTGGGGGAGACGCATCCGCAACAGGTCGCCGGCCTGGGCTGAGTTCGCGGCTTCCGTGCGCGTGCTCGGAGTGCTCGGGACTGACGTACCGGCACTCGAAGCGCGCAGTGCCGAGCGGGGCCAGGTGCCGGCCCGCGGCACGCCGGCCGACGTCCTCGGCGGGAAGGTCACGCCGCGTGCCCGGGGCTCGTGGCCGAGTTCGTACGGGTCCGCGGGGAAGGCGG
>NZ_MUND01000439.1 GCF_002154375.1 Streptomyces glaucescens | reverse complement strand
GGCCTCCATCTCGGCCAAGGCCCGGACCTTCCTCGGGTACCGGACCTTGTCCACGTCCTCCTTCATGGCGGCGAGCAGCCCACCCGCCCTCAGCACGTCGTCCGCCCTGTCCAGAAACTCCGGGCGGGGGATCCGCTTCCCGCCCTCGATCTTGTAGACCATGTCCTCGCCGTAGCCGACCGCCTGCCCGAACTCGGCGGCCCGCATCCCCACGGCCTCCCGCCGCAGCCTCAACTGGCGCCCCACGGTGGCGACCACGGCGACACCCCAGTCGTCATCGGGATCCACCTCCCACCCCGGCTCGTCCGCCTCGGTCCTGAGCCGCCCCGCGTCCGCTTCCACCGACATCCGCACCCCTCCGTCGTACCGCTGTGGCGCAGCAGCGCCCTACCCGTACGCCCCGACCCGACAGCCCGGACACGACCGGACAAGCCTCGGACAGTGACCGTACGTACCCACTGAGTGACTTCTCACGGTACGCAGGCACCGCCACTCTGAGTGACGTGAACCAGGAAACCGTCACCCCCGTCCGCAACTTCAGCGTTCAGCTGTCCTCCACCCGGCGCGGGGCTCGCCTCGCCCGACTGCTGGCCGCGGAGCAACTGCGCTCGTGGGGACTGCCCTTGGACCCGGCGGAGCTGATCGTGGCCGAGCTGGCGGCGAACGCGGTCACGCACGGCAGGGTGCCGGGCCGCGCCTTCCGCCTGTTGCTCTACGTCGTCGGCGACGCCCTCCGCATCGAGGTGACCGATACACACGGCACCCGGCTCCCCCGCATCCGGCAGGCGGATCAGGACGCGGACTCCGGCCGAGGCCTCGTCCTGGTCGACGCCCTGGCCGCCCGCTGGGGAGTCACCCAGGGACCGGCGCCGCGCAAGACGGTCTGGGCGGAGGTCACTCGATGACGTGGCCGTGGGGCCGCGGGTGGGGCGGGTGCGCCGGCCCGCCCAGGTCATCCCCCGCCACTTCCGGCCCCCGACTCCGCCAAGCCTCGTCCGGACACTCTGGCCGAGGCACTCCGTGGAGGACACGATGAGCACTCAGGCCGACCACGGACACGAGCTGATCCCCCGTCCCGGGAAAACCCCTGACGCGCTGCGGGCTGCTCTGGCGGTCGTCGCTCCTCGCCGCATGGCGGAGATGCAGGCTCAGAAGGACGAAGCCTTCGCCAAAGCCGTGGAGTGGCAGTCCCTGAGCCCGGTGCAGAGCTGGGTCCTGACCTGGGCGAGAGACATCGAGATCGCCCGGCGCCCGGACCTGTCCACCCGCCATGACTGGGCGAAGCGGAATCTGGAGCACCAGGATCCGGCTGTCTCGCAGGAGGCACTGCGGGAGCTGAGCGCCGTGTTGGACGAAGCCATGAAGGCTGTCCGCACGTGAGCTGGAAGTGGGAGTACGCGTTCGGCGCGGAGGAGACCGCCCGGACCGTTCCCGCCGATTTCCTCGCTCGCGTCGCGAGCAGGGCGGACGAGTTGGTCCGGGCTGCGGAAGCGCTTCACGTCCATGGCCGGGCCCATGAGGGTGCCGACCCCAAGAGGGGCGACGTCACCGTTCCCGGCGGCATGTTCACACAGGTTGTCGTGCGCAGCGAGCGGGTCTACGTCCTGCAGATCACCTATCTGGGTTATCGAGCCGCAGACCACTCGTTCCGGTCCCTGCTTACGAGTGACCCAGTTCC
>NZ_MUND01000438.1 GCF_002154375.1 Streptomyces glaucescens | reverse complement strand
GGTCCGGCCGTCGGGGAGGGGTGGCTCGAAACCGATTGCCCCGGCACGCTCGGCCGCGCATCCTGCGGGGATGCGCTTCTCCGTCAACGTCCCCAACTTCGGTGACTTCGCCGACCCCCGCAACGTCGCCGCCGTGGCGGCCGCCGCCGAGCAAGCCGGGTGGGACGGGCTCTTCGTCTGGGACCACGTGCTGCACCGCGGGCACCAGGGGCGTCCCTTCGGAGACCCGTGGATGCTGCTGACCGCGGCCGCGCTGGCGACCTCCCGCATCCGGCTGGGCACGCTGCTGACGCCCGTCCCCCGTTACCGGCCACAGCAACTCGCCCGCCAAGTGGCCACCCTGGACCGGCTCAGCGGTGGCCGGGTGGTCTTCGCCGCCGGGCTGGGCGGGCCGCTGGAGGACGAATACCGTGCCTTCGGCGACACCGCCGAACCGCGCGTCCTCGCCGAGCGGCTGGACGAGGGACTGGAACTGCTGGAACGCTTCTGGTCCGGCGAGCCGGTGCGCCACTCCGGCCGGCACTACGAGGCCCGCGACGTGACGCTGCTCCCCGCCACCGCGCAGCGGCCCCGTCCGCCGGTGTGGATCGGCGGGTTCTGGCCGCGTCGCGCGCCCATGCGGCGGGCGGCGCGGTGGGACGGTGCGGTGCCGCTGTTCGAAAGCGCCCGGCACGGCCATGCGCCGGACCCCGCGCAAGTACGGGACCTGGTGGACTACGTGCGCAAGCACCGAACGGCCGCGTCCGGGCGCCCCTTCGACTTCGTGCTGGGCGGTGCCACTCCCCCGGCCCCGGCCAGAGCCAGGGACGTGATCGGCCCGCTCCATGACGCCGGCGCCACCTGGTGGGACGAACGGCAGGTGCAGACCGATCCCGACCTGGACCGTCTGCCCCCGGTGCTGCGCCGGGTCGAGGCAGGCCCTCCGGTGATCTGACCAGCCCTTTTGACGTCAGCGGCTGCGCGGCGTGAGGGTCGGGCCGACGCGGTCGCCCGGTGGCAGCGCCACCGCCCGTGGGAGACCGGAGCGGCAGCGACGGCCCCTGCGGGTGACCGCGTCCCGCGCATGACGACGTGGCCCACGTGACCATCCGCCCCGTTCAAGGCCGGGCATCCGGCGATCCGGCGGTGCGGACATCGCTCACGGGCGGGTTGTGGGGGCCGCCTGGCCGGTGCTCGGCCGGGCGGGCGTGCGCAGGGTCAGGAGAGCGACGTCGTCGTCGTTGTCGGCCGGGCGTACCCGGCGCAGCAGCTGGTCGGTGAAGGAGGCCAGCGGGCGGTGGGCGAGGGCGGCGGCGTGCCGGCGGAGCCGGTCCAGGCCCTCGTCGAGGGTGTGGCCGGGTTCTTCGATCAGGCCGTCGGTGTAGAGGACGAGCGTGGAGCCGGGCGGCAGGAGCACCGTTGCGTCCGGGCGGCGCCTGCCCAGCCCTGTTCCCAGGAGGATGCCGTGGCCGTCGGTGAGGTAGCGGGCCAGTCCGTCGTGGCTGATCAGCAGCGGGGGCGGGTGGCCCGCGTTGGTCCAGGACAGTTGCCAGTGGCCGTCGGCCGTCTCCTCGACCCTGGAGAGGATCACGGTGGCCATCGTGACGTCGGTGATGTGCATGATCGCCTCGTCCAGCCGTTCGACGATCCGGCTGGGCGGCTCCTGCTGGGACCAGGCGTAGGCGCGCAGCATGTTCCGCACCTGGGCCATTCCGGCCGCGGCCTCCAGGTCGTGGCCGACGACGTCGCCGATGGCCAGCGCGGTGGCGTCGTCGGACAGCCGGAAGGCGTCGTACCAGTCACCGCCGACCTGCGAGGCATTGGGCGCGGGCAGGTAGCGGACCGTCATCTCCAGCCCGGGCACCCGCGGCATCTGGGGCAGCAGGTGGTTCTGCATGGTCTCGGCGACCTTGCGCTGACGCTGGTAGAGACGCGCGTTGTCCAAGGCGATCCCGGCGCGGCGGGCGATGTCCTCGATCAGCGGCAGATCGGCGGGCGTGAACGCCTGCGACTGGCCGGCACGGCCCAGGGTCAGGGCGCCCAGGACCTCACGGGCGCTGCGGATGGGGGCGATGGCGGCGGAGTGCATGCCGGTGGCCTCGAACAGGCGGCGCTGCTCGAGCGCGATACCGGAATCCGGCTCCCGCTGGTACGTCTCCGGTGCGGCCACCGCGGAAGCGACCCCGCGCAGCGCCCTGGACAGTGGCATCGGCGAGTCCTCCGGAAGCGGAGGCATCGGTCCCTGGAGGTCGTCGTGGTGCACCAGGGTCTCCCCCTCGCCGTGGACGACGACCGCACGCCACACCTCGTCCCGCTCGGTGATCAGATCGATGACGGCCCACTCCGCCAGCCGGGGCACCACCAGAGTCACCAGCCGCCGCAGCGTCTCCTCCGCGTCGAGCGTGGAGGTCAGCCGCGTCGTCGCCTCGGCCAGCAGCGCCAGCCGTTCGAGCTCCGTCAAGGGCTGGGCCGACGGGTCCGCCCGGGTGCCGGTCTTGACCGGGCGATCCACCGCGTGGAAGAGCACCAGCGTGGCAGTCTCGTCGGCACCGGCCTCGTACGGGGCGATCAGCCACGAGATGGGCAGCAGCGAACCGTCACCGCGTGCGAAGTAGTCGGTCTCCGCCTGGGCGGGGCGCCCGGCGTGGAAGGCCTGCCGCATACGGCACTGAGCCCTCGGCATGTGCCGGCCGCCGGAGTCCCGGTGCAGCAGGTCGTGCGCATCGCGGCCGAGAAGAGCCGCGGCGGACCGGTCCAGGAGTCGCTCGGCCAGGGCGTTGACGGCGATGATCCGACCCTGTGGGTCCACCACATAGGCGCCGGTACCGATCGCGTCCAAACGCCGCGCGAGCACGGCCGACGGCGCCCCCGGCTCCCCGGGAACCCACGCAGACCCTGCTACGGCCATGATCCTCCTCTGCCCTGCCGATCATCACATCCGCCAGGAGACACCGGCACGCCGGTCGCCCGCTGCTTCCGCGTGCCTGTGTATATGCCCCTCGTGTGCAGGAACAGACTCATTCTCTACGGCATGAGGAGGCCTGGTCACCCTCTCACCCCTTTCACCCCGGCGACAGCCGGATGAGATCGCGCGCCGCACGGGCGGGCGGGCACGAGAGGGCGGCCCCCGGGCGCGGCCGGCGGATCGAGCAGCGATCAAGGTCCGGCTCCGGCTCACGTGGATGGCGCAGCAGGACGCCGCCCGGGTCGGTTCCGCTGACCCGGACGGCGTACGGGAGGGCGGGCTTCACCCGCCTCCGGCGGTGGCGGACGTGTCGCCGGGCGGCGGACGCGTCACAACGCTCCGCGCACCCAGGGCCCGGTGATGGCGAAGGTGATGCCGGGGGTCTGGACGTTCACGAACAGCCACTTGCCCTTCTTCGGCTCGAAGACCGAACCGGCCCACTCCGAGCCCCGGTGGTCGGCCGCCGGGACGTTCTTGCCCGCGGTCCCGCCCCGCAGGTCCACCGTGTTGGCGGCGAAACGGAAGATCTCGCCCTCCGGGGTCAGCCCCTGCACGTACTCGGTGTCGGAGCCGTCCTCGCACAGCACCAGGCCCCCGCGCGGGCTGACGCACATGTTGTCGGGGTTGTTCAGGACGTCGGCGCCGGGTGAGGCGAACAGCACCCGGAACTCGTCGGTGCACGGGTCGAGTTCGAAGACCTGGCCCTGCCGGACGGGACCGCCGTCGGTGGTGATCGCGTAGATGCGCTCATTGCCGTACCAGGCGCCCTCCAGCCGGCTGAACACCGCGGCGCCGTTCGCCTGCGCCTGCGCCCGGACCGTGTCGGTCGCCGGGTCGACGTCGTCCACCGGCACCCAGGAGACGGTGCCGTAGCACTGCTCGCCGTCGAGGCGGGTGTCGTACGAGGTGTCGCCGATGCGCAGCGCCTCGAGCCGGCCGCCCTTGGCCAGGTCGCCGGGCACGCTGGGAACGAACCGGTACAGCGAGGCGTTGGGGCGGTCCTCGGTCTCGTAGACGTATCCCGTCGCCGGATCCACGGCGACCGCCTCGTGGTTGAACCGGCCCATCGCCCGGTACGGCTCGGGGTTGCCCTTGCCCTCCGAGGCCACCTCGAAGATGTAGCCGTGGCGCTTGCCGGAGACCGTGGAGAAGGACTCCTCGCAGGTGAGCCACGTCTTCCACGGGGTCGGCCCGCCGGCGCAGTTGCGCATGGTGCCGCCGAGGCTGCCGTACGACTCCAGCCACTGACCGGCGTCGGGGTCGAACACCAGCGTCGTGGTGCCGCCGCCGGCGCCGGGATCGTAGGCGGGCGCGGTGAAGGCGGCACCGGCGGCGATCTCGTGGTTGCGCACCAGGTGGACCTTGTCGCCGCGGCGGAAGGCAGCCATGCCGTCGTGCGCGCCCGGCGTGCGCACGCCGTCGTCCATGAGGTCGTTCGTCCAGCCGTAGGAGATGTACTGGAAACCGCGCGGCAGCTGAAGCAGCTCCAGTCCGGTCGCCTCGTCCTTCACCGGCCTCAACGGGCCGTAGCCCGGGTCGAAGTCGAGCTTGACCGGAGCGGCCGCCGCCGTGCGCGCGGCGAGAGCCTGGAAGGGGACGGAGGCGGCAGCGGCCACCGCCGCTCCGCGCAGCAGGGTGCGCCGTTCGAAGCCTGAACCGGTCGGTCTTCCCGCGGACGTGCCTGTCATGGGAGTCCTCTCGATACGACGAACTGTCAGAAGGAGGGGGCGGCGCCAGTCACCCTAAGAGTTAACCCCCGGGGCGCCGTTGAACGGAAGGTGAGCGGTGAGACAACCTGCCGTGAACCCGCCGCCGGCCTGCCGGAGAGTCGCGGGCGAAAGTGAGACGCGGCCGCCCTGCCGGCTGTGTCAGGCTGGCGGACCATGCCTGGATCAGTCCGACACGGGGGCGCCCCATGACGACACCGTCCCGCCTGTCTCCGCTACTGCTGCAGTTCGACTGCGCGCGCGAACGCCTCGCCGACCGTATGACAGGACCGGTCATGGACAGTGGTGACGGGGCGGATACCGAGGTCGGCCCCATGACCGACGAGGAGTACCTCTGGGAGCCGGTGCCCGGCTGCTGGTCGGTACGGCCGCGCGTGGACGGGCCGGGGCCGCGCGCGACCTTCCTGGCCGGCGCCGGCGACTGGGGGCGCGACGCCGCCCCCTACCCGCATCCCTGGCCGCCGCCCTTCACCACCATCGCGTGGCGCCTGAGCCACCTCAGCGAGATGCTGTTCCTGCGCGCCGACCACACCACCGGCAGCCACGCGCTGACCCGGGACGACTACCACGTCAGCGGGGACGCCGCAGGAGCGGTAGCGGCCTTCGACGCCGCCGCGGCAGCCTGGCGGCAGGCGCTGGTGAGCGTCGATGACGCCGCGCTCGACACCGTGGGGTACTGCACCTATCCGCACGGCAGCGACCCGGAGGAGCCGTTCATCGACATCGTGTGGTGGGTCAACCAGGAGTTGCTGCACCACGGTGCCGAGGTCGCCCTGCTGCGCGACCTCCACCGCGCCCGGCCGCGCTGACCCCCGCGTCCACGACATCGGTCGTAGGGCAGGCCGCGGAGACAGGCGTCAGTACCGGGGCCGCGTGTCCTGCGTGGGCAGCGGGCGCAGCGTGGGCCAGCGTTCCAGCAGGCGGGCGGCCACAGCGGCGCTGAGACGGCCGAGTGCGTGCAGATGGTCGTGGTCGCGGCCCAGGCCGGCGACCACGCCGAGCCGGTGGACGAGGCGCTCCCGCGCGGAGATGTACCCCCACTCGAAGTCCTCCACCGGCACGCGCGCCAAATGGTCGGCCGACTCGCGATGAGCGCGCTCGACGAGCGCGTCGCCACGGATCAGCCAGCCGGCGCAGGCGTCGGCGAGGTCGCCGGGGACGTCCGTGCCGGTGAGACTCCGCCAGGTGGCGCGGTAGACATCCTCCGCTTCCGACAGTGGCGCGCCGGTGACCGACATCGCGCACCAGCAGGTCGGGAACCCGATGCGGAAATAGGCGAGTTCGACCAGGCCGTTGCCCAGCGAGGCCTGCTCGAAATCGACGAAGCGGACCCCGTCGGCGGTGCGCAGGTCGTTGCCGGGGCAGGGATCGCCGTGCAGGAGCGCGTGGTGGGGCGCGGGATCGAGCCGGTCGATCACCCCGGCGAGTTCGTCCGGCACCGACGGCGGGACGGGGACGTCAAGCGCCCTGGCCAGGGCGAGGAAGGACTCGGCGTCGGCGGCGCTCGGACCGGACCAGGCGGGGAGCGTGCCCGCGTCGGCCGGCCCCGTCAGCGCGTGCAGCCGGGCGAGGGACTCGGCGTGGCCCGGCATCCAGTCGTCGGCCGCACCGAGGTCGTCCAGGTGCTCCAGGACCATCACGCGGTTCGCCGGGTCCGTTCCGAGCAGCGCGGGCGCGACGGCCGGCCGGGCCGCCCGCGCCGCGAGCCGCAACGCGGCGACCTCCCGTGCGTATCGCGCGTCCCCGTCGGGCCCGGTTCCCCCGCCGTCGGTGATCTGTTTGACGATCACCCGGCCGCCGTCCCGCAGCTCGACCCGCCACACCCGGGAACGGGGGCTGCTGTCCAGCAGCGTGGTCCTGGCGGGAGAACCCAGCACGGAACGCAGCTCGTCGCCGATCGGAACCCGGATCGCCATGACGGTCAGCGTAGGGCCTCAGCGGCACGGACTGCGGATATTTCATCGAGCGCGTCAGCGCTGCCCCGTCGGCTGGAGACACCGGCGACTGGGCCGGAGTCAGTCCGGCACTGCCCCGCGGCAGATGATCGAGAGCGGGCTGTCCGGCGAGTCGACGAGGTACCGCGCGAAGCGGTGAGCCCATCGTCGCGGGTTGTCCGCCAGGGCGCGCCCCACGTCGGCGCGCAGCGGCGGGGCGAAGGAGCGGTACTCGTCGGTGCGCCAGAAGTCGACGCCTTGGAGTCGCTCGCCGACATCGGCGAGCAGCACCGGCCGCGACATCTGGGAGAACAGCAGCCGCGGCCCGGCACTGAACACGCACAGCCCCGGCTGCTTGCGGTCCTGTACGTCCAGGGACGGGCCCACCCACGTGCCGTCGGCCCGCGTGACCTCACTGCACAAGCTGCATGACCGGGAGCGTCGTGCTGCGCACCCGGCCGATGACACCCGCGTACCTGGGGCTGCGCGGCCCTGCCGCCGTTCGGGAGGTGCGAACGGTATGGACCCTCCGCCGGGTCCAGGCCCCCGGTGCACCACCTGGTGAGGGCGTCGCCCAGCGCCCGGTGGGGTGGCGGTCGATGCCCGGCGACCGAGGAGGAACAGACCGCCGGTGGCGACGGCGGCCGTCGCCTGCCAGAAGGAGAGTCCGAGCGCGACGGTGAGGGCGCTGCATCAGCACGGCACGGACCGCGCGGCGGCACCGGCCGCGGCCCCGCCTGATCGTCACAGGCGACGCCCGCGAGTGAGCCGTCCGCGCGCGCACGCTCACGCGCCCGACGAGGTCCGCGCTCTGTGTCTGCGGCCCTGGGGCGTGGGGGTGCCGCCGCGCGGCAGCAGGCCACGGTGCACTCACGCCGTACGGGCCTCCCGCCGGGGCGCGCGTGCCCCGGCCACCCTCGTGTCCACCGCCCGGACGCGGTAGATCGTCCTGGCGGGATCCACGACGGGATCCCCCAGGGCGATCCGGCCGGCCCGGTGGAGGGCGTCGCACTCGTCGGTGGGGAGGGCCACGTAGCAACTGCCCCGGCCGCTCCGGCCGTCGAGCGGCCGCCAGTAACCGTATCTGCGGCGTCCGCCCGCATGCACCGTCAGAAACACGGGCGTCGAGGGATCGGAGACGATCCGCAGCAGATCGGCACCGACGGTGCTGACAGGAGCGAAGGACCGGCTCCGGTGCGACAGGATCTCCGCCGGTGCTGTCCGCGGGCGTTCGGTGCCACGTGACAGGGCCGGACCGGGGACGGGCTGCATAGAGTGGCCTCCTCGAGCTGGACGACCCCAAGCGCCTACCCAGCTCCGCCGATGTCGATCAATTTCTTCGCATCATGCAGCAAGCCACTGACAAACGGCTCCTTCCACCGAAGCGACTCGGCCACTCAGACACCTTGAGCCCGCCCTGTACGGCCGTCTGGCCGTACAGGGCGGGCTCGGGGCCGCTCAGGCCGCTCAGGCCGTGGGCACCGTGTCCTCGAACGCGGTACCGGCCGACCTGTACGCCGCGATCTTGGCGTCGACCTGAGCGGGGGTCAGGACCTGGTCCTTCACGTGGAGGACGTAGTCGACCTGCTGCTCGTAGGCCCGCGGTGTCGTGGACGTCTGGCCGTCGAGGTCGATCAGCCACTGGTTGAAGTCGATGGACATCGGGCGTTCGGGCAGGTAGGCGGCGTCATGGGTGCCGAAGAGCCGGCCGTCGACGTAGTACTTGATGGAGGTGCCGTCGATGGTGACGACGAGGTCGTGCCAGCCGGCGTAGCTCTGACGGCTCTCGGTGTGCTGGTTGACCGCCTGCCACGGGTCGGGGTTGTAGGTCTCCCAGGAGGTCGTGTAGAGGATGTTGGCCGGCTCACCCCAGCCGCCGTTGGGGAGGTACTCGAAGTCGTACTCGGCGTAGTCGTCGGCCATCGGGGCCTTGAGGTCGTTGATGGTGAAGAAGGTCTGGACGACCCGGTCGCCGTCGGGCCCGGACCGGGGGGCGTCGCTGAACTTGACGCGGGCGGCGTACGTGCCGTTCTTGAACTTGGCCGCCTTGGTGAGGACTTCGGTGTGCTCGGTGCTGGCGGGGGTGCCCGCGGTCGAGGTCTCCAGCGTCATGACGGTGTTGCCGTTGCTGGTGGAGAAGGTGACGTTGGAGGGGTCCCAGGTGGCGCCCGGGACGCCGGGGCCACCGGAGTTGGCGCGTACGGACCAGCCGTTGGCGGAGATCTTCGGGTCGGTGTGGGTGGTGTAACTGAAGTCGTCCCAGAGGGTTCCCGATCCGCCGGGCGGGGGTGTGG
>NZ_MUND01000437.1 GCF_002154375.1 Streptomyces glaucescens | reverse complement strand
AGATGTGTATAAGGGCCCGCCCCTCACCCGCGTGGGTCGCCGCCGAGGCGTGCGGACCGTGCCCCGCGGCCTGGACGGCCAGGACGTAGGAACCCGAGGCCGGCACGGCGAGCGCGTAGCCCCCGTCCTCCGCGGAGTACGTCGCGCCCGCACGGCGGCCCTGCCGGTCGAGCAGGGTGACCCGGGCCCGCGGCACCGGCGCCCCGTCGGCGGACAGCACCCGCCCCTGGAAGCCCCGCAGCACCTCCTCGGCCCGCTCCAGCGAAGCGTCCTCCTCACTGCTCGCCCGCAATTGCAGCTTGCCCGAGGGCCGCTGCCCCGGCAGGAACAGCGCCAGCAGCAGGCCGACGGCGACGGCGGCGGTGGCGATGAGGAAGGAGACGCGGAAGCCGTGCATCGTCGGGACGGCGACGCCGCCGACGGTGTCCGCCGTGTTCGCCAGCACCATCCCGATGACGGCGCTCGACACGGACGTGCCGATGGACCGCATCAGGGTGTTCAGGCCGTTCGCCGCGCCGGTCTCGGAGGCCGGGACGGCGCCGACGATCAGCGCCGGGAGCGAGGAGTACGCGAGGCCGATGCCCGCACCGAGGACGATCGAGGTGACGAGGGTCTGCCAGGCGGCGTCCATCAGGCCGAGTCCGCCGCCGTAGCCGAGGGCGATGACGAGCAGACCGAGGATCAGGGTCACCTTGGGGCCGTACTTGGCGGACAGGCGGGCGTAGACCGGTGCGGTGAACATCATCGTCAGGCCCAGCGGGGCCACGCACAGGCCCGCGACGACCATCGACTGTCCGAGGCCGTAGCCGGTCTCTGAGGGAAGCTGGAGGAGCTGGGGCAGGACGAGGGAGACGACGTAGAAGGAGACCCCGACCATGATCGACGCGAGGTTGGTGAGCAGTACCTCGCGGCGTGCGGTGGTGCGCAGGTCGACCAGCGGCGCGGCGACCTTGAGTTCCATCAGGCCCCACAGCAGCAGCACCACGACCGCCGCGGCGAACAGGCCCAGCGTCGTGCCGGACGACCAGCCCCAGTCGCTGCCCTTGGTGATCGGCAGGAGCAGCAGGACCAGTCCGGCGGACAGTCCGAGCGCGCCGGGCAGATCGAAGGAGCCCGGGGCGCGCAGGGGGGACTCGGGGACGACCAGCAGGACCAGGGCGATGGCGAGGACGCCGAGGCCGGCGGCGCCGTAGAACAGGGCGTGCCAGTCGGTGTGCTGGGCGACCAGCGCCGCCGCGGGCAGCGCGAGACCGCCGCCGACGCCGATGGAGCTGCTCATCAGGGCCATGGCGGAGCCGAGCCGCTCGCGCGGGAGCATGTCGCGCATCAGGCCGATGCCGAGCGGGATGGCGCCCATGGCGAAGCCCTGGAGGGTGCGGCCGACGATCATCGGCAGCAGCGCGCTGGTGAACGCGCTGATCAGCGCGCCGACGACCATCACGGCGAGGCTGCCGACCAGCATTCGCCGCTTGCCGAAGAGGTCACCGAGCCGGCCCATGATCGGGGTGGCCACGGCTCCGGAGAGGAGCGTCGAGGTGAGGACCCAGGTCGCGTTGCCCGGGTCGGTGGCCAGCAGCTGCGGCAGGTCCTTGATCACCGGGACGAGCAGGGTCTGCATCACCGCGACCACGATGCCCGCGAAGGCGAGCACCGGGACGACGGCCTGGTTGGCGGTCCGTTCGGTCCGGTCGGTCCGGTCGGTCCGGTCGGGCCTGGCAGGCTGGCCGGCCGTCGCGCCGGTCGTCGTGCGTGTCATGTGCAGCATGAACTCGGTGTGCCCGGGCAACTATTCCGATGCTTATGCGATCTAACTAATTCTTGACCCGGTCATGGGGATCTGATCCGCCATCAGGGCATCCGAACCCGTCGGAGTGCTGCGCGAAAGTTTCGGGCCGAGGATGCGAGGTTCTCCTCCCGTAATCCCCAAATTCCTCTCGTGCACACCCCGTTGACGCCCCTGCGGTTAGTCCGTACGGTCTCCGAAGCCAATCGGAAACCCGCACGAAACTTTCGGGAGTCAGTCATGCATACGAGCACGTCCTCCCGTGCCCGCAGGGCACTCGCCCCGGTCCTCACCGGCCTGCTCGCCGTCGCCGGCCTCACCGCCGCGTCGGGCACCGCCGAGGCGGCGAGCACGCTGGCCGGCGCCGCCGCCGAGAAGGGCCGCTACTTCGGCACCGCCGTCGCGGCCAACCACCTGGGCGAAGCACCGTACGTCTCGACGCTCAACACCGAGTTCGACTCGGTCACGCCCGAGAACGAGATGAAGTGGGACGCCCTGGAACCCAGCCGCGGCGCGTTCAACTTCGCGGCGGCCGACCGGATCGTCAGCCACGCCCAGAGCCGGGGCATGAAGGTCCGCGGCCACACCCTGGTCTGGCACTCCCAGCTGCCGAGCTGGGTCGCGGGCCTCGGCGCCACCGACCTCAGAAGCGCCATGAACAACCACATCAACCAGGTCATGGGCCACTGGAAGGGCAAGATCCACTCCTGGGACGTGGTGAACGAGGCCTTCCAGGACGGCTCCAGCGGCGCCCGCCGCAGCTCGCCCTTCCAGGACAAGCTGGGCAACGGCTTCATCGAGGAGGCCTTCCGCGCCGCCCGCGCCGCCGACCCCGCCGCCAAGCTCTGCTACAACGACTACAACACCGACGGCATCAACGCGAAGAGCAATGCCGTCTACAACATGGTCCGCGACTTCAAGGCGCGCGGCGTGCCCATCGACTGCGTGGGCTTCCAGTCGCACTTCAACAGCGCCTCCCCGGTCCCCGCCGACTACCAGGCCAATCTCCAGCGCTTCGCCGACCTCGGCGTCGAGGTCCAGATCACCGAACTCGACATCGAGGGCTCCGGCACCAGCCAGGCCACCAGCTACGCCAACGTGGTCAAGGCCTGCCTCGCCGTCACCCGCTGCACCGGCATCACCGTCTGGGGCATCACCGACAAGTACTCCTGGCGGGCCAGCGGCACCCCGCTGCTGTTCGACTCCAACTACAACAAGAAGCCCGCGTACACCGCCGTGCTGAACGCGCTCGGCGGCACCTCCGGCGGCGACCCCGGCAACCCGGGCGGCGCCACCTGTACCGCCACCTACAGCAAGCAGGAGGAGTGGAGCGACCGCTTCAACGGCAGGGTGACCATCACCGCGGGCAGCGCGGCCATCACCGGCTGGACCACGACCGTCACCCTCACCTCCCCGCAGAAGATCACCGCCACCTGGAACGGCTCGCCCACCTGGGACAGCAGCGGCAACGTCATGACCATGCGGCCCAATGGCAACGGCAGCCTCGCCGCCGGCGCCTCGACCAGCTTCGGGTTCACCGTCATGAAGAACGGCAACTCGGCGGCACCGGCCATCGGCGGCTGCACGGCGTCCTGACCCGTCCTCCCGGGCCGCCTCCCAGCCCCGTCCTCCCGGGATGCCTTCGCGCCCCGTCCTCCCGGGCCGCCTTCCTGACCGTCCTCCCGGCCCGCGTCCTCGGTCGTACGACCTCCTACCGGTCGTACGACCGAGGCCATTGGGACCACATGCCGATGCCCGCACCGGGACCGGTTGAGACCATGGCACCCATGCTCCCAGCGACTGACACCACCGCCCGTGCCTCCCTCCGCACCCCACCCCCCACCTGGCTCGTCGTGGCGCTCGCCTGCGCCGGACAGTTCCTGGTCGTGCTCGACGTGTCCGTCGTCAACGTGGCGCTGCCGGCGATACGAGCCGACCTCGGGCTGAGCGGCCCGGGCCTGCAATGGGTGGTGAACGCGTACGCGATCGCCTTCGCCGGGTTCATGCTGCTCGGCGGGCGCGCCGGAGACCTGTTCGGCCGCAAGCGGATGTTCCTGGTCGGGCTCTCCCTGTTCACGGTGGCCTCACTGGGCGGCGGATTCGCGCAGGAGGGCTGGGAGCTGCTGGCCGCGCGGGCCGCGCAGGGCCTCGGCGCGGCCGTCCTCGCCCCGTCCACGCTCACCCTCCTCACCTCCGCCGTCCCGGAGGGCGCCGGGCGGGCGCGGGCCATCGCCACCTGGACGGCGGTCGGCGCGGGCGGCGGTGCCGCGGGCGGGCTCATCGGCGGGCTGCTCGTCGAGGGGCTGTCGTGGCGGTGGGTGCTGCTGATCAACGTTCCGATCGGCGCCGTCGTCCTCGCCGCCGCCCTGCGGTGGCT
>NZ_MUND01000436.1 GCF_002154375.1 Streptomyces glaucescens | reverse complement strand
CCGGGGGACCGGGCGGCAGGGCCCCGTCCTGCCGCCCGGTCCCCCGGTACGGGGCACGGCGCCGCGGCCCGCGCGGGACACGGGACCGTGGGCGCACGTGGACAGGCGGGCGCGTGGCGCCGACACGCGGGGGGACCGGGGGCCGGCCGGGTGCCGCTCGCCCGGCGGAGGCGAGTGCGTGCGGGGCGTGGCGCTTCCGGTTTTCGGCCATTGTTCTTCGGGCCCCTGACCGTCTTCGTCCGTAACACCCTCATTCCTCCCGGCCTGCTTTCCCCACCCGATTGACGGGAGGTGGCTGAAGCGAGGCCGGTCTTGGCATATTGCTGCATCGAACACCCGCGCAGCCACGGGGAGAACCGTGCGAACGAACAGGGAGATGCGTCGTCTCGCCGACGCCCTCATCGACTCCATACGGGTGCCGGTTCCCGCGGATCCCGAGGTCATGTTCCAGGCCGTCGTCGAGGCGGCCACCCGATGGCGCGGACGGGAGATCGTGGTCCACCGGGAGGTCTTCCCGCCGCACACCGCCAGCGGCCTGTGGCTGGAAGGGGAGACCCACGACAACGTCGTCGTGGACAAGCGGGCCGCCGTATGGCATCAGATCGTGATCTTCTGCCACGAGGTGTGGCACATGCACCAGCGGCAGTCGGCGGCCGGTCCGGACGGCCCGCGCGCCGCCGCCGCGCGCACCGACTTCACCCTCGCCGACGAGCAGGAGGCCGACCGCTTCGGCATGCTCATGGGCCGCCGGCTGCGCACCTGGCTGGAGGCACCGGCGGACTCCGTGTACGCGGACCGCGGCGACGACACCCAAGACCTCGCCGGCCGCATCGGGGCCGCGCTCAACTACCGCGGGACCCGACGATGAACGCACTCACCAACTACCTCAGCGCCGGCCTCCTCTGGCTCGGCCTGCTGCTGAAGTCCCCGGACCTGCTGCGCCACCGGCACGACCCCTATCTCCGGTCGATCTGCGCCGTGCTGGCCCTGGCCGGCCTCTGCTTCCTGCTCGGCGCCCCGCCCACCGTCGGCGCCGTCAACCGGCTCAGCGGCGTCCCCAACCTGGCGGCGCCCGTGACGTACGTCGCGATCACCGCGTACAGCGCCGCCTCGCAGGTGCTGATCGTCCGCTGGCGCGGCGGGCCGGGGATGCGGCGCACGGCCCGGCGCTGGGTCCTCGCGTACACGGCCGTCGTCACCGGCATCGTGGTCACGTTCGTCCTCGGCGAGGCCCCGGTGGAGCGCCGCACCGACCTGGACACCTACTACGCGAGCACGCCGTACATCCGCGAGATGATCCTGCTCTACCTGCTGGGCCATCTCACCGCATGCGCCGTCACCACGGTCTCCGCCCTGCGCTGGGCCCGCCGGGTGCGCGGCTGGCTGCGGGCGGGCCCAGCGCAGGGCGG
>NZ_MUND01000435.1 GCF_002154375.1 Streptomyces glaucescens | reverse complement strand
CCGCTCGGCGCCTCGGCGGGCAGCCCGGTCCTGGTCATCCGGGACTGCGGCATGCGCCCGCCGAGGCGCCGAGCGGAGGGACCCGGCCCACTTCGTGCACGGTCATCCCGGACTGGCCGCCCCCCACCGCCTGGACGACCTGCGCCCAGTGCGGGGCGCGGCCGGTCTCGACGGCGACCCGCGCGCCGGTCGCCGCGGCACGCAGCGCGAGCACCTGAGCGGTCCACAGACCGCCGATGAGCAGCACGTCGTACGGCGTCGGACGGTTCACCCCCAGCACGGCGGGGTGGCCCTCGCCGGTGACACCGACGACGACGCCGTCGTCACCGATGGGCAGGGTCAGCGAGTCGAACTCGTCGACGGGCAGCGTGTGCCGCGGATGCCGGGGGCCGAGCAGCCCGAAGCCGGTGCGCAGCCGCTCCGCCAGCCCGGCGGGCCGCGTGCCGTCGCTGCCCGCGGCGGGGCTGCGCGGGACGGCGGTCGGGGTGGACATGGCAGCCATCAGCGAGCACCTCCGAGCGGCAGGGTGGCCAGAACTCCGGGCAGTTGCTCCCGGTCCAGACGGGCGAGCCCGGTCCGTGACTGCCGTGCCACGCGCTCCAGTTCCCGGCGGGATGCGGCCAGCTCCGTGCTGCTCCGCCCGGTCACGCGCACGTGCCCGGTGACCGAGACCTCCCGCTGTCCGCCGCGGGCCAGGGTCAGACTGAGCGTCGTCGCCAGCGCGGGCACCGCGGTCAACTGGGCCACCAGCTCCGGCAGTCCGGGGCCGGAGCCGCCGAGCGGGGGCCAGCGGCGCACCCAGTACGTGGTGTGTCTGCGGTTGTCGCAGCGCCAGCTGCGGCTGGTCTCCTCGGTCCGCCGCCGGGGCGTCTCGCTCTGCCCGGCCTGGGCGGTCACCATCGGGTTGGCGCATGCGGAGGTGGCGATGGCGGACGTCACCTCCTCCTCGGTGAGCACGTTCACCCGGAACCCGGCGCCGGTCAGCCGGCTCGCCAGGTGCTCCGCCGAGCGCACCAGGCACTTCTGGGCGCCGACGAGCCCACCGCCGCGGGCGGCCACGGCCTCCGTGCACAGCTCGGGGTCAAGCTTCAGCGCGATCCACATGATGCGGACCGCGGGGGAGGCGCTCTGCGCCTGCAACTGTGTGTAGTTGGTCACCACGACCGACTGCTGCGGCAGATGCGGCGCGGGCGCGGGCTGGGTGTGCAGCACGATCTGTGCGGATTCCAAGCGGATTCCGTCGACATCCAGTGCGTCCCGCACCAGGGCGAGCGGCAGCGGCCGGCGGCTGCGCTCGGCGCGCAGGGCACCGAAGTCCGCCTCCACCTGGAGGACCGCGGTGAGGAAGCCGCCGTCACCGACCATGCCCACGGGGCGCTGGTCACGGTCGTTGCCCCGGCTGTAGCTGTACGTCCGCAGGCTCGGGTCGCACTCGACGGCGGGGGCGAGACCGGAGTCGGTTCCCGGCGCCACGGGGGTGCTGGCGGCCTTGCGGCGGCGTGCGCGCAGCGCCTGCACACCGGCCAGCCACTCGGGCAGGGAGCGCCCCCGGCGCCGTACGAGCGCCAGAACGAGAAGGACCGCGGCGACGACGGCCGCCGGGATCAGCGCGTACGTCCCGATCACCCAGCCGCACACCACGAGCGCCGCCGCCAGCTCCAGCAGCACCAGCCGCTGCACGGCGAACGAGCCCCCGCGCCCCGAGCGGGCCCTGAGGTGCGGCGTGACAGCGCCCGCCGCGGCGGCCGGGCCGCGGGATCCCGCCGGACCGGCGCTGCCCGATCGGCCCGATCGTGACCTCGATTGCGATCGCGACCGGGTCCGCGGTGCCGAAGCCATCACTCAAAACCCCCGAATCTCTACCGAAAACCCTTGTCCGCACGCTCCTGCGAGTCCTGAGCGCCCTACCCATGACACACGCACGTCCACGCAACAGGCATAGTAGGGGCCGGGTCTGACGACCGAGGCACCAGAGGCACACCACGGGCGGGCGACGGAACAACCACCGCGCCCAGGGCTCCGCAACGGGGAGAGAGCGGACACAGATGGCATCACGCCGCGATGAACTCAACGCCTACACCTTCGCGAAGCGTCGCACACTCGCGTCGTTCCTGCGGCCTTCGCCGTCGGGTTCGGAGGAGGGCGCGCCGAAGCCGTTGAGCGCGGTGTGGCCCGGACTGGTCGTCGGCGTGGTGATCCTCGCGGTGTTCGGCGCCATCGGCCTGTTCAGCCCCACCGCGCCGCGCGGCTGGGACGCCCCGGGCGAACACGTCATCGTCGCCAGCGACTCGACCACCCGCTACGTCGTCCTCAAGACGAAGGGCGAGAAGCAGCTGCACCCGGTGCTCAACATGGCGTCCGCCAAACTGCTGCTCAACCCGGACAAGAACAGCATCATCACGGTCGACGAGAAGGTCCTCGACAGCGGCAAGCCCCCGCACGGCGCCACCATCGGCATCCCGTACGCCCCCGACCGGCTGCCCTCCGCGGACGAGGCGGAGGCCGCCAAGCGCTGGGCGGTCTGCGAGCGCCCGGGCGACGGCGGCCGGGCCATCCAGAAGGCGGCCTTCGTGCTCGCCGAGAAGGAGTGGGCGAAGACCGAGGGCCGCAACAAGCTCTCCGGCGGCGACCTGATGTACGTCGTCGGCCCGGACGGCAAGAGCCAGTACGTCGTCGACTCCCGCGGCTGGGCCTACCCGCTGAAGGACCCCGACGACAAGGAACTGCTCAAGGCGCTCGACACCCAGAGCCGCGCCCCGCAGCGCGTCTCCCAGGACTGGCTCGACACCCTGCACAAGGGCGACCCGCTGGAAATCCCGGCCATCGACGGAGTCCCCGGGGACGCGGCGAACGCCTCCGACAGCCTCGGCGAGTACGACAAGGTCGGCATGGTCATCAAGGCGTACGACGGCACGCGCATGCAGTACTACGTCGTCCTGCCCGGCGAGGTCGCCCGCATCAGCGAGTTCACCGCCACCCTGCTCCTGAACAGCGGCAAGCTCGTCGCCGTCGGCCAGACCGGCGAGGCCCAGCAGGTCAGCCCCGGCGCGGTCGTCGAGAGCACCACCTTCCTCGGCGACAAGAAGTGGCCGGCGTACAAGCCCAGGACGGTCAACAACGGCACCAGCGCCACCAGCGGCCGCAACACCGTCTGCAACGTGCTGCGCTCGGTGAACGCCAGGACCGGCGCGACCACGCTCGCCACCTGGTCGGGCACCGACTTCCCCGCGCAGCTGCCCACCGGCTCCTCCAGCGCGTACGTCACGCCCGGCTCCGGCCAGCTCTACCGCCAGTTCCAGGGCCAGGAGACCAAGGCGGGCAGCGTCTTCCTGGTCACCGACACCGGCCTGCGCTACGCGCTGCAGTCCAACAGCGACAGCGCCACCGACGACAAGGGCATCGGCACCTCCGCGGAACAGCGCAAGCAGCAGCTGGCCGAAGCGAGGATCGCCCAGACCCGGCTCGGCTACGAGAAGGTCGTCCCCACGCCCGTCCCCGTGGCCTGGTCGAGGTTCCTGCCCACCGGCCCGCGCCTGTCCGAGGCGGCGGCGCGGCAGCCGCAGGGCTCGTAACGCACGGCGCCCGCAGGAAGCCGTAGGAGCCGTAGGAGAGCGAACTGATGCTGAAGGCAGCCGACACGAGGCCCAAGGGCCGCAGCCGCGCGGTGGTGGCGACCCTGCTCGCCACCACCGCCCTCACGGCGACGACCCAACTCGCCCTCCCCGCCCCCGAGGCGCGGGCGGACGACAGCGGCCAGTGCACCTTCCCGTCGAAGAAGTACGAGGGCCGGCCCTGGGCCCTGCAACGCGTCAACCTCGACGAGCTGTGGGCCCAGTCGAAGGGCAAGGGCGTCCAGGTCGCCGTCATCGACACCGGCGTCGACATCAAGAACCCCCAGCTCACCCAGGCCGTCGACGTCTCCAAGGGCAAGAACTTCCTGCCCCCGAAGAACAAGAAGGGCGAGGAGATCGAACGCGGCAACGCCAGCGGGACGACGGACACCGTCGGCCACGGCACCCGCGTCGCCGGCATCATCGCCGCCCGCCCCGCGAAGGGAACCGGCTTCGTCGGCCTGGCCCCCGAGGCCACCATCATCCCGATCAAGCAGAACGACGCGGAGGGCAACGGAACGGCCCTGAGCCTCGCACGGTCCATCGACCACGCGGTGGACGCGGGCGCCGACGTCATCAACATCTCCCAGGACACCGCCAACGCGGTCAGGCCCGACGGGCGCCTGGAACAGGCGGTTCAGCGGGCCCTCGACCAGAACGTCGTCGTCGTCGCCTCGGCCGGCAACGACGGCCTCGGCGGCAACGTCAAGGTCACCTACCCGGCGTCCTACGAAGGCGTCCTCGCCGTGGCCGCCTCCGACCGCAACAACGAACGCGCCCCCTTCTCCCAGTCGGGCGAGTTCGTGGGCGTGGCCGCCCCCGGCGTCGACATGATCTCCACCGTCCCCGGCAACGGCCACTGCTCCGACAACGGCACCAGCTTCTCCGCCCCCTACGTCGCCGGAGTGGCCGCCCTGCTCAAGGCCAAGTACCCCAAGTGGACGGCCCAGCAGATCGTCGCCCAGATCGAACAGACCGCGGAACGCACCATCCCCGGCCACGACCGCCTGGTCGGCTGGGGCGTCGTCGACCCGGTCAAGGCCCTGACCGACGTCGACCCGGCCAACCCCGTCGAGTCCCCCCGCCCCGAGCGCAACCTCACCGGCGCCGAGGCCCCCTCGGTCGCCCCCGTCCACTTCGGCGAGACGGCCGACGAACGCAACACCCGCCTGGGCACCTACGTGGTCGTCGGCGGCCTGGTCCTCGCCGCGGGACTGAGCGGCACGGCGATCGCCGTACGGGACGCCCGCCGTCGCCGACGGGGCCTGCCAGGAGGCCCGGCATACTGACCCGGCTGTCCGTGATCCTCTTCGTCCTGGCGGCGATCCTGCTCCTCATGGCCTGCGTCAAGGCCGACCGCGTCCGCTCCTGGCGCGAGTCCCTCAACCCGTCCGCCCCGGACATCCCCGACGCGGCCTTCGTCGTCGCCCGCATCACCCTGATCGGAGTGGCGGTGGGCTGCGTCGTCACGGGCGTCCGGGGGCTGGGCGTCGAGGACGGCTCGAAGTGGAGCGACGACGAGCTGAAGAGCGCGGTGGCCGGGGCGACGACGGAGCTGGACGGCAGCTTCACCTACGGCGGCCCGCTGGACGACGGCGAACCCGCCGACTTCGACGGTGAATACGCCAGGACGGTCGAGGACGAGATCGCCGAACACGGCGGCGGCGACGCCCCCGGATACGGCGTGGACGCCGAACTCAGCGGCACTGCGACAGCCGATGAGGCCCATTACCTGATCACGGCCGACGGGGCGGCGACCTCGTTCTGCATGCACGTCAAGCGCGTCCACGACGGCTACATCGAGACGGTCGTCCCTGGGCTGTCGGGGGACGACGCGGCCGTGAAGGAACCGAAGTACAGCTTCGCCGTGACCAGCCGGGCCGGGGAATGTTGACGCGTCAGGCGACGTCGTCCAGGGTGACCGAAGGCGTCTCGCCGCGCTGAGCTTGTTCGGCGCGTTCGGCGAAGACGGTGGCGAACTTGCTCAGCGAGCTCTGCATCTCGACGCCGGCGCTCGCCTCCCCCACGGTCACCATGATGACGCTGCCCACCCGGACCTGGGAGAGCATGGTCCGCGCCCCCTCCTCGCCGGAGGCACCCAAGGCGCTCACGGCGTCGCTCTCGTCCCCGATGTCACCGAGATCCAGCTCACGGGGCTCAATGCTCTGGCCGCGCCAAGCCTTCCAGACGGCTCCATATGCCGACTGCGCGACGGCCGAGTTCTCGTAGGCCATCAAGACAAGATCAATCCTCGGCCTTCCCGCCCCGTAGAGAGCCGAGACCCCGGTGACGCGCGTCTTCGCGCACTCCGTCGGACCCTCGTAGCATCGGGCGACCCCTAGCTCCCGCGCCTTCTTCTGGGCATACGTGACGGGCTCGACCGCGGCCTTCCAGCCGGGGGCGACCTCGGCGCCCGGCAGCACGGCTTCGGCCCGCACTGCGTCGAGAGGCTCCGCCTCGTCCGATCCACTGCTGCCACAGCCGGCCAGGAGCAGGAACACCGCGCAGGACGCGGCGGCGTGCCGGGCCGGACGACGGCTTTCGCATCGCTCTCGCATCAGCGGCATGTGGCCGAGTCCTCGACAGCGTGGGTGTAGGCGGTCATCAGCTCCTGGACGGCGGCGGCGTCGTCGACGCCATCCGCATGGATCTCCAGTGTCGTGAACAGGTTGTGGTCAGGACGGTTCGGGGCGGCGCAGGACTTCACCCTCATCGCCGCTCCGGTGATGGAACGAATGGAGTCGTCGCCCGAAAGCTTCGCCGATTCCAGTTGCGGCACGGAACGAGCGACATCGGAGATGCCGTCTTCCTTCTCCCACCACTCCTGGCTCACGATGAGCGCCGCCTTGCCGTCGACGTTCACCTGACAGTTGCTCCTGCTGGGAACCGGTTTCTTCTCCTGCACCTTCAGCGTCTTGCCGACGGGGAGCACGTCGGAGACCAAAGCCGGGTCCACGGACACGCCGCACAGCGCCGCAGGGACGTCGTACTCCTTTCTCTCGTCCGAGCCCGAGCAACCGACCACCGTGCCGAACGCCGCTGCCATCAGCGACACTTCCGCGATTCGTCGAGCAAACAAGGAGAAAAGCCTCACCTTCGGTTCAGATCAGAAGCGGCGCCGGTGGAGGTGGCTCGCACCCTCACCGGCCGATCGAGGGTCAGATGTCCGTGACGAGTTCCGGCGCGACACGTTCCATGTAGTCACCGGCATCGAGGTAGCTCTTCGAGGCCTCGTCCTCCGCCCACGGTGCCACGTCGTCGGGGTGCGCGTGGCCGCGGGCCCCCTACAGTGCGAGCGCGGGGTTGTTCTGCCCCGTGTGCAGGTCGTCGCCCTTGCGGTTGCTCTCTTCCGGCCACCCCCGCTCCTCTAAGAGGTACTGGAGGCTGGAGAGGGTGACCTTGCCCCATTTGTCATCGCCGTCGGTGTCCCGCTCGAACGGATTGCCCTTGGCGTCCTTGTTGCCGCACTCCTGGCCGAACAAGTCGGTCGCCACGGCAGGGCTGTTGGACAGGCCCTTCGGATACCCGGTGAGCGGGTCGGATCCGCTGTCCTCGCCGATGTGGTTCAGCCTGGGAACCATGCCCGTGTGCAGCCAGGCCCCATGTCGGCGTGCTCGCCGCTGCCGGTGAGTCTGCGCTCGGTGGCCATGAGCTTGGCGCCGTGGTCCCTGAGGGACTGGTCGTCGTAACCCCCGTCCGCATCAGGTTGCTCATGACCTGGAAGCCCATGGGGCCGCCGCCGTTGGTGCCGTGAATCGGCTTGTCGCCGACGTCGACCATCGTGCGCTTCCACTCGGCTCGGCTGTCGGCGCTTCGTGTCAGGTGGATGCCCTGGTACCGGTGCTGTAGTTGAAACCCGCCCTGGCAACCGGGAGCGGTGGAGCACGGGGAGCAGGTCTGCGTGTCTGAACTGTTCGGCGTGAAGGTTCGGGGAAGGTGCGGCTACGTCCCGCAGACCACTGGTGAGAGGGAAGTACGGTTTCACATCGCCGACAACATGGCGGGGGGCCAGCCGGTGGGGCGAATCCAGCGACGTCGGCCACCTCTCGGACGACCGAGTGGCACGGCACGTCCCTTTCCGCTGTCGGCGGTCGACCGCGTGGTGCTCTCGGGGCGGACGCCCGGAGGGAGCGACAGCACGTTGGGGCAGGGGCGGGACGCGTCTCCGCGACCGCCCTCGGGGTGGTGGGGCGGCTTGGTCCCGAAGGCCCATCGTTGTCTGTGGAGGTTTTGCGGAGGCCGCAAGGAGGTGGTGCCCGCGGGATTCGCTCCGGCGCTCGGTAAGGCGGTAAATCGGTCAAACGGTGGCCCTTGTCTCGGTGCCGTAACCGAGTTAGGACACACCGCGGTTGGACCCGATGTGCAGGTTGACTAGAGTGGGAAACGCGTTGTCTGACGCGGCTCGTTGCGAGATCGTACGGCGAGCGAGTGATCGGTTCGGATCTGATCGGGACCGATGGATGTCACGGGGAAACGGGGAGGAGCATCGTGCTTCCAGACGACATGGCGGGGGGCGTGTCGGCAGCCAGGGCGACGGACCTGGAGGTCAGCGGGGCGCTGCTGAAGGACTTCGTCGACCGAGTGGACGCGGTGCTTCGGGGCCTTGAGGAGTCGGCCGGCAACCCGACGAGGGTGGGCGCGCAGACGATCAAGGCATCATCCGTGAGCAGCGGGCGGGCCGACGTCTTCCCGGAAGCGCAGAGCCTCTACACCCAGTACAACAGCGTCCACGAACAGCTCACCACCTTGTCCAAGACGCTGCACCTGCACATTGAGGCGATCGCCATCGCGGTCAAGGGCGCGGCCAACGGCTACGACAAGCTCGAGGACGAACAGCGTCGGCGGTTCCAGGAGATCCGCTGGGAGCTCGAATCGATGCAGGACGACAAGAGCGGCCAGCACTCCAGCAAGTCCGAATCGGGGATGGGGGCCTGACGATGAGCGAGGAGCAGCACAAGCAGGATCTGGAGCGCGCCACCAACCAGAACAACTTCGCCGATGTCGCTCGGGTTGTCGAGCACTCGGACGGTGGCGGGTGGATCACCCGGATGGTGACCGAGCCTGTCCGAGCGGTGGTCGGGTCCACCGCCCAGGGCAAGGCCGTCTTCGGCAGCACGGACTTCGGGGCGAAGGATCTCGACCTCAACGAGATGGTCGACCTGGTCGAACAAACGAACCCTGAGGACCTGGAGTCGTCCGGCAAGGCGCTGTGGGACGCGCGCGACGCCATCAAGGCGGCGGCGGATGAGCTCAGGGGTCGCATCGAGCGTGTCAAATGGAAGGGCGAGGCCGGCAGCAACTTCGGGGACTATGGTCGGTCACTCGTCAAGAGCGCGGACGGGGTGAGCGAGTTCGCCGGGAAGGCGGGCGACCAGATCTCCGCTGCCGCAGTGGGGCTGGCCTCGGTACGCAAGGCGATGCCGGCGCGTGACCCACGGAACCTGAAGCGACCCGAGAACTTCACCGATGTCGAGAAGGCCGAGAAGAAGGACGATTACGAAGCTGCCGTCAAGGTGGAGAAGGACCGCCAAGAGGCGATCAACCAGATGAACCGGTTGGCGTCGTACTACGCGGTCTCCAGCCAGCAGCTTTCGGTGTTGCAGGAGCAGCCTCCGACGTTCCGGTCGTTGCCGACCATGGGCATGCCGCCCATGAGGGGGAACCAAGGTTCGGATTCAGCCGGTGGAGGGGCCGGGACCGCGAGGGCGGCTGCCACCGCCACCGCGTACCACGCGCCTGTGGAATCGCAGGGCCGCTCCAGCGTGGACGGCGTGACGGACACGCGGGTGCCCCAGACCCCTGGCAAGGGGTCGGTCACGTATCCCGACGACGCTGTCGGTACCACCATCGACAGCGTGGGCACGTTGCCGCCGACCACGACGGCACCAGCCACAGGGAACCTGCCTCCGGTCACCGGTACACCGCCTACGACGGGTGGCCAGTCCGGCGCCTTCGACAACTACGCTCCCACGGTCCCGGGCAGGTCCACCGGCAAGACCACAGGTGGGACGAGTGGGCTTCGTACTCCTGCCACCGCCCAGGGGCGCACCCAGCCCGGTTTGGCCAATTCGGTCAACGGGCGTACCACCGGGCCCGGTGCCACGAACCAGATGGGTCGTCCCACGGCGACGGGCCAGTCGGCTGCCAGGGGAACCGGTTCCGGTTCCAAGCCGTTCCCGATGGGACAGTCGGGCGTGCACGGTGGCACTCCCCGCTCCGGCGGTACGGCGGCACCGCGGGCGAACGCCGGTCCGGTCACCGGAGCCGGTCGGACGAACGGAGTGGTCGGCGGACGGCCCGCGACCACCGGTGGTGCGGCGGCGAGGAGCGGGCCGAAGGTCCCTCGCGGCACGGTGGTCGGTGCCGGTCCGGCCGCTGCTGCCCGGCCGTCGACGGGCAGTCCTGGACAGCGTGGTGTCTTCGGTGCACCTCAGGCCGGCGTGAGGCCTGGTGCCGGCGCCGGTGGTGCTTCTCGAGGCGGTGCCACGGGAGGGGCCAGGCCTGTGACAGGCAACCCGGCAGCGCGTAACTCCGCTGTTCAAGCCGAGCGCAATGGCATGACGCGCGGCGGCGCCGGACTCGTCCGGCGGCCCGGTAAGGGCAAGCCTGACGACGAGAGAGAGGCCCAGGGGTCACAGCGTCCCGACTATGTGGTCGAGGACCAGGAGACACACCTGCCCGACAAGCCCCGGCGCGATGTGCCGCCGGTCGTCAACTGAGTGCTAGCGAGGACTAACAACGCCATGAAGTCAGGGACGACGCTCCTCGGTACATGGTGCGGTAGGCGAGTGCGTGCTGTAGGCGCGATCGTCGGCGCCCTGGCTGCAGTGGGCGTGGGGCCGGCGCCGAACGCCGCTGCCGCCGACGCCGAGTCGCAGCAGTGGTACCTGGAGCCGATGCAGACCGAGCAGATGTGGGAGGTCAGCACGGGCGAGGGTGTCAAGGTCGCCGTCATCGACAGCGGCGTGAACGCGAACACCCCGTCGTTGAAGGGGCAGGTGCTGGTCGACGAGGTTCCCAAGTCGGTTTCCTACCGAGCGACCGTCGACTACAGCGGTCATGGGACGAGTATGGCGGAACTGATCGCCGGTACGGGTGAGGGAGGCGGCATCCAAGGTCTGGCGCCGGGGGCCAAGATCGTCCCTTATCGAGTGGAGACTATTGATCAGTCGATGGAGGACAGAGAGAAGACGCCGCAGACGCACCAAGCGCTCAGGGCGGCGGCGGACAGCGACGCCAAGATCATCAGCATGTCCATCGGCGGCATGGGCTCCGACGAGGACAAGGCTGCGATCAAATACGCCGCTTCAAAGGGGAAACTGCTCGTCGCGGCCGTGGGCAACGACGGCTTCCCGGATGCGCCCGCCATCTTTCCCTACGTGATCGGCGTCGGGGCGGTCGACTCTTCCTACAACGTGACGGAGTTCGCGAAGAAGTCGTCACACGGCTTCGCCGACCTTGTGGCACCCGGTGAGGGGATTCCCGCCTGGTGCGACGGTAAGTTCCGTTCCTACTGCACGGCCGAGGGAACCAGCCACGCCACCGCTCTCGTGTCCGCCTCCGCCGCCCTGATCTGGTCCGCCCATCCCGACTGGACCGTCAACCAGGTCACCCGGGCTCTGCTCGACACCGCCAGCCGCGGCTGGCCCAAGGACAAACCGAGCAAGTACGCGGGCTACGGAATGATCCGTCCCCGAGTCGTCCTGGCGGATCCCAACTACGACCCGGGCCCGCCGGACGTCGACCCGCTGGCGAAGATCAACGGCGGGGACGTGCTGGCCAAGGCCGGTGCGCGGGACGCGAGCAACACCGACAACGCGGACAACGCGGGCAACTCCTCGTCCGAGCCCTCCGCTTCTGCATCAGGCGCGTCACAGGCCCCCGGGAAGGGTTCAACCGGCGGGACTTCGGCGGCAGGATCGAACGCGGAGACGGCAGCCGCCGACGGCGACAGCGGCAACACCCTGTGGATCCCCCTGGGCGCCGCAGCCGCAGTGATCGTGATCAGCGGTGCCGGTGCCGCCGTACTGCGGGCGCGGCGCGCGAGGTGACCGGACCAGCCCGAGCCGGGTGAACACCTGGCCGTGGGCCATGGGGCCTTCGGTTCGGCCTCAGCACCGTGTCCGCCTCGCCGAGGCCCGGACGCGGTACCAATCGACCGGATAACAGACAGTGGAAGGGATGGCTGGCCATGGCTATGGACCAGAAGCTCGAAGATGCAGCAGTAGTCAAGCTGCAGAAGCAGATGTACGAGAAGTACGAGAACATCCGCAAGCGGGTGCACAACCTCCAGGGCGTCATCGACAGCCTCGAGGGCGGGCAGTGGCAGGGTATCGGCCGCGCCGAGTTCGACAAGAAGCAGTACGAGATCAACGAGTCCCTGGCGAAGATCGGCAACATCCTCGGCGAGGTCATGGAAGCCATGACCACGACGCGCAACATCAAGGACAGCAAGGAGGACGAGGTCCGCGCCGCGGTCAACCGGATCAGCCTCCAGGACGGTGCTCCCACGGTTCAGACGTCTCCTTTCAGCTCGATGTCCTGAACCAGGCCATCGGTTCAGGGACATCGAGCAGGACACTTCTCCGCACATCACTCACCGCACACGAGCGAGACGAGGTAGGCAGGTATGAGCCGTAACGGTGACGGGCTTTCCGTCTCTTATGACGCGCTGGACTTCGCGGCCACCAACATCGGCAACGAGGCGAAGGCGCTCGAGCAGGATCTGCAGGAACTCCGGAAGATGGTCGAGAGCAGCAAGCAGTACTGGGCCGGCCAGGCTCAGGGCTCCTTCGGCGACAAGCTGGCCCGCTGGGACAAGGAAGCCAACGACATCCACCAGGCCCTGACGGGCATCGGTCACGTCGTCGGCCAGTCCGGCGGTACGTACATGGAAGGCGACAAGAAGGCCGCCAGCTACTTCCTGTAGCAGACGGCTGGTTCGCAGAACGGTTCCAGGGTGGGCGCGCGCGGGAGGCGCCCACCCTGCTGCTGTGCGGGAAGCGGGACGAGGAACGCCATGAAGGCACTGGGCAGTCGGCACGTGGACGCTGCCGGCGCACTGGCGGGGGCCATGGCCATGGTCGTCGCCACGACCACGGGGCTCGCCCCGAGCGCCGTCGCGGCCGACGCTCAGTCGCAACAGTGGTATCTGGGACCGATGCAGGCCGAGCGGATGTGGAAGGTCAGCACGGGGAAGGGCATCAAGGTCGCTGTCATCGACAGCGGCGTCAACGCCGACACCCCTTCCCTCAAAGGACAGGTCCTCGTCGACGAGGTCCCCGCGGCCGTCGCCTATCGCGCCACCGACGACTACACCGGCAACGGGACGACCATGGCCGAGCTGATCGCGGGCACCGGAGCGGGAGGCGGGCTGAAGGGCCTGGCACCCGGCGCCAGGATCGTCCCGTATCGCGTAGAGCTGGAAACCATGCAGGCCGAGGAGAGGGAGAAGGAGAAGACGCCCGACCTCTCGGACGCGATCACGGCGGCGGCCGACACGGACGCGCAGATCATCAGCATGTCACTCAGCTGGAGATGGTTCACGGGCAACGATCAGGCGGCCATCGACTACGCGGCGTCCAAAGGCAAGTTGTTGATCGCGTCCGTCGGAGACGAAGTCGATGAGGCGGGTGCCGGCTTTCCCGCCGACAATCCCTACGTGGTAGGAGTGACGTCCGTCGACGCCTCCGGCACTGTGTCGAAGGGTGTCGCACAGGGGTACGCCGATCTGGCGGCGCCGGGAGAGCGGATCCCCAGCTGGTGCGACGCGGACTTCCGCTCTTACTGTGTCGGCGATCCGGACACGCGGCCGGCCGCTGCCCTGGCCTCCGCTGCGGCCGCGCTGATCTGGTCGGCCCACCCCGACTGGACGGTGAACCAGGTCACCCGGTCTCTGATCGACACAGCCAGTCGCTCCTGGGCGAAGGACGACCCCAGCCGGTTTGCGGGCTACGGGCTGGTGCGCCCTCGCAAGGTCCTCGAGAACGACGACTACGACCCCGGCCCCCCGGACATCGACCCGCTCGCGGATGTGAACGGCGGAGATCTGCTGGCGAAATCCGGGGCGACGCGCTCTCCCGCACCCGCCGACGGCAAGGAGGCCACAGAGGACTCCGGCACGGTCACCTCGGCGATGGCGTCACCCAGCAACTACTACCACCCCCTCTGGCTCTCCCTGTCCTCAGTGGCGACGGTGATCGGTCTCGCCACCACGGGGATCGCCGTCCTGCGGTTGCGGCAGGAGCGCAGGAGGTGACGGGGCGGATGCGGAAGCAGCGACAGATCGGCCCGTATACCGTCGTCACCCGACTGGACAGCCGGAACACCGCTCCGGGCGCCGCCCCGCCCGAACACCGCTTCATCGCCCGCAGCCCCGACGGTGACCGCACTGTCCTGGTCAGCACGCCGTTGGCGACCACGGACACACAGCGATTCATGGCCGAGGCCGAGGCAGCCCGCTACCTGGTCGGTCCCTGGATTCTCCCGACCGCCGAACTGGCCGCACCCGGCGACCGGCCCTGGCACGCCCGGCCCTATCGGCCCGCCCTTCCGCTCCCCACCGCGCTCTCCGTGTACGGGGGGACCCTGCCCGAACGCACCGTGCGTGCCCTGGGAGTCGCCCTGGCCGAGACCCTGGCCGTCCTGCATGGACAGCAACTGACCCACGCGGGCATCTGCCCCGCCGCCGTCCTCCTCGCCGCGGACGGCCCCCGGCGCACCTGCTACGGAGCCGTCCGCGCGGCCGCCCCGGACGGCACACCCCGCCATGAGGCGCCAGGGCTGGACGCCGGCAGTCTTCCGCCCGAGCAGGCGGCCGGTGGCCGACCGCGGCCCATGGGAGACGTCTACGCGCTGGGCGCGACCCTCGCCTACGCCGCCACCGGACACACGGCACCCGCCCGGGAGGAACTGCCTCCAACACTCCGCTCGATCGTTCCGCGCTGCCTCGCCCGCGATCCTGCCTACCGGCCTCAACTGATCGAGCTCATCGACGCGTTGGCGGATCAGGGGGCGGCCCCGGCAGACTCCCGCACCCGAGCCGAGGCACTGCTCGTCCCTGGCTGGCTGCCCGCACCGGTCGTCGCCGCCCTCGCCCACCAGTCGGCGGCCGTGCTCTCCGCAGAGGTCCAGCCACCTCCTCAGCCTCGCGCCGCGGCTTTTGCCGTTCCCCAACCCGGCCACTGACGAACAAGAAGCCCATGCCCCTTCCCCTCACCCACGACGACCCCGTCGCCCTAGGCCCCTACCGGCTCATCGCCCGGCTGGGCAGCGGCGGCATGGGGACGGTGTACGCGGCGCGCTCAGCTGGCGGCCGCACGGTCGCGCTGAAGACCATGCATGCCGCCATTGCCGCCGATCAGGCCGCCCGCACCCGCTTCCGGCTGGAAGTCGATGCGGCCAGGGTCATCGGCGGCGAGTTCGGCGCACGGGTGATGGACGCCGATCCGCTCGCCCCTACGCCCTGGTTGGCCACGGAGTACGTACTCGGGCCGCCACTGGACGAGGCCGTCGAGGCCTCGGGGCCACTGCCCGAGGAGGCCGTGCGCGCACTGGGAGCCTCCCTGTGCGCGGCACTCGGCCGACTGCACGGCTCGGAAGTCGTCCATCGCGATCTGAAGCCGTCCAACATTCTGGTCACCGCCTACGGGCCGAAACTCATCGACTTCGGTATCGCGCGGGCCATCGGTGACGACAGGCTCACCCGGGTCGGCGCCGCCGTCGGCACGCCGGCCTTCATGTCCCCCGAGCAGGCGACCGGGCAGGACCACGACGCGGCCGGAGACGTCTTCGCGCTCGCCGGTGTCCTCGTCTTTGCGGCCACCGGGCGGGCACCTTTCGGCCACGGCCAGACCCAGGATCTGCTCTACCGGGTGCGCTACGGCGACCCGGACCTGAGCGGCGTCCCCACCGGCCTGGTCCCGATCCTGGTGCAGTGCCTGGACAAGAACCCGTTCCGGCGGCCCACCACGGCCGCACTGGCCGCCCGCCTCCACGACGGCACGGGCCACTTCGCCGACCACCTCCCGGACGCGCTGCTTGCGGAGATCGCCCGCCGCGCGACCGAGGTCTGGCACATCACGCCGCAGCGGCTCCCTGCCCCATCTCCTCTGAACGCGAGCGATGCGCCGCCGCCCGCGGTGATGTCCCGCAGGCGACTGTTGCTGGCAGGCAGCGGCCTCACGGTGGCCGCGGTGGCCGCCGGGGCGGGAGCCTGGGTGTGGAGCCGGCGGCCGACTTCGGCACCGACTCCACCCCTCGTCGGCCCGAGCAACAGCGTGCTGCCCACCAAAGACCTCGACTCGATCTGGCAGCGGCAGATTTCCGACTCGGCGTACGACCATCCGGCCGAGCCGCTCGTCGTGCGAGGCCTGGTCAGCGTGTCGACCGGCTCGGGCCTCGCCGGGATCGACGCCACGACAGGTGACGTCCGGTGGACGACGGGGAAGTACGAGCCGCCCTGGATCGTGGCAACGGACGGCGAGCGGATCGTGCGGCTCGCGGAGGGGGCCGATGAAGAAGAGGACAAGGCCGGCGGGCCTCCACTGACACTCGTCACCTTGGACCCCGCGACAGGCAACGCCGCGGAACCGTTCGCCGGGTTCACGGATCTCAACGGCGCCATGCTCTACGACCAGCTCCTGTGCACGGCCGACGGGGTCGCGTACGTCGCGGCAGGCAGAGGCAAGAGCGACGTCTACTTCCGGGCGTCCCAGTCGTGGTTCCTGCTGGCCGTCGACATCGGCAGCGGAAAGCGACTGTGGACCGTGCCGCTGCCCAGCCGTGAAGACGGATCGGAGCGTCTGTACTTCCTCACGGCGCGTGTCGTCGGCCGCCATCTGGTGGCGCTCCGGGAGACCAACGAGGGAAAGATCCGCATCGTCGTCCACGACACCGGGACGGGCGCCGTCCGCTGGGAGAAGCCGCTCGACGGCCTGTCACCGGACCGCCTGCGACAGCCCCTGGCGGCCGACACCCGCAACCTCTATCTGGGCACCGGCCGCCTCCAGGCGCTACGGCTCAGCGACGGCAGCCGGGTGTGGGATTCCTCGACGGGACGCCCCGACCGTACCTACGGCCTTCCGGCAGTCAAGGACGGTGTGGTGTACGCCGTCGAGAAGGGGCTCGGCCTCGTCGCGGTGGACGCCGACAGTGGACGGGTCACGTGGGAGGAGAAAGGCGGCGGGGGAGCGAAGGCGGACCTGACGGCCGCCCCTGTCATCGGGACCGACCACGCCTACAGCCGGCGTTCCTCGGATCTCTGGGCGATCGATCTCTCGTCTCGTACACCCACTCGCTCCTACCGGACTACCGGTGACCGATTCGTCGCCCATGAGAAGGCCGAAGTGACCCTCGCGCTCGGCGGCAAGTTCCTCGCCGCATTTCCCTTGGAGTAGGCGACCACCCGACCGAACGATCCACGATCCCGACAGAAGGCTTATCAGCGATGAAACCCCTGGGCACCGGAGACCCCCTGCGCCTCGGACCGTACCGCCTGCTTGGCGTGCTGGGCGAGGGTGGCATGGGCAAGGTCTACGTCGGCCAGGACCGGGCGGGGACCGTCGCCGCGGTGAAGGTGCTCCGGCCGGAACTCGCCCACGATCAGAACCTGTCCCAGCGCTTCGTCCGGGAGGCGCTCGCAGCCCAGGCGGTCCGCAGCACCGGTGTGGCGGCGGTGCTCGGCGCGCAGACCGAGGGCGGACGGCCCTGGATCGCCACCGAGTTCCTCGCCGGACTCACGCTGGACGAGGCAGTCGGGAAGTACGGCCCGCTCGACGAGGAAAGGCTGCGTGCCCTGGCGACCTCGATCGCTCGCACGTTGACGGACGTCCACACCGCCGGGTTCATCCACCGCGACCTCAAGCCGCAGAACATCGTGCTGACGGCGACCGGGCCGCGGCTCATCGACTTCGGCATCGCGCGTCCCGAGCACGGGCTCACGCTCACCACCACCGGCCAGATCCCGGTCACACCTGGGTACGGTGCCCCCGAGCAGGTCTTGGGCCGGCGGGCGGCGCCCGCCGCGGACGTGTTCTCCCTGGGAGCCGTCCTCGTCTACGCGGCGACCGGGCGGCGCGCCTTCCAAGGCGGCCACGTGGCCGCGGTGCAGTACGAGGTCGTCCATGGCGAGCCGCAGTGGCACGGGCTGCCACCTCACCTGCACGCGCTGATCGCGCCCTGCCTCGCCAAGGACGAGGCCGCACGACCTGGCCCTGTACAGATCGCCGTGGCGTTCGGTGCCCCCAAGAACAGCAAGCGAGTGTGGATGGGAGGTCCCTGGGCGGAGGAGATCAAGGACCGTGAGAGCCGCGTACGGCGGCTCGCCGCACCCCCCGTGCCCGACAGCCCCGCCGCGGCTGCCGCTTGCCTCGATGTGCCGCGCCGCCGACTGCTCACCGGCCTCGCTGCCGGCGGCGCCGTGCTGACCGTGAGCGGTGCCGCGACGGGGTGGTGGCAGCTCCGGGAGAAGTCACGCAAGGAAGCGCGAGAGGCCTTGTTCTCCCTTCCGCCCGCCGTGCGGACACCGCAGGCCCGTCTGCTCGACGCCGATGCGGGTGACTACATCGTCGACGGGTCTCCCAAGGCGCTGTGGAACGTCGAGATGGTGGTGGACTCCGAATCGCCCGCTCCGCTGCCTGTGAGGGACGTCGTCGTCATCGGAGCGTTCGGGGGGATCGCGGCCCACAACGTCGTCGACGGCAAGCGGCGCTGGGAGCGGTTGGACCTGCTGTCCAGCCAGTATCTGTCGCTGTCCGATCAGCTGATTGCCGCCATCGACACGAAAGGAACGCTGGTGACCTTCGTCCCGTCCACGGGTGAGCCAAGGTGGACCGTGGATGCCGGCGCGAAGGCCCTGCTGGCCGCGGACAAGCAGTTGGTGTACGTCCTGACGGAAGACGGGCGGTTGCGCGGTGTGCGGCGCTCGGACGCCACCATCCGCTGGACGGCGAAGCTGCCTGCGGCGTATCGGGGCAGACTCTTCACGAAGGCGTCGCTGGCCGCCGGCCGACTGGTGCTCCCGACGACGGACGGCCACGTCCTGGCCCTGGCGTCGGAGGACGGGCGCTTCGCGTGGGAGCGACGCGACCAAGCCGACAAGGCATCCATATCACCTGCTGTCCGGGACGGAATCCTGTACGTCAACGGCAGAACGCTGAGTGCATGGAAGCTGTCGGACGGCACCGAGATCTGGTCGCATCAGACCAAGGACATGTACGACATACCCGCCGAATGGGGACCGGTGACCGTCCATGGAGACTCCGTATACGCGTGCGGCATGTTTCCCGAACGGCGTCGCGCCGCCGACGGCGGCAAGGTCTGGAGTTCCAGACGCGGCGGCAGCGCTGCCAGCCCCATC
>NZ_MUND01000434.1 GCF_002154375.1 Streptomyces glaucescens | reverse complement strand
GCAGCTAGCTGCCAGGGAAGGAACGCGGCGAATCGGTGACATGGAGGCGTTGTGAAGGGGCACCCGGAGTGTGAGCAGGACGTAAGGGTGGGCGCCCGTCCGGTCCGTGTCTACGACAACCGGGAGTATGCAATGGCGAGTTACGGCAGTTCCTCTGCCGCTTCCTCCGGATCGCGCACGAATGGTCTGGCGATCGCGAGTCTGTGCTGTGGTGTCGTCGGGCTGTTCTTCCTGAACATCGTGCTCGGCCCGCTGGCCATCATCTTCGGTGCCGTCGCGCGCCGTCAGGCGTCCGTCAAGAACGGAGCCGGGATGGCGAAGGCGGGCATCATCCTCGGCGTCGTGGACGTCGTGCTCTGGCTCGTGCTGCTGGCGGTCGCCGCCAGCAATGACGGGTTCAGCTGGTACGTGGGTGGCTGACGCCTTCGCGGGAGGCCCTGTGGATGCGGGGGCGGCCGACGGGACATCGGCCGCCCCCGCCGCCGTCAGAAGCGCGGCACGGTGAGGGTGACGCTCTCACCGCGCGGGGAGTAGTTCCCCGCCGCGTCGAAGGTCCGGGCCGTGTAGTGGTGGGTACGGCCGTCGTTGGGCCGCCGTTCGCACATGGTGGCCGTGGCGGGCTCCGGGCTCCTGGCTCCTGGCTCCTGGCTCCTGGCTCCTGGCTCCTGCCGATGAACTGGAGGATGGGGATCGACACATGGGCCGACCCCGGCTCGCGGCGCTCGACGTGGATGCCGGCGAAGTCGCGGCCGCCGGCCGACGGCGGCTCCGTCACGGTCGTCCGCACGCCGTCGGCGAGGGAGCGGGAAGGCTGTACGGCACGTCAGGAACGGGTGAGAGAAAAGGGAACGGCGCCGTCATGGGTGACGGCGCCGTTCCCCTGGGTGCCTACGGGCGGATCGTTTCGGCTACTTGATGTAGACCAGACCGTCCGTGGTGATGGTCGGGCGGCCGGTGGTGCCGACCACGACGATCTTGACCGTGTGCTTGGCGCTGGTGGACCAGGTCTTGGTCCAGATGGCCTGGCGGTACAGGGTGCTCGTCGACTTCAGGTCCACCGTGGAGACCTTCACGCCGTCGACGTAGACGTAGACCTGGCCGGAGGTGGAGGCGCGGGAGACGACCCAGGAGGCGGAGCGGCCGGTGAACGTCCAGGAGAGGCTGGCGCCCTTGGAACCGCTGGAGTAGGACTTGCCGCCGAGGTAGCTGGTCGAGGAGCGGGTGGTCCAGCTGCCGGTCTTCACCGCGGAGGTCTCCTGGAGGATGACCGGGGTGTAGGCGGCGGAGGCGTCACGGTAGTTGCCGGCGTAGTCCTGCGCCTGCATCGACCAGGTGGAGGCCGCGCCGGGCTTCGCGGTGCGGTTGGAGAGGGTGGCCGCCGCGCTGAAGGTGGCGGTCGCCGGGGAGAGCAGCTTGGTGTGGCGCAGCGCCTTGTCGTCCGTCGCCTTCCAGCTGAGGGTGACGGGGACGGCGGTGGTGCTGACGGTGCCGGTGCGCAGGGCCAGCTTGGGCGTGGTGAGCGCCGGCACGGTGGTGTCGGCGACGACGGTCGTCGGCGCGGTCTCCACCGCCCGGCCGGACTGGTGCACGGCGCGCACGGCGACGGTGTGGTCGCCCGCGGCCAGGGTGACCGCCTTGGCGGACCCCGCGCCCGAGGTGGTGGCGACGACGGCGCCGTCGACCAGGATCTCGTACTGGGAGATCAGCGAGGCCGGGGTGGCCGACGACCAGCGCACGGTGACCGCGCCCTTGGTGTAGTACGTCGTGCCGTTCGCGGTGGCCCCGGTGAGCGAGGTGACCTTCAGGTCCTGGACCGGGCCGGCCGCCCAGGAGCGGATCTTGGGCAGCTGGGCGTAGAGGGAGTTGCCCGGGCACTCGCTGTTGTAGCCGTCGCGGTGGCCGGAGATCCGGTTGAAGGAGTACTTCTGGCCCGCGGTGAACGAGGTCCCGAAGTAGTTCTTCTGGGTCGCGCCCGCGGTCAGCTCCACCGTGCCCGTGGGGTCGGTGACGCCGTGCAGGCTCAGCTTCCAGGCCGCCAGGCGGGCCACGGACTCCAGGGCCGCGTCGGAGGCGCTGCCGGAGACGTAGTTGCCGAGGACGGATATGCCGGTCGACTCCCGGTTGAAGCCGTAGGTGTGCGCGCCGAGCACCGGCTTGTCGATGCCGCCCTTGCGGCCCTCGAAGATCTGGCCGCACTTGTCGACCAGGAAGTGGTAGCCGAGGTCGTTCCAGCCGTTGCCGTTGGGTGCCGGGTCGGTGTGGTACGCGTATATGCCCCGGACGATGGCCGGCGACTCGGAGCAGTCGTAGTCCGCGCCGGCCGTGTGGTGCACGAACACGGACTTCACGTCCGTGTTGTACTCCGACGGGTCGGGGCTGCGCGACTCGTCCGCGCCCCACTCGGCGCGGGTGGTGACCGGCGGCTGGGGCAGGACGCCCGTGTCCGCGGTCGCCGCGGTGTACGAGGCGGGCGCCAGGTCCGGCTGGACGGCGAACGCGGCCGGCTCCGGCGGGCTCATCCTCGTCTCGGCCTCGGTCACCACGCCCGGGTCGACCATGCTGACGTCAAGTCCCTTGGGCAGCGCGCCGGTCGAGCCGTCCTCGTGGACGACCTGCACCTCGATGCCGTCGGAGGGACCGACCCACATCGGGGCGGACGCGCCCCGCATGTCCGCCTCCGGCTTGTCCGGCGGGGAGAGGTCCACCTCCAGGTCGCGCCACGGGCTCCACGCGCCGGTCTCCAGGCTGCGGGTGCGCACCTGCGCCGTACCGTCGAGCCTCTTGAGCGCGCCCGTCCAGGTGACGCCCACCAGGGAGAACTGCTCGGTCTCCGTGCGCGGCAGTTCACGCTCGCCGGGCTCGGTCCCCTTCAGCGCGAGGTGATAGACCCGCACCGGCCGCTTCTCCTGCCCCTCGGCCTCCGGCGCGGAGGAGTCGCTGGCCGACGCGTACGTCGCCATTCCCCCTCCGCCCAGCACCACCGCGCCGAGCGTCAGCCACGCCCGTCGCTTCAGGCTCAACGGTCTGTACGCATGCCCTTTACGTCGACTCACGAAGAGATCCACCCCAGAGAAAGGCCACTGCGGGCCACCAGAAAGTCACAAGGGACACATCCGCCTCAGGGATGGCCCATCGTATTAAGCGCTCTCCGGGTCACGGACGACACACAAGACCGAGTGACAGTGACAGAGGTCACCTGACTGGCGGGCGGAATACGGGACTTGCCATGCCGAAGCGGGCGCCCCCGAGGAGCGCCCGCTTCCGTGAGTGGGTCACACCGCCGCCTTGACCGCCGGGTCCGATCCGGCCGGCTGCCGGACGACGCGGCGGGGCCGGCCCGGCAGGCCGATCAGCGGGTGGGCGACGCCCCAGGCCGCGCCCTTGCAGATCAGTTCCTTGTAACCGGCGGCGAGACGGCCGGTGAGGGCCGCGCGGACGGCGCGGTCGTCGGCGGTGACGTACTGGATGAGGCCGTCGCGGCGGCCCAGCGAGATGCACTGGTTGAAGTAGCGCAGCGGCACCTTCGGGAGCTTCCCGCCGGTCAGGCGAGCCGCGACGGCGTCGGCGGCCTGCCAGGCGGTGGGGACGCCCGAGGCGCACGACATCCGCAGCGGCTTGTCACCGGGGCCCATCACCATGGCGGCGTCGCCGATGGCGTAGACGTCCGGGTGCGAGACCGAGCGCATCGTCCGGTCCACCACGATCTGGCCGGTCTCGGTGACCTCCAGGGTGGTGGCGCGGGCGATCGGGTGGACCGCGAAGCCGGTGGTCCACACGGTGACCGCGGCGGGAATCTCCGTGCCGTCGGCGGTGGTGACGCGGTCGGCGGCCACGGCGGTCACGGCGGTGTGCTCGTGCACCGTGATGCCGAGCCGGGCGCACACCCTTTGCAGGTGGGCGCGCCCCTTGTCGGAGAGCCAGTCGCCGAGGCCGCCGCGGGCGGCGAGGGCGACATCGAGGTCCGGGCGGGCCTCGGCGATCTCGGTCGCGGCCTCCAGGCCGGTGAGACCGCCGCCCACCACGACCACGGGTTGCCCGGCGTCCAGTCGGGCCAGGCGCTCGCGCAGCCGGAGCGCTCCGGGACGGCCGGCGATCTCGTGGGCGTGCTCGGTGACGCCGGGGACGCCGCCGTCGTTCCAGCCGCTGCCGAGGGCGTACACGAGGGTGTCGTACTCCAGCAGCTCCTCGGTGCCGTCCGCGCCGGTGACGGTGACCGTCTTGCGGTCGGCGTCCACACCGGTGACCCGCGCGAGCTTCAGCTCGACGCCGGTGCCCGCGAACATCGCGGAGAAGGGCCGGGGTTCGAGGTCCTGGCCGGCCGCGAGCTGGTGCATGCGGACCCGTTCGACGAAGTCGGGCTCGGCGTTCACGAGGGTGATCGCGACGTCGTCGCGGTGCAGCCGCTTGGCGAGGCGCCCGGCGGCGGTGGCTCCGGTGTATCCGGCTCCGAGGACGATGATGCGCTGCTGCATTTCCTGGCTCCTGTCTTGAGCGGACTCGGCCCTTGAACCGGGGAGCCCGCCGTTTGCTGACAGGTCTCAGATGTGAAGCACGTCACATCAGTGCGTCGCGTCGGAAGGGCGGCTCACCAGAAGGGCGTCACGCCGGCAGGCGGCGTCCCTCAGAAGGCGGCGGCGAGCAGGGGCTCGCCATGGTCGGCCGCGGACCAGTGCCGGGTCGCCCGTTCCAGCTTGTCGGGGTTGACCTGGCTGCGGACGGCGGCGACGCCCTCCGCGGTGACCTCCAGGCACATGACCCCGATGACCCGGCCGTCGAGGACCACGACGACGGCGGGCTCGCCGTTCGCGGTCGACGCGTACACCTCGGGCGAACCGCCGACCAGGGCGCGCTTGGCCTTGCTCGGCTTGAACAGGCCCCGCAGGAACGTCGCGACCGCGAGAGCGCCCTCGAACGCCTTCGCGCGGGCCGGGACCTTCCCGCCGCCGTCACCGATCGAGGTGGCGTCCTGGGTGAGCAGCCGCACGAGCGGCTCGGTCTGCCCGCTGGTGGCGGCGGCCAGGAACTCCTCGACGATCCGCCGGGCGGCGGCCTCGTCGATCTCCGTGCGGGCCCTGCCGGCCGCGACGTGCTTCCTGGCCCGGTGGAAGATCTGCTGGCTGGCCGCCTCGCTGATGTCGAGGATGTCGGCGATCTCCCGGTGCGGATAGGCGAAGGCCTCCCGCAGGACGTACACCGCCCGCTCGTTCGGGGAGAGCCGCTCCAGCAGGACGAGCACGGCGTACGACACCGACTCGCGCTGTTCGGCGGTGTCGGCCGGGCCCAGCATCGGGTCCCCGCCGAGCAGCGGCTCGGGCAGCCACTGGCCCACATAGGTCTCACGGCGCGCGCGGGCCGACGTCAGCTGGTTGAGGCACAGATTGGTGAGCACCTTCGTCAGCCACGCCTCGGGCACCTCGATCCGCCCGACGTCGGAGGCCTGCCAGCGCAGGAACGTCTCCTGCACGGCGTCCTCGGCCTCGCTCGCGGAACCGAGCAGACGGTAGGCGATGGCCTCCAGCCGGGGCCTGGCCGCCTCGAACCGGTCGACGTCGCTCAGGGTGAGGGCCATGTCCCGGATCCTAACCGCCACGGGGCGCGGCGGGCGTGTGCGGTCTGTCTCCCGCCGGGCCGGGTAACCGGCCCCCATGGGTGACATCCTCGTGGGCACGTGCTCGTGGACCGACCGGGAGCTGGTGGGCAGCGGCTGGTATCCGGTGGGCCGGCGGGACGCGGAGGGGCGGTTACGGCACTACGCCGAGCGGTTCCCGGTGGTGGAGGTCGACGCCTCCTACTACGCCCTGCCGGGCGAGCGGAACAGCCGGCTGTGGGCGGAGCGCACACCGGACGGGTTCGTGTTCGACGTGAAGGCGTTCTCGCTGCTCACCGGGCATCCCACGCGGAGTGCGGTGATGCCGGACGGGCTGCCCGCCGACAGCCGGGACCCGGGAGTGCTCGACGCGGTGTGGGCGCGGTTCGCGGCGGGGATCGCGCCGCTGCGGCGGGCGGGGCGGCTGGGCGGTGTGCTGTTCCAGTTCCCGCCGTGGTTCCGGCCCGGGGCACGGGCCGAGGCGTTCCTGGCGGACACCGCGCGGCGGACGGAAGGGTGGCCCGTCTCCGTGGAGTTCCGGCACCCGGACTGGTGGCGGGAGGGGCGGGCGGAGGCCACGCGAGCGCTGCTCGCCCGGTACGCAATGGCCGCCGTCGCCGTGGACATGGTGCAGTCGCTGCCGTCCTCGCTGCCCCCGGTCGTCCATGTCACCTCGCCCCGGCTGTCCGTCGTACGGTTCCACGGGCGCAGTACCGCCTGGGGGACCGGCAGCAAGGAGGACCGGTTCCGGCACGCGTACGACGAGGGCGAACTCGCCGAGTGGGTGCCGCGGCTGGAACGCGCCGCCGGGCAGGTCGAGCAGCTGCACGTCCTGTTCAACAACTGCTGCGGCGACGCGGCCGTTCGGGCCGCCGAGACCATGGCGCGGCTGCTCGGGCTGTCGTCACCCGCCGACCGCCCGGGCCCTTTCGTCCCCTTCCGGCAGGACCCCCTCCCGGGCGGCCCTCCGGGCGTCACGCCGCGCCCACGCCGCCCGCAGCGGCAGGAACACGAGCATTCCGACCGGTGACAGCAGGATCGTGAGCACCAGCAGCGGTCCCATCAGCAGCGGCGGGATCCGCAGCCGCCCGGCCTCCCGGTACATCCACTGGCCGATCAGCAGGTCCCAGGCGATGACCTGCGCCCAGACGGCTCCCGCGCCGTCGGCGAGGGCCGTGAGGTCGCGGAAGGTGTCGAGGTCCGGGCTGCGGACGGCGGTCCAGAGGTCGGGGAGGACCGGGATCGCGAGCGCGAGATACACGAGGAGCACGGGCGTCACGGTCCACGGTGACGCGGCGACGCGGGCGGTCGGCCCCCAGCCCGGCGCGAAGATCATGAGGAGCCAGACGGGCGCGGCCAGCCAGAAGGAGAGCTGGAAGAGGAATTCGGTCATCGCACGAGGTCCTTCGGGGCGAGGGCGCCGGCGGTGGCAGCGGGCGGGTCGGGCACCGGCGTCCGTGGCTGCCGGAGCGAGACGTACGTCCCGGCCGCGGCGGCGAGCACGATGATCCCTGCCGCCGCCGACGTCACCCCGTCCGGATGGACCAGCGGCTGGCCCCGCAGCGCCTGCCAGAGGACGAGGGCGAAGGCGGCGGCGTAGGTCCCGGCGGCGACCAGCACCAGGCGCAGCCGCACCCGTGCGTCGGCGAGGCGGGCGTGGCGCGGGGCGAGTGCGGTGAGCAGCATGACCAGGAGCGGCAGCAGTTGCAGGGCGTGCATGCCGACGAAGTGCGGGACGCGCAGGTCGCCGCCGGTCGTGGACCAGCCGGTCAGCGGCATCGAGGGACCGCCGTCCGGCACGCCCACGCTGTGCGCGCCGACCACCTCGGAGACACCCCTTCGCTGTCCCGGCGCGGGCCGGGCCATCAGGAAGCCGACGGCGGCCCCGGCCAGGGCCAGGACGACGCCGGAGCGCATCGCCCAGGCGGCGGCCCGGTCGGCGATCCGGGCGCGCAGCAGCAGGACGGCGATGACGAGCGTGGCGGTCCAGAGGACGACGATCGTGACGCCCATGGCGCTGAACAGCGCTTCGTCGAAGGGAGTTTCGCGGTTGAAGTGGCTGCGCTTCCCCCGGATGACCTGCCCGATGATGATCACCATCTCGACGAACCCGGTGAGCGCGACGACGGTGCCCGCCCACCAGCCCACACGCCGGCCGCGGGGCAGCAGGGACAGCATCCAGGCGAGGGAGAGGCAGTACGCCACCAACGAGACGGCGAACTTGAACGGCTTGAACCATATCGGCGCCCCCACCAGCACCCGGTCGTCCACGGCCAGTCCGACGGCGGAGGCGACCGCCGTCACCGCCATCAGGGCCGAGAAGAGCACCAGCGGCCGGTGCCAAGACCGGGGGGAACGCGTGCGTAAGGAGAACGTGGACATCATGAAACCCCCAAAGTGGATAGTGGCGCTATCCGCTATCCGATAGCTGCACTATCTACCATGGGGCAGCGGGCCCCGCAAGGCCCGTGGGTGAGGGGTCAGCGCCGAGGGCGAGGAGAGAACCGGCCGTGCGCATCGGAGAGTTGAGTCGGAAGACCGGGGTGCCGGTACCGACGATCAAGTACTACGTCCGTGAGGGGCTGCTCCCTCCCGGCGAGCTGACCAGCCGCAACCAGGCGACCTACGGCGAGGGCCACGAGCGCCGGCTCCAGCTGATCCGCGCCCTGCTGGATGTGGGCGGCATGAAGGTGGCCGAGATCGCGGACGTACTGGCGGCCCTCGACGATCCGGGGCGTCCGCTGCACAAGGTGCTGGGCGCCGCCGCCGACCGGCTCGGCGGCGCGGACGGCGAGCGGGACGACGCCGAGTCGGCGGCGGCCCGGGCCGTCGTCGCCGACCTCATCTCCCGGCGCGGCTGGGAGGCGTCCGCGGAGAGTCCCGCCGCGGCCGACCTGGCCAGGGCCCTGGCCGCGATGGACCGCCTGGGGCACGGCGCGTTCGTGGAGGTGCTCGACGACTACGCCGACGCCGCGGAGCAGGTCGCGCGCGCCGACCTCGGCTACGTGGACCGGCAGGTGGCCGTCGAGGGCATGGTGGAGGGCGTGGTGGTGGGCACCGTACTGGGCGAGGCGGTGCTCAGCTCGCTGCGGCGGCTGGCACACGTCGACGCCTCGGCGCGGCTGTACGGCGCGGGCGGTCCCGGGGAGGGCGGGACGGGCCCCGCCGGGTGCGAGGCGCCCGACGCGCCTCGCACCCGGCGGGAGTGACGGCCCGGCTCAGCGGAAGTTCACGTCACTGCACAGGAAGTACGTCTGGTCCATGTGCGACGCCTGCCAGATCGTGTACACGACGTGCCGGCCGCCCA